>NZ_KV797627.1:0-239466 GCF_001809415.1 Rothia sp. HMSC058E10 | reverse complement strand
TCGGTCCACCTATGAGAAAGATGCTACTTTCAGTACTTCCAGTACTTCCGACTTCCGCTCCACCTATGTGGGTAAAGTTAACTTCAGCGATTCCACTTACGGGGGTGCGGCCGATTTCAGCGGTTCCACCTATGGCAAAGACGTTACTTTCAGTACTTCCGATTTCTCCTCCACCTATAAGGGTGAGGCTGACTTCAGCTTCTCCACTTACGAGGGTGAAGCTGGCTTCAGCTTCTCCACTTACGAGGGTGAAGCTAGCTTTAGAATCTCCACTTACGAGGGCGAGGCTAACTTTATTGGCTCCATCTACCTGGGACAGGCTGACTTTAGTGAATCCACCTATACCCACAAAGGTAATAAGGCCAGCTTTGGCGGCTCCATCTACCTGGGACAGGCTGACTTTCGCGGCTCCACCTACGAGAAGCAGGCTAGCTTCAGTCGCTCCATCTACAAGAAAGACGTTATTTTCGGTACTTTCGGATTCCGCTCCACCTACATGGGTAAGGCTAACTTCCTCGACTCCATCTACCTGGGGCAGGCTGAATTCAATTGGTCCATTTACCAGAATGTAACTGATTTTAGCGGGTCTATTTATTATAAGGAAACTTTTTTTGGCGGAAATGAAGACAACGGTTTCTGTACTAAATTCACACGCTACGCCCCTCAGTTTTATGGCGAGACGAATAATAGAAATACCCTATTCGGCTCACATGATAATAACTTCACGGTGGATGCCAAAGAAGGTTATTCTATTAATCTAAATTCTGAAGGCTTACCCCTTGGCTGTAAATTCCTTACTTCAGAGCAGAAGGATTCCCTTAAATGTGAAATCCAAAAAATAGAAGAAACGAATAATAAACTTCTTGAGGTGAAAGATCCCAAAGAGAAGGCAGAAATCTCGAAAGATCTACAGTTTTTTAACGACAAGCTCCACGAATGGCGTGAAAAGAACACCACTGTAAAAGCTGAAGACGTAGCAGCAGAAAATACGGAGAGCTAATCAATCTGTAGGGTTTTGGGGACAGCTATTCTTTAATAGCTGTCCCCAACACTCCACGGCTCTCCCTAGTACACAAAATACTGGCGGCTTATGTAGCTGCTCGTCCTTACTCCACCGCCAAAGTTTTCGGGTTCAGCGGCTTACTAGTACCTTCACCAGGTGCCTCAACCGTATCAAAACCAGGACCTCACACAGAGCTCGATAAACCCCTGCGGTATATGCTATTCGTCTTCTTCGTAGACATAATCCTTGAAATAGTCAGGGTCGCCGTCGCTGTCTAGCCAGAGCTCAAACCAGCCCAGGAAGTCCTGACGCTCAAAGCAGGGGCTCACACCAACATCCGAAAAGCTCCACACCTCACCGGTGCACGGCCCGGCGGTGATCAGCTCATAGGTCATGCCGCATCCTTCATCCATGAGCTCAACACCCTGGTTACCCAGCTTACGCTCAAAGGACTCATCGCTAAGCTGTTCTTCGTCCTCCTCAACTTCCCAGAGCCAGCCGTCCGTGAGCGTCATGGGGAGGGAAAGGTCTTTGCGCTCAATCTCTGCGAGCCGGTGAATGGAACCGGTGCTGATATGCCCCATCGCTGGGTCACGCCAGCCGTCACCAACCTCCAGTAGAAACAGCCTGTACGCCTGCGGCAGGCGGGTGTTGCAGGCACTCTCAAAAGCAATAATGTCTGCCTCCGAAACAGTAGGCCCCATGCTGATATTCTTCTGAGCGACTTTAGCCTTAATACGCTCGATCACACTCGGGTATTCTTCAGGCTTGTAGATAGGCACAAAAACTCCTTAAAATAGGTCTTCGGTTTCACGGGGTCAGCGCGAGCCTTTGTACAAGCCGCTGCACGCTGTTTCCACTCCCAGCGGTCCTAAAGTTACGGGTGGGCTATGCCTTGTCGCCCATCTTAAAAACATCTATGCCGAGGGAGAGTTGCTAGAAGAGGCAACTACTGAGGATTTCTCGGTAGTTCGTCAAGAGGTATCAGGCAGGCTCAGCGATCAAAACGCCTCTACTCCCCCACCAGAGTCTTCGGGTCCAGCGGCGTGCTCGTACCTTCCGCCAGGTGCTCTAGGCGCCTCAAGATCAAACCTTCACGCAGAGCCCAGGGGGAAACACGCATCGTTTCGATACCGAAGGTTTCCATCGCAGCCTCAGCCGCCATTGCACCGGCGAGAACCTGGTCGGCGCGCATCCGGGAAACACCGGGCAGGTCAGCGCGCTCGGCGGGAGCCATAGCCTCCATGCGGCGAGTCCACAGGCGCAAATCCGTCACATGCATCTCACGCTTCACATGCGGCCCCGCAGAATACGGCGCCGCCCCGCAAATACGCGCCAGCGAACGGAAAGTCTTCGAGGTGCCCACCACCATATTCGGCTCGCCAAATGCCAGCAACCGCTGCGCCACCGGTTCAATCTGCTCGCGCACATACCTGCGCAGCCGCTTCGTCTGCTTCGGCGAAGGGGGCTGTTCATCAAAGAACTCGCGGGTCAGGCGGCCGGCGCCCAACGGCACCGACATTGCCGCATCCGGCAGGGCATCCGTGCCCGTAGAGAACTCGAAAGACCCACCCCCAATATCAAAATTCAGGATGCGCCCCGCACCCCACCCCTGCCAGCGACGCACCGCGAAATAGGTGATAGCGGCCTCTTGATCGCCCGAAATCTCGCTCAAACTCACGCCGGTCTTCAACCGCACATACTGCAAAACCTCGGCACCATTACCGGCCTCGCGAATAGCAGAGGTCGCAAAGGCGAGCAGATCTTCGGCGTTATTCTCAATGGCGAAATCGCGCGCAGACTTCACGAACTCGGTCAGCGCGGCGCGGCCTTCATCAGAAATATCGCCCGACGGTGTCAAATACTGCACCAGCTGCAGCGGAATCTTATGCGAAGCATACGGCTCGGGGCGGGCGCCCGGGTGGCCGTCAAGCAACAGCAGGTGAACAGTATTTGAGCCAACATCAAGAACACCGAGGCGCACGGCGCGCTCCTATCCCCCAGCCACCGCCGGGATAACGTACAACTTCATTAAGTGTGGCACAAGTCGCCGCTTGATGCGCGCAATCCACCGCCGGGGATGCGCGAGTTCGCCCGCCGCACATGGATGCACACACAGGCCAGAGAGTGCGACTAGCAGCGAGCGCCTAAGGCTGTCGCGCACGGCAAAGCGAAGCGGAGCCGTCGTGACTGGTCGCCTTGTAAAGCGAGCGCAAGTCGCGCATCCATGTAAATCTTGCCAAGCGCAACAATACGGATACGTAGCCCACATTTTCGTGAGCAGCGCATCCGTATTGTTGGGGTGAAGAAAGGACTAGTCCTTTTTAGCCGCAGTCTTCTTTGCAGTAGTGGACTTTTTAGCAGTCGTCTTTTTCGTGGTGCTCTTCTTGGCGGTCGTCTTCTTTGCCGCAGTCTTACGCTTCGCAGGCCCCTTAGCGCGCTTTTCGGCGAGCAGTTCGACGGCACGCTCATGGGTGAGCGATTCGATGGTTTCCGAACGCGGCACCGTAATGTTGGTAACGCCATCGGTAATGTACGGCCCAAACCGCCCATCTTTGACCACGATATTCTTTTCGCTGTTCGGATCTACACCGAGCTCGGCGAGCGGGGGCTTAGCGGCGGCACGCCCGCGCTGTTTAGGCTGCGCATAAATGTCGAGCGCCTGTTCAAGGGTGATCGTGAAGATTTCTTCCTCAGACCCAATCGATCGCGAGTCGGTGCCCTTCTTCAGGTACGGGCCAAACCGCCCGTTCTGCACGGTGATTTCGTTGCCTTCCGCATCGGTGCCGAGCACGCGCGGCAGGCTCAAGAGCTTGAGCGCATCCTCTAGGGTTACGGTCGCCAAATCCATAGATTTGAAGAGCGATGCGGTGCGCGGCTTAGCGGGCTTAGGCTTCTTCTTCGGCTTGGGTTTGCCGTTCTTGTAGTATTCGGTGGGCTGCGCATCCAGGTACGCCTGAATCTGCTCCTCCGTCATCTCTTCGATAACTTCGGTGACGTAGGGGCCGTAGCGCCCGTCGCGGGCGATAATCTGGTTCCCGGAGGCGGGGTCGGTGCCGAGCACGCGCCCATCGGATTTGCCCTGTTCAAGCAGCTCTTTCGCCTTCTCAGCGGTCAGCTCGTCAGGCGCCAAATCGGTGGGAACGTTAGCGCGCACGGGGTCAGAGACTTCGCCGGTTTCGGTATTGACGGTGCCTTCGGCCTCAAGGTAGGGGCCGAATTTACCCACGCGCAGCACAATGCCGTCAGCAATGCGGATCGAGTTAATGTCGCGGGCATCAATATCACCCAGATTATCTACAATGGGCTTGAGCCCGCGTTTCTTCTGCACCCCGCCGCCGAAGTAGAAGTCGCCCAGCCACTCCACGCGCGATTCTTCGCCGCGGGCAATGCGGTCAAGGTCTTCTTCCATCTGCGCGGTGAACTCGTAGTTCACGTAGGGCCCGAAGCTGGTTTCGAGCAGGCGCACCACCGAGAACGCGGTCCACGAAGGCACGAGCGAGCCGGAACGCACCTGCACATAGCCGCGATCCATAATCGTTGAAATCACGGCGGCGTAGGTGGAGGGGCGCCCAATGCCCAGCTCGTCAAGAGTTTTCACGAGCGAAGCCTCAGTGTAGCGTGGCGGGGGCAGGGTCTCATGCCCGGTGGCTTCGAGTTTTTCGGCGGTGAGCGAGTCACCCTGCGCGAGCGCGGGCAGGCGTTTCTCGGCGTTCTTTGCGTCGCGTTCTGCCAAGCGGGTTGCGTCTACACCTTCCTCATAGGCGGCGAGGAAGCCGCGGAAGGTAATAACGGTGCCAGATGCTGCGAACTCGGCATCGCGCCCGTTGGATGCGGTTGCCCCTAACCGCACGGATGCGGTCGAGCCGGTGGCGTCTGCCATCTGCGAGGCGATGGTACGCTTCCAGATCAACTCGTACAGTCGGTATTCGTCGTTGGAGAGCGTGCCGCGCACGGCGTCGGGAGTGCGGAAGGCGTCACCCGCGGGGCGGATTGCTTCATGCGCCTCCTGCGCGTTTTTGCTCTTGGAGGCGTAGGTGCGCGGCGCGGAGGGCACGTATTCGGTGCCGTAGAGTTCGGATGCTTGGCGGCGTGCCGCCTTCACGGCCTGGTCTGAGAGTGCCACCGAGTCGGTACGCATATAGGTGATGTAGCCGCTCTCGTAGAGGCGCTGGGCAACCTGCATGGTTACGCGCGATGAGAAGCGCAGCTTGCGTGCCGCCTCCTGCTGCAGGGTTGAGGTGGTGAACGGCGCGGCGGGGCGGCGTTTATAGGGTTTAGTTTCGACCGAGCGCACCGAGAAGGGAGCGGCGGTGAGGGCTTCGGCGAGGGTACGCGCATCCGCCTCTGAGAGGTGGGTGACCTTGGTGGAGGTGAGGGTGCCGTCGTCGGCGAAGTCTTTACCGGTGGCAACTCGGGTGCCGTCGACCGCCACGAGTTTGGCGTCAAAGCCCTCGTTGCTGGTGGTGATGAAATGCCCGGTCAGATCCCAGTAGTTGGCGGCGACGAAGGCCATGCGTTCGCGTTCACGCTCAACAACGAGGCGTGTTGCCACGGACTGCACGCGACCCGCGGATAGGCCGCGGCCGACCTTGCGCCACAGTACGGGTGAGATTTCGTAACCGTAGATACGGTCAAGAATACGGCGGGTCTCTTGAGCATCGACCAGGTGCAGGTCAACATCGCGCAGTTCCCCGAAGGCGCGTTCAATGGCTTCGCGGGTGATTTCGGGGAAGGTCATGCGGTAGACGGGAACCTTGGGTTTCAGAACCTCTTTGAGGTGCCAGGCGATCGCTTCACCTTCGCGGTCACCATCGGTTGCGAGGTAGAGGGCATCAACGTCTTTGAGTTTGCGTTTGAGTTCGGCGACTTTTTTCTTTTTATCGGGGTTAACCACATAGTAGGGGTCAAAATCGTCGTCGATATTGACCGCGAACTTGCCGACCGGGCCCTTTTTCAGGTTCTCGGGCAGTTCGGAAGGCTGCGGCAGGTCACGAATATGTCCCATGGACGAATCCACCAGAAATTCGTTGCCTAAATAACCGCTGATAGTCTTCACCTTCGATGGGGACTCAACGATCAGCAGCGCTTTTCCGTTCTTTGCCTTGGTGGGCACGGCTCTCCTCATAATTGTGTGGTGTAGATGCGATACAACAATAGCGCACATTCTGGCGGTTACGCCTATTAGGTGCGCTTATCACGCATGTGTCTTATCACGTTTTACAGCTTGTGTTTGGATTAAGGGTGTGGATGCAACGATACCAGTTATTATGCACGTCTGTATCGAGTTGGCAACCGCAGATATTGGCCTTAGGCGGGTTGGCGGGCGAAATTAGTTGTACGGAAAATACCCTTCGCCCTGGGCGGGAAGAAGCGGGTATTCGCGCCCATACACTTTGCGCGGCACAATGCGCACCCACTGCATAAGGTGCCCGCTTTCGTAGTGGCGCAGGCCGAAAGTGTGCACGAGCGGCGGGGTCATTTCGGGTGGCAGCCAGTGCGCCACGCCCTGCACGATCACGGAGCGGATGCCGTTCTCTAGTTCCTCGTCGATTTCAAAGGAGACGCGGCGGCTCATAACCACGGCGGAGAAACGGTCACCGCGGGTGGTGCGCAGGTAGATTTCGTGGTCGGCTACCCCGTAGAGGACCGGCAGCACGTCTACGAAGTTGCCGTCGGTGAGCACGAGTCGCCCTAGATTGTTGGCCTGCAGGCGCGCCCAGCAGTCTTCGGCGCTCATTTTCTTGGTGGTATCTGGGGTGTCTTGCATAGTCATTCTTTTAGTGTAGGTGTTTCTTCGTGCCGAAATTTGTGATGTTCGGCGCGGCAAAGGCGTGTTTTATGGGTCCGCGCTGGGGCGCCGGGGGTTAGCTGTTTTCATCTGCAAAGTGCAGAAAACTTTTTTCGATGAGTTCTCGAATAGCGACCAGTAGGGTATCGCGCGGATGCTCGTTCTCGGTGCCGAAGGCGGCGCGCGCATCCGGCGTGTAGTCTTCCCAGCCGAGAAGCACGGCGAGCGCACCTAAAATCTGCCCGATGCTCAGCTCGCCGTCGCATACGGAGACGAACCCGGCGGTTTCGGTTGAGAGCAGAATTGTGCGGCACAGCCCGGATCCGGCGCGCAGCAGAATTACATTCGGATGCTCAGCGCCGGGGCGGCTGTGGCGTTCTTCGGTCACGTCTTCGGCGAGTACAAGGTGGGTTTCGGTGAGGGCCTGATCGTTGAGGGTGGTGAGGCGGTCGAAGCGTGCCACGGCCTCGGTGATGCTTTGCGCGATGGGCTGGGCTATGGGGTAGGTGATGTCCTCGAACCGGTTCAGGGGCGCGGTTTCGGTGGTGTGCGCCGGGCGGCGGAGCCAGAGCATCCCGAACCCAATAGAATGAACGTTCCGGTTTTTAAAGTCGTCGAGATAGGCTCGGTAGGTGTTCTCGTAGTGGTCGCGGTCGCGGTTTTCACTCGCGTCTTTGAGCCAGGTTTCCGCATAGGATTCGGGGGTGAGCACTTCGCGCTGAATTACCCACGCCTCGCTCGGTGTGCCGGTGGCGGATTCGGCGAACCAGGTGCGCAGGCGCGCATCCCAGGGCTGCGCCTCGCCTGTATTGTTGCGGTGAATTTCCCAGTTGCCGAGCATCTGGGCGCGCCCGCCGGGCACCAGCACCTCGGGGATGCGCCGAATAAGCGTGCTGACAATATCGTCGCCGGGCAGCCCGCCGTCACGGTACGTAAACTGGTCGTCGCTGCTTTCGTTCGCGCGGCGCGGGGTAATAACGAACGGCGGGTTTGAGACCACAAGGTCGAACTGCTCCCCCGCCACGGGATCCAGCAAAGAGCCTTGTCGAAGGCTTACGCGTGCTTCAAGGTTCTGCGGGTCGAGTTTCAGGGCCGGTGCGTTCAGCAGCAGGTTAAAACGGGCGAAGGCGAGGGCACGCGGCGAAATATCGGTAGCCGTCACGTGGTCTGCATGGGCGAGCAGGTGGAAGGTCTGAATGCCACAGCCGGTTCCCACGTCAAGGGCACGCGCCACGGGGGTGCGCTCGGTAATCTGCGCCAGGGTTAGAGATGCCTGCCCGATACCCAGCACGTGATCTTTGCGCAGCACCCCGGGTCGCTGATGCGCCCCCAAGTCGGAGGCCACCCACAGCTCGGTGCCGTCATCAGCCGAATGCGGTCGCAGGTCAAACACGGCGCGGTAATACGGTTCTTCACCGGGGTTCTCGGGGGCACGGGTAGTTTCTGACTCCGCCGGTTCCACGAGGTTTGCGGCAATAAAGTCATCAAGTGCGGGTTCGTTGCCGAGCGCATCGGCAAGTTCCGCGCGGGTTAGGGTGTGTGCGAACAAGAAAAACCCGATTATGCGCGCCAGGCGGCGGTCGGGGTCGGTGGTGTGCGCATCATCAAGGATGTTCTGTACCCGCCAGGTGCCGGGCACAACCTGGTCGCGCGCCATTGCCTCAAAAGCGCGCTCCCCCAGCAGTTCACGCACCCCGTCATAACTGTAGTTAAGCCTCTCAAGGGCGCCCCGGATGCGCTCAAGTCGGGCGGTATCGTCGCTTATGGGGGTGTCGGGGATGCGGGAGTACAGTTCATCAGCCATACTCCCCATTCTAAGCGCCTCGTTTCTTAACGCCGCGAGCAGGTGGTTTTTGGCTGAGCAAGTAGTATTTTCCTACCTGCTCATACCAAAACCACCTGCTCGCGGTATTCCCACTCGATATTGTGGGAGCGAAACTCCGCTATGCCTTTACCGTCAGCGCGGGTTTGATGTCCTTCACAATGGATTCGAGCATCCGCAGGTTGAAGTCAACACCCAGCTGATTCGGCACGGTCAGCAGCACGGTATCTGCCGCCTGAACGGCAGCATCACGTGCGAGTTCTTCGGCAACCAGGTCAGGTTCACCAATATAGCTGCGCCCAAACCGCGAGAAAGTATTGTCGATAATACCGGTGTAATCCTGCGAATCTTCCTGCGCGCGGCGACCAAAATAACGCGCCGAATCGGCATCAATAATGGGGATCACCGAGCGCGAGACCGAAACACGCGGCACGCGGGTGTACCCTGCCTTGACCCATTCCTCGCGGTAAAGGCGAATCTGCTCCGCCTGCTGCTGATCGAAAGGCACACCTTTATCTTCGAGCATCAGCGTTGAAGACATAAGATTCAGCCCCTGCTGTGCGGTCCACACGGCAGTGCTGTCAGTTCCCGCGCCCCACCAGATGCGCTCACTCAGACCGGGCGACTGCGGCTGCACGGGGGCGTACTTGCCCTGCACTCGCGCGGAGGGTGCCATGCCTTCGCCTTGGATTGCCTTCATGAAGATGTCGAGGTGACGCCGTGCCATCGCACTCTCATCTTCACCCTCGGCGGGGAAATAACCGAAACTCTCGAAACCGCGGATAACGGATTCGGGCGAGCCGCGTGAGACACCCAGCTGCAGGCGCCCGGCAGAAATCAGGTCGGCCATCGCGGCGAGTTCGGCCATATACAGCGGGTTCTCGTATCGCATATCGATCACGCCGGTGCCAAGCTCAATGCGGTTGGTCTTCGCGGCGATCGCCGACAGAAGCGGGTACGGGGTTGCCTGCTGCTGATCGAAATGGTGCACACGGAAGAACGCGCCGTCTAGGCCGATGTCTTCGGCGCCTACCGCCAAATCGATAGCCTGGTGCAGTGAGTCGGATGCACTGTTCACGCGCGAACCGGGAATTTCGGCCCAGTGCCCAAAAGAAAGAAAACCAAGTTTTTTCTCTGTGCCCGGCTGTGGTTCAAGATTTTGTACCGCAAGTTCGGTTTTCTGAGTGTCTGATGCGTTCATTGTTATGCCTTTCGTATTGCCCTACAGGGGGTATTACCTCGTGTATGAGCATTCAGCATACAATTATTTACTTTACAGAACAAGCTTTAAAGAATATGAGTAAAAACACCTATGTAAGGACTAGTCAAAAAGCTATTCGGTATAAAATATATGCGTCATATTAGGTAATGATTTATTTATTTTTTTACGCGCAATACTTACCTCAAGGTAACGAATGTGCATTTCTTCCACCCTTAGCATATCCATACCTCGTTCAAAGCTTTTATGTATAAGACTCCGGCAGAAAAACCATACGATTCATTATTTTCTAGGCGCAGGTACTACAGACATTGCTTTTCTGGCTCGGCTCTTCAAGATGCACCTGAATTTTAGGAAATACTCGATATACAACAGGTCATGACATAATGGCAACGCTCTGTCACAGTGGATCTCGCTGACCATGACGTCACGCACGCGTTACGAAGCCCTATCAGCCTTAGTTGGTGGTGCAGCGCGGTTTTTTTGGGGCCATTGCGGATGGCAAACACTCACGACAACTTCAAACGCAAGGATATTTTCATGAGACGAGGTCTTTCTCGCCGAAACCTGGTGGCTGGAACCGCATGGGCTGCACCGCTTGTGCTGAGTACCGCCGTTATTCCGGCATACGCATCATCATCTGCCGACGACGGCCCCTGCCTAGACCCCGATAAAAGCTACGGTATTTTCGCCAAGGATGTGCGCACCGCCGCGCAAAGCCGTGCAGCCGGTGAAAAAGGCTATGAAGAAATTGTGGTTCCCGATTATGCCTCGTATATGCGCTTCTACCTGCGCGGCGGGTCGGGCGGTAGCCTGGCGACACGGTACTCGGAAGCCACAGGATATAACCGAACCGGCGGCGCCGGAGGCGGTGGTGCCCACATTCAGGGAACCGTCAAGGTAACGCCCGGGCAGCGCATCAAATTCTATGTGGGTGCTGGCGGCGTCGGATATTATGACCGCCCCGCTAAAGGTGGCGAAGGGTACGGTAACGGCGGTTCCTCTGCGGCACTGCCCACCGAACTGGGGTCAGACGTACAGGGTAAACTGAACAGCCACAGCAATAAGGTTACGGTCTATTCGGGCTCCGGCGGCGGTTCTTCGGCAATCGTCATGGTCGATGCAAAAACTTCCCAAGAAACCGTGCTCGCCGTTGCCGGAGGCGGCGGAGGTGCAGGCGCACGAGGGTTCACACGCGCCAACCAGAACGGGGGAACCTGGATAACGGACGATCCGACTTCCTATGAAAGCTCTAATCTGCATATTGGTCGGGGAGGTTCTGCTGGCGATGATTATGTGCCTGAAGGTTTGGGGCGCTCGGGGCAGGAACGTTACCACCAGCACTACGACGCCGAGGTTTTGATTCCTTCCGGGTCGAATGGCAGCAGCGCATCTGGCGGTTCCGGCGGTGCCCTCGCCACCGTCACGGAAGATAAAGAGCTAACCTTTGCCTCTACCGCGCGAACAGAGATTCACACCGGGAACTCTGCGGGCAAATCTGGTGGCTCTGGCCCCAACGGCAATGGGGCTGACGGCGTTGTTGCCTACGGGTACGCGCTCAATGCTGCAGGCAACACGAGCGATGACCTCAACGCTACCGGGTACGTTGTTTCCGGAGGCGGTGGCGCGGGCTACGGCGGAGGCGGCTCGGGATCGGCGGTGGCTGCCGCGTCCGAAAGTCTAAAATCTGATATCGCGTTCGTGGGTGTTTCCTCCGGAGGAGGCGGTGGCGGCGGAAACTTCGTTTCGCCCGATGTACTCAACCCCTATATCAACGCCGAAGGCGGGTCATACTTGCGGGGAGAAATCAAAGACGGTGCGATCACATATTCTTTCTGCCCCTCAGATCCGAATAAGCAACCCGACCCGCCTTCCCCCGAAAGCCCAGAATACTGGGAATGGCTGGCACGGAACTCGTAGCCTCAAGGCACCTACACCGCTGTGGGGCGCCCGCATCCTGTTCAGATGCGAGCGCCCCACAGGTGCATTCTGCCTCAATACTTTCGGGCGTGCCGCTGCTGTTTTACCTAAGAGTGCAGGTCTGCGGCTGTATAGTGGGTGGATGCGTATTTGGTCTGCCCACCCGTCCCTTCTTGACCGTCGTGCCCTGATCGCGTGCTGGCGTGAGAGCTTGCTTGCGCAGAAAGTGCTGCGCGGGCTCACCCGAGGGTACACGAATCACCCGCAGCTCATTCGGTTTCGTGCGCATTCGCAGCCGGTGGAGGCTATTGGGGCTTATCTGCACGGGCTCGCCGATGAGGCGCAGCTGCGCGGGTATTCCTTCAATCGTTCGCTGATCGCCGCTGAGCAGGGTAAAACCCTGGAGCCTATTCCCGTGACCGAGGGTCAGCTTGCCTATGAGCTGAGCTTTTTAGCGCACAAAGTTGCCGGGCGAGATGCCGATTGGGAGCCTATTCTTACCGAGCGTCTCGCGAAATTCACCCAGGCCGGTAAGCCCGCGGTGCACCCCGTGTTCGAGGTAGTCCCTGGCGAAATAGAGGCTTGGGAGAAGACCAAGGAGTTCTAGTCGGAGCGCTTTATGCTGAGGCAGGAACCTCTAGCAGCGGAACCCACAGTTCCATCGTGTAATCTGCCGCCTGCATATCGCCGCGACCGTACACCTCCAGGCCGCCTAGCGGGCGGTACTGTGGATGCGATGGGAAGAACCCACGCTCAAAGCTCTCAAAGCCTGCCGGAATAGACCGCGAAATCGGCCCGGTAACCTCAACCACCGCGTAGGTGCTCGCGGGAAGTTCCAGCAAACCCAGCCCAAGTTTATGCGCCGAGGCACGGTCATCAACCAAAATACCGGCCGTGTAGCGCACGAATCCGTCGGTACTGGGTTGGGTGCACACGCCAATGTACTGGGTGACCGCCAGAATATCGAGCATCGCCGGGGATGCCTTCTGATTCAGCTCATCCCACAGCGGCGTGAAATCGTCCCCCAGTTTATACACCTGGGATACTCCCGCCACCAGCAAAGAGCCGTGTTTTTCAATGCGCGCGGGTGAAACCGTCACGGGCGCCTGTACGGAATCGCTCATGAGATACCAGCGTGGGCGCTCTGGCGGTCCACCGCGCATTCGGGCACGCAGCGGCGTTTCGCATCATCGGTGGCGCATTCGGGGCACAGGAGCACGAGTTCGCGGCAGCTCTCATTCGAGCAGTTCTCGAACTTATTGGACGGCGCCGAGCAGCGCTCACACTGGCCGATCGTGACGGTATCCGGGGTGAACTCCATGTGCATGCGCTTATCGAACACGTAGAGCGAGCCCTCCCACAGGGACTTATCGCCGTACTTTTCGCCGTAGCGCACAATACCGCCGTCAATCTGGTAGATCTCTTTGAATCCGCGGTTTTTCATGAGGGCGGAGAGGATTTCGCATCGAATACCGCCGGTGCAGTAGGTGACGACGGGCTTATCTTTCAGATCGTCATACTTGCCCGATTCGATCTCGCGAATAAAGTCGTGGGTGGTGCGAACATCGGGCACCACGGCGTTCTTGAACTTACCGATTTTGGCCTCAAATGCGTTGCGTCCGTCGAAGAAGACGACTTCATCGCCGCGTTCTTCCACGAGCTTGTTCACCTCTTCGGGTTTGAGGTGCACGCCGCCACCGACCACGCCGTTTTCGTCTACTTTGAGCTCGTCGGGAGCGCCGAACGCCACGATTTCATCGCGCGCTTTGACCGATAGACGGGGGAAGTCTTCGGCGCCGCCCTCAGACCATTTGAATTCCATGTTCTTGAAACCGGGGTACTGGCGGGTCTCTTTGGTGTACGCCTTAACAGCGCTGATTTCGCCGCCGAGCGTACCGTTAATGCCGTGTTTGGAAATGAGGATGCGCCCGCGCAAACCGAGCTTCTCGCACAGGGCACGCTGCCAGAGCATGACCGCCACGGGGTCGGTTATGGGGGCAAACTGGTAATACAAGATAATTCGATTCTGAGCCACCCTCCTATTTTACGCTTTCTGGGTACATCGTGTGTGCCGTGGCGGCGGTGCTCGTCCTGTAACATGGCCGATAATCCCTGGTCTCCTGCGGGATACACCGGCGATTATGGGTTGCATGTGGTTTCTTCACCATGAGGTATGTCTCGTCGTTTTTCTGCCCCCATTGCGCCGGCTGGTTTCGCCGTTTTCTGGGAGCGAATATCTTCCTGCTGGGACGAGCGGAACATACCGGGCGGCCTACGATTGCCAACGCCGGTTTACCGTACCCGAGGTTTTACAATGGTGTGATGCGCCCCGATCCCTCCCCCGACTCCCTGGCTGATGAGCACCCCGGGTTCTCCCCTTCGTCGCACCCCGACGAGAACCTTCGCGAGCAGCTGAGCAGGCTCATGCCCAAGCTCCCCGACGACGGCTCGCTACCCCCGCAAATCACCCATGTGCATCGCATTCCCGCACGTGAAGGGCAGTATTCGCCGTGGCCGCACTGGCTGCACCCACGCGTGATTGAGGCATTCGAGTCGCTAGGCGTGCACGAACCATACACCCACCAGGCGCAGGCGGCACAGGCAGCGCATTGTGCCTTCGATGCTGCACTCGCCGAAGATGCGCACCGGCTCTCCTTCGGGCGAGTTTCCGGGCAGGAGCAGGATGAGTCGGGTACAACGGCGCGGCATGTGATCGTGGCGACCGGGACCGCATCCGGAAAATCGCTGAGTTACCTCATGCCCGCCTTCGATGCTCTCTACCGCGGGGCGCACCGTGAACCGCTCAGCGCCACGGCAGCAGATACGAGTTCCACGGGATTTCATCAGAGAGCGAACGTTCTATATATTTCACCGGCGCGGGCACTCTCAGCCGACCAGCTCAACGCCATCACCGCCTATCATCTTCCCGGGCTCAACGCCGCCACCTATGATGGCGATACCCCGGTGCAGGAGCGGCGGTGGGTGCGCGAACACGCTAATTTTGTGCTCACCACCCCGGATATGCTCAACTACGGAATTCTGGGCAACCACCGGCAATGGGCGAACTTCCTGCGCGGGCTGCGCTATGTGGTGCTTGACGAAGTACACAGCTACCGTGGCGTGTTCGGCGCACATATCGCCAATCTGCTGCGCCGCCTGCGCCGAGTCTGCGCCCTATACCGGGTGAGCCCGGTATTCTATGGGGCGTCCGCCACGAGCGCGAACCCTGCCGAGTCTTTCGCCAAGCTCATTGGCGTGCCCGAGGGGAACGTTGACGCGATTACCGCATCGACCGCGCCCCGCGGAGAATCCACCGTCATCCTGTGGGAACCGGAGTTCCTGCCCGATACGCAGGTGACCGATAAGCTCGCCGCCGGTGCGAGCGCCTTTGACACCCGTTCCGAGGCGGAAAAGCAGGCACCGCAGCGTATCTCTGCTATTGAACAGGGCGCCCAAATGCTCACCGACCTGGTACTCTCGCGCACCCGCACGCTCGCCTTCACCCGGTCGAGGCGCGGCGCTGAGCTGATCTCTCAACGAGCGCAGCGCTACCTTGATGAGGCGGAGGCGGGGCTGGCGCATCGGGTGGCGGCGTACCGTTCGGGGTATATGCCCGAGGAACGCCGTGAGCTTGAGCATCGGCTGCGCACCGGCGAACTGCTCGGGCTGGCAAGTACCTCTGCGCTTGAGCTGGGTATCGATATTTCCGGGCTGGATGCGGTGCTCGTGGCGGGCTGGCCCGGAACCCGCGCATCCTTTATTCAGCGGATTGGGCGTGCCGGTCGCGGGGGTCAGGATGCGCTCGCTGTGCTTATCGCCGGGGACGATCCGTTGGATACGTACCTGGTGCATCATCCGCAGGCGATTTTTGGGCAGAGCGTGGAAGCTACCGTTTTCGACCCGACGAACCCGTATGTGCTTTCGCCGCATTTGTGCGCTGCCGCGGCGGAGTCGCCGCTGCGTGCCGAGGAGCTTTCGCTGTTCGGCGAGCATACTGAGGCTCTGCTTAACCGGTTGGTGCAGCAGAATTATCTGCGCCGCAGGGCGGATGGCTGGTATTGGACGCACGCGGAGTCGGCGACGAATCTGGTGGATCTGCGTGCCACCGGTGGTGGTCCCTATCAGCTGATTGATGCCGAGGATGGTTCGCTGATTGGCACGATGGATTCGGCGCAGGCGATGACTCAGGGTCACCCGGGGGCTATCTATATTCACCAGAACGCCCAGTATTTGGTGGAGTCCTTGGATGAAGCGGCGCGCGTTATTCTGCTCTCGCGGGTGTACCCCGACTATTACACGCGGGCGATTGAGGCGACCGAGGTGAAGATTCTGCAGGAAAAGGCGGGCGTGCGGTACGAGTTTGACGGCGCCCGGCCCGGTGCTGCTGGTCTGACGATGCATCGCGGGCGGGTTCGGGTGACCGATCAGGTTATGGGTTTTCAACGGTTTTCGGTGTACGGCAGTGAGTACCTGGGCGATGAGCCGATGGAGATGCCGCCGAGCATCCTGATGACCGAGGCTATCTGGTTTACCTTTGAACCGAGCTACCTGTTTGCCGCCGGTGTGGCTGAACCTGATGCACCCGGCACCCTGCACGCCGCCGAGCACGCCGCCATCGGCTTACTACCACTGATTGCGACCTGCGACCGCTGGGATTTAGGCGGACTCTCCACCCTGTACCACGCCGATACGGACCGCCCCACCATCTTCGTATACGATGCCGCACCCGGCGGAGCGGGCTTTACCCAGCGCGGGTTTGAGGCGGTTCGCACCTGGCTGGGCGCAACCCTGGACGCTATTGATTCCTGCGGATGCGAGAGTGGCTGCCCCTCCTGCGTGCAGTCCCCCAAATGCGGCAACCGCAACGAGCCGCTCTCCAAGGCAGGCGCGCAAAACCTGTTGCGGGCGATGCTGCACTCACTCGATGACGCAGAACGGGACATGCTGTAAGGCTAGAGCATTCCACAAGGTCTGGCTAACACACCCTATCGGGCTCATCAGTTGGATTTTATGGGCTTCCCGGTTCTTCAGCAGTTCGGTCGGAGGGGGTGTTTTCGGGGATCTCGTCGCCGGATAGTCCCTCATCGGGTGCACCCTCCCCAGAGTCCGGATGCGGTGCCCCGGCGCGCGATGTACCTTGCGCATCGCCGAGGAAAGCAAACGGTCCGTGCACGGCAGAACTCACCCGAATATCCACGGTTTCGGGGCGGTCCGCGAGGGCGCACCCCACCAGATTGGCGTTATTATCGCGGGCTACTTGGGCGGCAACATCGCAAGGGTCCCCAGGGGTGATGCCGCGCAGCGCATCCGCGGCGGCGAGCGCCGCCAGGTCTGCCGCCTGCGCCGCCCGCCGATTCGCCATACTTACCCCGGCAAAACCGATGATAACGGTTGCCAGGATCAGCAGGGCAGCGATCATGCCTACCGCGAGTACAGTGCCGCTCCCCTCCTCCGGGTTTTCGGTCGGCTGTGGCCGATCAACCGCCTCGCACTGCGGTTTGACAAACGGCGGCACGCATGCATTCCAGATGAAACCGGGCGTGACCATGTTTATTCGCCGCCAGCCGTCGTGGCGTTATCCGAGCTGCCCTCAACCCGTGCGGTCGCGGTGGCCTGCAGCCTCCAGCCGGTTACCGAGCCGATAACCCCCGGTGCCGCACGCTCCACCTGAACCCGCACCTGCCGCGCCCCCGAAGTTTCTTCCACGGTCTGCACCTGTAGGTTAATGCTGGGGTCTATCCGCGAAACTTCATGCTGTACGGCGGCGAGGTTATCTCCCCGGGCGAAGGCGCGTGCCGCGACTCGCGAGGATTCTTCGAGTCGCGACTGGGCTATGCCTACCGCTGCCGCTGAGAGACAGAGCGCGAGCACCGCAATCACGGCGGGCAGAGCGACCGCGAATTCGGCAGTCACGGCGCCTTCATCACGCGCGCGTAACCGCCAGGCGCGCATCATGCGGTGTATAAGCCTCATAGACGTTCCTTTCGTCGGGTTTGGGCAACTCTCGCGGTTTTCACGGGTAGTACCGGGTTTAGAAAAGCCCAAAGGTCAGCCCAGAACCGCCCGTTGCAAGGGCGTTCTTGACCATATCTACGAGCATGCCGCGAATCTCGTCGGACTTGAGAATGGCGACCAGCAGACCGGCAAAACCTACGGCGGCGAGCATTACGATGCCGTATTCGGCGGTGCTGGCGCCCTCCTCCGGGTCGTTTTCGTCCGCGTATTCAACCTCGTCGGTGGGTGAGGTCATCTCGTGCAGTTCGGTATCTTCGCCCTTACGATTTTCCGCAAAAAGTTCCTCGTGCTCGCTCAGGGAACGGCATTCTGCGGCGCATTTATCGAGGGTGCAGCCGGCGGCGAGCGCCTGCGCTAGTTGTTGGGCAAGATGCGGTTCAAGCTGCTGCAGGTACATGTTTGTGTATTCGTCGAGTGCCTGCCCTAAAAGTACGGGGTTCTCTTCCGTGCGGGCATAGGCCTCAAGGCATTCCTGAGTGCTCCGGTGCGTGGTGTGCAGAGCGGGAGCAGAGTGTACAACAGTCATCGTTGTTTCCTTTCATATGGTGTTATTTGATAATTTTTGTGGGTAGATTTGGTGCAACGTGCCTCGGGGCGAAGCTCACCGGGTTCAGGCCAGCAGCCCCGGAAGAAGCGAGATCACAATCGGTATGATTCCGCAGCAGATAAAGGCCGGAAGCGAGCACAGTCCCAGCGGAAGAACCAGCGCCACGGCAAGTTTTGCGGATGCGCGCTCTGCCGCCCGGCGCTCTTCAAGCCGATATGTTGCCGCGCAGTGCCGCAGCAGCGCCGCACTGGGTGTTCCCGCCGAATACGCCGGTGCCAGAATCCGAGCCAATTCCCGCAGGAGCGGATGGTCGTAACCGTCCCAGGCGGCCTGCCAATCGGCGCTTACCGTCAGGGTCAAGGTGATGTGCTCAAGCGCATCGCTTATCGCTCGTTCTTCATGCGCGAGTGCCCGGCCAAGAGCCTGTAGGGCTCCGGTCAGGCCGAGCCCCGCACGCAATTGTGCACCAAGAAGCTCAAGCATCAGTGCCGGATCCAGCGGCTCAGTCTCTGCAGAACCGCTAAACCCTGCCGGTTCTTTCTGCGGTTTCTTTTCTCTTCGGCGCCGCCTAGTTCCTTGAGCGCGGGCATTCTTCTGCGCGGGTTCCTCGGCCAGCACGGAGCTGCGTTCGGCCCGGTGCACAAGCCGAGCCGTCCAGCGCCTCCCAAGAAGCGCCAGCGTAATACCCAAAAAACCAGTCAGCAGACCAGCCAGCGAACCAGTCAGCGCACCGACAGGATCCGTTCCCATCAGCCAGCCCATCGCCAGCCCGATAAACGGCAGCCACGACAGTATCTTGCCGGTCGTTTTCGGCCCCGTCAGCGCACTTTCTCGCCCAAGAAGAGCATCCAGATGTTCTTCAGCGTGTTCGGCCGCAGCCCGTAGGGTCTGAGCCAGGGGTGCACCGGTGGTTTCGTTCATACGTAAGCACAGGCCAAGTTCGCGGATGCGCTCCCGGCTGTGTGCTCGCCGCGCGCTAAGGGCGCCCAGGGTTGTTCCCGCCGCGAAACCAAGCTGTTCTTCACGGGCCAAAGTGTCTAATAGCTCGTCAATATCGTCTTGGGTTTGCCGGTATGCCCGCTCGCGTCTGCTGCCCGTCAGCCGGTGCAGCGCCCGGCGAAAGAGCGAGGACTTTTCGGGTCCGTTCCCATCAGCGTTCCCCGTTTCCCGAATTTGTGCTGCGGAACCGTGAACCGTAAAGCCGTCAGCGCCAGGCGGATGCCGGGTACGGTTTTCAGCCGTTGCCTCGCGCAGACTCAGGCCCGCATCCAGGGTTGCAGATATACCGCGCAACGCTTGCGGCCATAGACGCATCTCGGTTGAGGTTGGTGGAGTCGGCGGGATAAGCCTTTGAAACCGTGCCTTTAGCCGAGGCTGTCTTGTGGCAGGCAGATACTCGCCAAAAGCCATGCTGTCGCCCGCGTTTTTATGCGCTATTCTCTGAGACGAACCGGCGGCGTGCGTCTTATGATGCATCATCAGGCTCATAGTTCCTCTCCTTCCCGGTTGCTACGGTCGGTTTGTTCCCGTAGTACAGCTGCATAGGGCGCGGCAGAATCGGTGCGAACCCCCGGGTCGTATCCATAGGTACATGGGGTAGACGCAGTTAGCGTTTCGGGGGTTGCGCCGCGGTGTTCGTATGCGGGCTGCACGGCTGTCGAGCGTGCATGGGCAGCGTGTGTATCCGGTGAAATAGCGTCCGTGGGAGAGCTCGGCGGTAACTCCTCCGGCAGGGCACCACCCGCCGAATTGTCTGCCGTTGAACCTCCGTCCGCCAAGAGTTCACCCGCATGCTCTGGCCCGCACGGCGTTACCACCAGCGCATCCTGGCGCAGGTCAAGCCGGTAAATTCCAGCGATCCGCCGCATGCCCTGCACCTGTTCCAGGTGAATAATGCGGTCAAATGCGGTGGAAGCGTGCAGGGCTACAGTGCGTTCATCCAAACCGGCAAGCGCACCCAGCGCGGCAAGACGATGCGGCACGGCGAACGCGGAATTCGCGTGCAGCGTTGTGCCTGCGCCCTGGTGCCCGGTGTTCATGGCGTTAAGCAGGTGCAGGATTTCGGAGCCGCGGCACTCCCCCACCATGAGCCGATCGGGTGCCATGCGCAGGGCTTGCACCAGCAGGTCTCCCAGCGTGATCTCTCCGGCGCCTTCGGCGTTCGCGGCACGGGTTTTGAGGCTCACCGTATGCGGATGCTGCGGGTTCAGTTCCGGGGTATCTTCCAGGATCATGAGGCGTTCCCAGGCTTCACATTCACCCAAAAGCGCGTTCAGAAGCGTGGTTTTTCCAGTACCGGTTCCCCCGCTGACGACAAAGTTCTGCCGCCGCGCAACCATGGTGCGCAGGGCTTGCTCGGTCGCCGCATCAAACATGCCGCTTTCGCGGAGCGCGGCAAGTGTCAAACAGCTTTGGGCGGGCAGACGAATAGACAGGTGCGTATTCTCGACCAGCGGCGGAATGACCGCGTGGATACGCCGACCGGAGTCATCGTGCACGTCGTCCGCCGGATGCGCCGCATCGAGCCTGCCGCCGTGCGCCCTAATAAGACGGTTGGCGAGTTGGCGTACCTGCGCCTCAGTCTCGAAGGTGAGGGTTACCGGTTGGGTTTGTCCGTGCGCCTGAACCCACACATCCTGCGGAGAATTCACGTAAATATCGGTGATTCCGGGAATATGTGTGAGGGTTTCAAGCGCACCCAGACCGTAAAGTTCGGCGTGCAGGCAGGACAGCGCACGCGATACAAGGTCGGGCTCGTGCCCGACGGGAAACTCGTGGTTTTCGTCCCCATACATGTCTTCTTCGCAGGCCTGCTGCACCGCCAACGTTAGGTCTTTACTCGACCACAATCGGGGATTTTCGCCTTCTGCCGAAGCAACAGGTGAAACATGCTCGGTCTCGGCGTGTGGGCTGGGTGGGCGCGCCAGCAGATAGGTGAGGGCATGCCGGGCGATGCGCCGCGCGCGGTGATCCTCAAACACCGGAATAGGGGTGAGCCCCAGGTGTTCTCTTGTCTCGGCTGAAAAATCGGGTGCCATCAGCTCTTGAGGCGGCATGCAGGTGCCAACAATCGAGAGGGTTTCGGGCGGGGCATAGTTTCCACAGGTGACGAAGTCTGTTTGCTCGGGGGCAAACCCGTCGGTGCCTGCTGTCTCGGCGCTACTCGATCTATAAGCGCTACCGGCGCCGCGAGAGAACGCCCGGAAAACGCCGTGTTCTGCCGTTTGGGTGCGAAATACTGCCTGAGGTGAAGGAGGTAAAGCTGCCATACCCCTATTTCACAGGTTTTCGCGCATGCGCACGGCAGCCGAGCAGCAGACTGTGGATAACTTCGCCCTATGGGACACTTTTACGGGGTATCCACAGGACAAGAGGACGATCCCACACCGATTGTCTGCTCACCGACTGCACAAACCACGCTTTTATGTCGCGCTATAACGCACCGCACCACATTGTGTCCGACCCATCACAGCCCATCACGAAGCAGTTTCAATGCCCTCACCCTATTGTCTCGCCTTTACGTGACGATTTATGTACCGGGTTATAAGAAGAAACACCAATGATTCCCGCCCAGCACAGGATAAGTCCACCAATCGCGGCGACAGACATGAACGAGAAGGTCAGCAACAGAGAGGTAGAAAGAACCACGGGCAGCATCAACCCGACTCCGTAGAGGGGAACCCCCAAAGCACCGCCCGCGTTCCTGGCGAATTGAACAAACCCGCTTGTCACGGCCTCATTTCCGCCGCCGATCGCCTCCTGGAGCCTCACGAAGATCGCGGGCATACCAATGCCAACGCCGATGCCCACGAGTGCACCTCCCACAGTCAGCGACCAGATATGAGGCACCAGGCACGTCAGGACGCCGATAGTCGCGGTCAGCCACCCGATTACCTCTGTGCGTGCATGATGCGCGCGCAGTCCGCCGATTGCGGAGCCAATGCCGCTTCCCGCCACCAAAGGCAGTACCAACCATCCTAAAGTTGCGGCATCCATCTGCAGCGTATGGGCCATTGACATGGGCAGATAGACGGCGGCACCGAAGGCAAGGCTCGACAAACCCGCCGTGCTGATCAGTCCTCGCACGAATACCGGCTCAGCCAGTACAGACCGGAGGCTTCGCGCTTTATCGGGTTCACTCGGCAACCGGCTTCCGGGGAGGCTCAACGAGAGGGCAAGAGCCACGACAGAGAGAATAGCAGGACTTGCGAACGCCACACGCCAGCCGAGAACTGAGGTCAGCCAGCCCCCGAGGGGCGCCCCGATCAGTGTCGCGACAACCTGCATTGAGCCCAGCAGACCGATAATCCTGCCAAGACGTTTATCACGCCAGTACCGGGTCACAGCAGCCATACTCGCGGGCACGATGATGCCAGCGCCAAGACCCTGAATAACCCTGAACATAATGAGCTGCACCATCGACTGAGACTGCGAAGTCAACACTGTAGCCGCTGCATACAGCAGGGTACCCACAACATAAACCTTCCGCGGTCCTTGGCGGTCGGCCCAGCGACCACTGTTCAGAAGCACTGCGGTGGACGCTAACATATAGGCACCCACAACCCACCCCACGGTGCTGTGACCGGCGAGTTCGGAGGCGATCGTCGGCAAACTGACCGTGATAAAGTTCTGCATCAGCGTAGCCGAAGCAGACCCAATGAGCACGGCTGCCAGACACCAGTGACGACGACTCATCTGCCCTCACTCACTTTCGACCGGTGTGACCAGTCCTGTGTTCCCATCGACCCGAATCGTCTGACCCGACACAATATCCTGCGTACCGGATTGAGTGCCAAGAACGGCAGGAATCCCGACCTCGCGCGCGACGATGGCCGCGTGAGAAAGCGGACCTCCGGTATCAGCCACCACGGCGGCGGCCACATTGAACAGTGGGGTCCAGGTGGGATCGGTATACCGACACACGAGTATTTCGCCCGGTTCCAGCAGCCCAAACTCTTCCGGTCCGTGGATGACCCGTGCCGTGCCCATCGTCACCCCTGGACTCGCGCCAGCCCCTTTGATGCCGTCCGTCTCAGACCGGTGATTCCCCCGGTCCCACCACAGAGTCTCAGCGGTTGTGCGCTTCTGCTTTCGGTGCGAAATCCTCTGCTGCAGATCGGAGGACGGTTCTTCTGCAAGCAGCGCAGATTCTACCTCATCAAATAGCGCATAGGTCACATCTGAGGGATTCGCCAAGATGCCGCGTTCAACGAGTCGATGTGCGATCTCATCCATGACCCTACGAGCCTCAACAAACCATTCTTCGATGAGATACAGAGAGCCTTCACGTGCGACGTGCAGAGCCCGCAGCGCGGTGACCGTCTTATCCCAACGTTTATGAAGGAACCGTGGCAGTCGGCTGCGCACGAGCTGACGTTTATCGGCCCGATCTGCATCCATGGTGTGCCTGCCGCGAATACCAGCAGCAATCAGCGTGAAAAATGCCTCGGGGTTCTCGCCCCAAGACCTGCTTGAATAGGGCAGGTACATGCGCGGTGTGCGCGCCCCAATCCGCGACAGCGTCTGCTGAACCTCTTCGAGAAACGCTGGTCCGTTGGCGTGCTTCGAGAGAGATTCAACCGCGTTATCTGTTTCCACAAGGACGTCGTCGAGACCGAGTTCGCGGGCGCGCTCGCAGAGACGCGAAATCTCACGGTCGATATGTGCCGTCACAAAATCGAGGTTCGCGAATAAATCCTCGGTGGTGACGCTCGGGCCGAGCCGCGCAATTTTCATCATCACATCCGCCTCAGCACGTTTGAACATTAGCGGCATGAGGTAGCGCGAGAAGCGAGCGCGCGTAAGCTCAGCTGCCGCATCAACCGCACGGTGGCTCCGCGCAATCAGATCACGGTCGGTTATACTCTCAAGCGTCCGGTTATCCGCCTGGAATGCTTCAAGTTCATGTTTCCAATCCAGCGAGTCTGCGTCCCAGTCGGGATTCGCCGACGAAAATGCCTGTCGAATCGTGCGCGGCAAGTGCGTTACGATGCGCGGCGAAACACGCGGCCACGTTGCGTGAATACTCACAATCCCATCATCGCTGATGCGGATAACACGATCAACGGGTGGTGTATCCACACCGAAGGAACCGAGAACTTGCTGAACTTCCTGCTGTACCTTGCGCACGGGCATGATGTCTAAGGGATACGGTGCGGGATAATGCTCGATCAGGTCATCACGCATCATCTGCAGAATCTTTGACTTTGCAGGTCCGTGTCCCGAGTCGGTATTCGACAGATTCGATAAAGATGTAATCGGTCGAGTCTGCAAGAGGTAGAGCTCATCGCCGCATATACCCCACTCGATATCTTGGGGTGCGTTGTAATAGGCGGATACCTGCCGCCCGAGAGCGTGAAGTCGTCGAAGATCGGAGTCTGACAGGCATGAAGCCGCGCGATCATTCGGTGGAACCGGGCTTCTCTTAGTCCCGCCAGTGTGGTCGAGGTCGATGCGCGTTTCTTTATCCCCGATGATCGTCTCGACGGCGTGTCCCTGTGAGTCCAGCGTAAATGTATCCGGGTTGACGTGGGCGGCGACGACGGACTCGCCAAGACCGTAGGAGGCGCTGACGAGCATCCGGTCCGTCATGCCAGAGATAGGATCTGCCGTAAATAAGACGCCCGCCACGTCTGCAGCAACCATTTCCTGCACCACCACGGCAAGTTCCGCCGATTCATGGGAGAACCCGGCTTCTGTGCGGTATGCCACTGCCCGATCCGTCCAGAGGGAAGCCCAGCATCGCCTTAGGGCATCGACAACAGAGTCTTCTCCCTGCACACCGAGATAGGTATCCTGCTGCCCCGCGAAACTTGCGCTGTCCAGGTCTTCCGTTGTCGCTGATGAACGTACCGCCACAACCGGCGATTCCAGCGCCCGGTAAGCCTCGACGACGGCATCTCGCACGGCACGCGGGACTTCCTGCTTCAGGATCAGCTCTCGTGCAGCGTGAGAGTTCGTACCGGTTGCCTCGTGAATAATATCTTCAGCAATCGGTGCGACGGCTGCCCTGTAGGCGTCGGTTGTCACGCAAAATCCTGGCGGCACGTTCAGACCGGCGCGATGCATCGTTATAAGGTTGGCACCCTTGCCGCCGACGCTGGCTACCTGGGCATCCCCGGAGGGATGACCTCGCCGGAACCAGGCTATGAACGCGGTCGTCTCTTGTTTGTGTGGAGCCTTCATCGTCCGATCACCGCCTTAACTGTGCTTCGTATCGCTCTTTGTCCTGTCTCAACGGCAAAGCATTTCTCTATTCTTCTTAGAATATCTGTCGCGGCGGGGTTTGGACATAGATTGCTGTCATCGAATTTGCCCTGACATGCAGGTTCGCCCACCGTCACCTTCGCATATTCGGGGTTCCCTCACCGATAATAGGAGTGTGTACATTCTCGTTGTTCCCCTTGATGCGCCCGACAGCGGTTCGGTCATTCCGCTGGATACGCATCCCGCGCGCGCCCACACGGGCACGGGAACATCGGGGCATGGTTCCCCATCCTCCCCCGCTTTTTGGGGAGTTTTTCACGTCGAATCCCTCGCCCCGGCGCAGCTGACCGGCACGCACACGAAGCTCAATATTCTGCGCGCCGACCGCGTGAGTACCGGGAATCTGCCCGCCTATGTGCGCGAAGTTGAACGCCGCTCTGACCCGCGCGTTAACCCCGAGTCGAAGCAACCGCACGCACGCTGGATATGGGCTGACACCCGCACGATTGCGCCTATTCTGCTGCGCAAAGGGGTGCGAGTTCAGCTGTGCCACGATATGCGCCTGGTACAGCGCATTCTGCGCACCGCAAGCACTCACCCGAGCGGGCATGTTCGTTATGACCCCGTTCTCGATCTGGCGCAGGATACTGTCGAAAAACCTGCAGGTAAGCTGCCCGTTGCACGCCAAATTGCCGGTCAGGGCGAGCTTTTCGGGGAAGATTTTTTGACGGAGGCAGAAGAAAATACTGTATCCGGTCATGAAGCGGCACCACCAACACTGACATCGGCAGATACCGAGTTGGTGCACCGGCATCTCGACGAATTTACCGCGCAGCTGCGGGCGATCGCCACCGGTGCGCATCCTGAAAGGCTGCGGTTATTGGCGGCGGCGGAATCGGCAGGGTCCCTGGTCGCGGCAGAAATCGAATACTACGGAATTCCCTTTGATACCGACGCACATGACGCACATCTGACTGAAATTTTAGGCCCGCGCCCGCCTGAAGGCGAGCATCCCGCCAAGCTGATGGAGCTTGCCGAGCAGATTCGCGCCGACCTTTTCGCGCCCCATCTGAACCCGGATTCCCCGCAGGAACTTTTACGCGCGCTTCACGCCGCCGGGGTGAACGTACCCAGTACCCGCTCCTATGTGCTCAAGGGCTGGGCTGACGAGACTGCCACACAGCGGGAACGGCGGTGGGCGCTCATCGAACCCATTCTCAGGTACAAGAAGTTGTACCGCATCTTTACAGCAAATGGGTGGTCTTGGGCGGATTCCTGGGTGCGCAACGGTCGTTTTCGCCCGCATCTTGAAGTTGGAGGCGCCGCGACCGGGCGGTGGGGCGCATCCGGCGGCGGGGCTCTGCAGCTTCCCGCCGAAATCCGTTCGGCAATCCTAGCGCCCGAAGGCGAAGTTTTTCTCGTTTCTGACGGTTCGCAGATTGAGCCGCGCATCCTGGCGGCGCTCAGCCACGACGAGGCTCTGGCATCGGCGGGCCGCGGCACCGATATGTATGCGGGAATCGCCGAACTCGCCCGGCTTGAGGGCGTGGCACTTACCGAACGCGCACAGGCTAAGGTGGGGCTTCTCGCTATTATGTACGGCGGGCGCAGCGGAGAAATTGGGGCGCTGCTGCCGCATGTCGCCAAGCTTTTTCCGCGTGCGATGGAGTTTACGGAACGTGCGGCGCGCATCGGCGAGGTCGGCGGGCAGGTCACCACCTTTTTGGGGCGCACCTCACCCGCGCCAGACGAACGTTTCAAACGGACGGTCGCAGACCGTTCTACCCCGGCGGCGGAGTCGCGTGCTGTCTCACTTTCGCGCTCTTACGGGCGTATGACCCGCAATTTTGTGGTGCAGGGAACGGCTGCGGAATGGGCGCTGTGCTGGATGGGCAGGGTGCGTTCGCGTCTGCTGACCGAGACGGTTTTCGGCATGCCCATGCGCACCAAAATTGTCTATTTCCTGCACGATGAGCTGCTGCTGTGCGGCCCCAAGCTGGAGGCGGAGCGTGTCGAGAGGATTCTGCGGGAGTCTGCTGCAGAGGCGGCGCGCCTGCTTTTCGGCACGGTGCCGGTGGAGTTCCCGGTCTCGGTGACGGTAACAACCAACTATGCCGAAGGTAAATAGGCCCACGCCGCCTATGCTCGTTTCCTTCCCACGAGCCTTTAAGTACCGACCAACATCAGCCTACCCGGATGCGGGCGCAGGTTTAAGTACCGAAGCATCCCACGGTACTGTCCAGGTGAGCGCATCAAAAATCTTATCGAGCACGATCGCGGTGAACCCCCACACGGTGAACTCGACCCGCGCATCACCGCCAGAGTGCGCAACCTCAAATGCCGGGGTTTTATGGGTTATGTGCCCACGCTTCACGTATGCCGTATGCCGGTTGGCGGGGTTGAGCAAATCTCGCACGGGCACCCGCGCAATCAGAGCAGACTCGTTTGTATCGACTACGCCAACCCGCGTGGGTGAAGCCCACCACCCCAGCACCGGGGTCACCCTGAAATCGCTCACGGCAAGCGGCAGGGTCGGCAGCTCCCCCAGAATTTCAACGCCCGCAGGGTCAAGCCCGGTCTCTTCCACTGCCTCGCGCAGGGCGGCGATGCGCCCCACCGGAACTCCCTGCTGGCGCGCCAGCTCGTAATCTTCGGGGTCAATTTTTCCGCCCGGGAACGCAGGCTGACCGGCGTGTGAGCGCAGAGTATCTGCCCGCACCAGAAGCAGAATGTCCAGGTTCTCGCCCACGCAGTCCGGGCATCCCTGAAAGTCTGCGGATGCGCTCGGTTCATCATCGAGTACTCCGAAGAGAACGAGCACTGCCGCTTCTTTGGAGAGCGTACTGTTGGGTGCGTACCGCATGAGGGAGTCTATGTTGAAATCGAGTTTTCCTGCGGCAAGGTTCGCGAGTGCATCGCGGGCTTGTTCGGCGGCGGTGTTCAGGGTGTTAGGCACTCAGCGGGTATCCTTCGGCGTGAAGCTGGCGGCGGGTGGCACCGGTGAGGAAGCGCAGGTGCAGGCGTTCACGCCCGGGTGCCATTTCATATTTCATGAGTTTACGCGCTTTGGCTTCGTCCGTCTCGCCTTCACCCCAGGATGGGCACAGATCGGCGATAGGGCAGACTCCGCAGGCGGGTTTGCGGGCGTGGCAGATGCGCCGCCCGTGGTAGACCATGCGGTGTGAGAAGTCGGTCCATTCGCGCGGTTCGATAAGCTCGGCAACGTCGTGTTCAACTTTGACGGGATCGTCTTCGGTGGTGAATCCCATGCGGCGCGCGAGCCTGCCGAAATGGGTATCGACGGTCAGCCCGGGTACCCCAAAAGCGTTGCCGAGTACCACGTTTGCGGTTTTGCGCCCGACTCCTGCCAGTTTCACCAGTTTATCGAGTGTTCCAGGCACTTCTCCGTCGTAGTCGTCTGTGAGCTGGCGGGCGAGCTTGACGATAGATTTCGCTTTGGCGCGGTAGAACCCGAGGGATTGAATATAAGGTTCGACCTCTTCTTCGGTGGCGGCGGCGAGGGCGGGCGCATCCGGGTAGCGGGCGAAGAGCGCCGGGGTTACCTGATTGACGCGCACATCGGTGGTTTGCGCCGAGAGCACCGTGGCGATCAGCAGTTCAAAGGCATTCGTGAAGTCGAGTTCAGCCACGGCGTAGGGGTAGGTTTTGCCCAGGATGCGGTTGATTTTGCGGGCGCGGCGCACGGTGGCAAGGTGGCTTTCGGGGGCTTTGGCGAGTGCCTTCGCGCGGCGGCGTGCTGCTTGTGCTGCCTCAAACTCAGGCACGGTGCGGATGCTTAGCAGCTCACGTTCTTCCTCGGTGAGCTGTAGCTCTGGGGCTGTGTCGGTAGTGCTTTTCGGTGCGGATGCGCTCATAGCGCGAGCCTACCGTTTTTTGTCTGCTTTTCCCAGCTAGGGGTACCGAAGTTCGCCGTTACCGCACGGTTTCTGCCGCTTTTGAGCGGGTAAATATGCCACACTAGGGGTATGTCTGCAACGATTTTTGTTCTGAACGGCCCTAATCTGAATTTGTTGGGGCAGCGTCGCCCCGAGGTGTACGGGTACACGACTCTGCACGATATTGAGCTGATGGTGCGTGAGCGCGCCGCTCTGCACGGCTTCGATATTGAGTTTATGCAGTCCAATCATGAGGGTGTGCTGGTGGATGAGATTCAGCGTGCACGCACCCGTGGCGCGGCGATTATTATCAACCCGGCGGCGTACACGCACACGTCGGTGGCGCTTCACGATGCGCTGGAGGCCGCCGAGCTGCCCGTCGTCGAGGTTCACCTCTCGAATGTGCACCGACGCGAGGAGTTTAGGCACCATTCGTATGTGTCCCCGCAGGCTACGGCGGTGATCGCCGGAGCAGGCGCCTACGGGTACGTGATGGCGGTAGATTTCTTGGCACAGCATCTAGAGTCGGAGTAGAGCCGAGAAGTATCGGTCGCAGAGCCTCAGCGCCGAGCGGTGGGGCGGGCACACAAAGGTGCCTCACGCATCCAATGCATAGGGATACGTGAGGCACCTTATATTTTGGTTGTCATCGCACGGTTACCCAGCGATAACATTATGCGTTTATCGTGTTACAGCAATTAGTTCTTGCAGGTTCCGGTCGCCACGGAAGCGGTGTTGCTGCCGCCTGCCTCAAGCGCCTGCTTCAGGGTGGATGCGGTTATCGCATAGCCGGTCTGTCCCGTGCTGCTTTCACCGTCGGGAGCTTTACCGAAGACCACGCCCACAACGTTACCGTTTTCGTCAAGAACAGGCCCGCCGGAGTTACCGTGCTGCACATCTGCGGCAAGCTGGTAGACCTGGCGCATCGGGTTAGGCTTACCGGTCTCTACGTCAATGGTCTGGGTATTGCCCACACCCTGCACGGTCGCAGGGAGCGCCTTGAACGGTCCACCCTGGGGGTAACCCATGAAGGTTACGGTCTCGCCGGGGTTTGCGTTCCTGCCGATCGGCAGCGGGTCCAGGTTCATCCCGGGCACGCGGATAAAGGCAAGATCCTGGGCGGTATCCATATAGACGACCTCGCCCTGCCAGGTGCGCCCGCGCTGATCCCTCACCATAGGCGAGTTCACGCCCGAAAGCACGTGTGCGTTCGTCGCGATAAGCCCATGATCCACCACGAACCCGGAACCGGTTGAAGTGTATCCGCACTGTTCGGCGGCGCCAAGAATCTGCACAACAGAGGCAGATGCGTTATTGAGCGCCTCCGTCTCTACGCCCTGGGTTGGTGCGCTGGTTTCCGGGGCAATCAGCTGGCGCACCTCGGGAATAGTGCCGGATGCGAGCACATCGTTACGAATATTTTCAATACCGTTGCGCAGACCATCCGGGGTGTTCTCGACCATCCACGAGAGGGTCTTTGAGTTGTTCAACGCGGCGTTGAACTGCGGCAGAGGTACGGTGCGCATCGTGAGCGTCAAAACCACGAGCACAAGCGCGCAGGCGGCCACATTAAGCACGCCGCCAAAGAAACGTTCTACGCCTTTAAGCGGGGTTATATCCGTGACACGGCGCAGGCTGCGGCCGCCGATGAGTCCCAACCACTGCCCCAGCGTTAGGCAGAGGATCAGGATACCGATAGCGGTAATCAGCCCCCATTTGGATCCCACAGCCGCAACGGCAAGCGGGATGAGCCACGCGGCGGCGCATACGCCTAGAGCAAGACCAATAAAGGTGCCTAGCGTGGTAAAGAAACCGCTACGCAGACCGGCAATGAAATAAAGCACGAGAATGACAGGAATAATAATGTCAAGGGGGCTAAAAGTTGCTGACATGAGCGTCCTCCTTGGTGAATACATAAAATGCGGTGAATCCGCACGGCGCGTCCGGAAGGCACACCTGAGCATGAGAGAAATCGAAGAGTTCGTGCGCTGCTCAAAGCCCTCTCACACTGTACATGCTGATGCTAGAGTGCGAAGCTGTGAATTTCTTAAGTTTTCCCCGTAAGCGCAGAAAACTTTTCCCCCTCAAGGCAGTTTTTTAGATGCGGAAATAGAAAATATGAGGTACGCTCAGTATTAGTATTAGTTGAATATGTCACACACCAGCGATGCGGTTCACATCGTATCCGTCTCGCAGACGCGACCGTGTGACGCACAGATTTTCGAGCGAAAGAATCGCCCGCTATCCCACTCAAGGAGTAACTATGGATCTCGATATCCTTCGTCGTTCCCCGCTTTTCGCGACCCTCGATGACGCCGCTTTCAAGCTGCTCACAGACGATATCCAAGAAATTGATTTGTCCCGCAACGCCGTGCTCTTCTACGAGGGTGACCAGGGCGACCAGCTCTTCGCTGTGCTCTCCGGCAAGGTCAAGCTCGGGCGCACCGCCGCAGATGGGCGCGAAAATATGGTCGCTCTTATGGGACCCGGTGACGTCTTCGGTGAGATGGCGCTCTTCGACCCCTCTCCCCGATCCACCAACGCCGTAGCGGTTTCCGAAACACGCCTGGCCGCTATTAAGCACGAGTCCTTCAAACGTGCACAGCGACAGGACCCCAGCATCTCCGACCAGGTTATCAAGACCCTGGCACGCCGCCTGCGCCACTCCAACGAAGCGCTGGCAGACCTTGTCTTCTCCGACGTCCCCGGTCGTCTCGCTAAGGCACTCCTCGACCTTGCAGACCGCTTTGGGCGCCCCGCAACCGACGGCATCCTCGTTGCCCACGAACTCACCCAGGAAGAGCTGGCACAGCTTGTCGGTGCATCCCGCGAGACCGTTAATAAGGCACTGGCAGAGTTCGTTTCCCGTGGCTGGATTCGCCTAGAGGCTCGCGCAGTCGTGATTCTCGATTTGCCGCGACTGCGCCAACGCTCGCGCTAAGCTCTCTGACAGCGCACAAAGTCTTTACAGAAAACCGCATCCGATACGTCGTGTTATTCAACGATTTCGGATGCGGTTTTTGCGTGCTCTGCATCGAATCAGTTCCAAGGCTCAGGAGGATACTCCACACTCGCTTGACAAGGCAACCAGTCATCCCCGGTGACGCTTCGCTTTGCCGTGGATGACAGCCTTAGGCGCTCGTTGCGGATATCCTCCTGAGCCCAAGCAAGAGTGCGGGAAGCCAGACGTTCCCGATGGGATACTACTCGTCATAAGTGCCTAAGGGTGGATCGCCTCCAGGCGATACGGGTCCCCTTGTAAAGCGAATGATGAGTATCCCACCGGGATAAACGTTTTCCCTGTGTTCACGTGCCCAGACGGTTCTATAAGAATTATTCATGAGAAACAAGACGCGATCGCGCTTGCTTAGAATGACTAACGTTGTGTAGAGTGTTTATCACCACGACCGGTTCCGCCTACTGCTTTGACAGTTAGGTCCAGGGCCGGTCTTCATCATACAGAAGGTACTCATGGGCGAGGACATCAAAGAATTTAAAACTTACAATGAGCAAGTAGATATCCTAGTCAGACGTGGTATGGACATAGAAGATCGCGACGAAGCGGTATTTTTACTTCAGCAGGTTAGTTATTATCGTTTGAGTGGTTATTGCTACCCGTTTCGGGAGTTTAAAAATAGCAGCCGTGCAGATACTTTCTTTCCAGGTACGCGGTTGAGAGATGTAGTTGACTTATATAGATTTGATTCTCGACTTCGTACAGAAACATTTACAGCTCTTACACCTATTGAGCTTGCAATACGTGCGCATCTTGGTCATGAACTAGGGTGTCTCGACCCTTTGATTCACCTCGATCCTTACAAGCTAGGGGCTACCGCTCGTAGTACTAAGTATGAATACTGGCGTAGACGTTATGAACATGAGCTTAAATCATCACGTGAAGACTTTGTTAAACACCACAAACAGAAATATGGCGGGAAGCTCCCAGTATGGGCTGCCACGGAGATTATGGACTGGGGAAGCTTAACTTATCTTTACGAGCTTTCACCCACTAGCGTGCAGAATACTATATCTAGTCAGTGCGACCTCACTGCGCCTCAATTGCGTAGCTGGCTTAAGGCTCTTAACATCGTGCGGAATATCTGCGCTCATCATGGGCGCCTTTTTAACAGGGTACATGCTATCTCGCCTAAGCTACCTGCTCAAGGTACCCACACTGATCTCGACTGCATAAATACCGATTGGAAACGCACTTTCGGGCAACTGACACTTGTTCAGCTTCTCTTAGATCGTCTCAACGTTGGTAATAAAAAGCTGTTACCGACAGTCGTACAATCGTTTCCAGAAGTTCAGATAGTCCCAATTTCACATATGGGAGCTCCTGATAACTGGCAAACGGCAAGTAGGCTCTGGAGCGTATAGCTGAAATAAGCATCGCCAAATTAAGGCATAGCAGGCCTTCTCACATCTAGTTAGCAACGTAGACGTGCTGTCGGTTCAGGTCCTCACGTTCGGCAATATCGAGCAACGCAGTAGCCATATCCGCTGGGGTAATCATCCAGCCGCGTCGAAGCGGCTTGTGGGCATCGAGCCGATAAGAGCCTTTAGCTTTCATCGGCTGAATGCGAGGTGCACGCACCGCCGTCCACTGCGCGGTGCTTTCCCACAAAACCACATCCATACGCCGCATATCATCGTAGGTCGCACCCAAAAAGTGCTGCAACAGCGGCAATACCACCCAGAGCTTGAAGAGCCCTTGATGAGCCCAATGTTCGGCGACCTCCGAAGAGATCACAACTAAACGTGATACCCCATGCTCTTGCATGGCGTCCAGAAGATTCTTCGTCCCGGCAGAGTAAAGGGTTGTCGGGGTTTTCGAGGTGCCAATCCCTACGGTACTAATGACCGCATCTACGCCTTGAAGCCAGGGTTTGAGGGCTTGAGCATCAAGAATATCTACAGCGCCCGTGGTGAGGTTCGGGTGATCGAGCTGAAGATTCTGCGGTTTCCGGGCAAGTGCAACTACCTCATAGCCACGCGCAAGCGCCTGTTCCACGACCAAACGGCCCACGTTTCCGGTAGCACCGGACACTAAAATTTTCATAGTTTTCGACTTTTGTTAGGGAATAGTGACCACAAGTTTACCGCGCACATGCCCCGTGCCCAGTTCCTTATAGCCGTCACGGATGGAATCAAGTTTGAACGGGTACACATGCGCTAAGGTCACGTCAATATCTCCCGATGCCACTAGATCGGCGACTTCTTTCAGGTCACCGGGCTGCGCATGCCGCGCCCCCGTAAACTGCGCGCCTTTTATCATCGCCTTCGGCGTAGGAATCAGCGTGCCCATCGCGGACCCTTTCAGGCCGAGCTCTGCCCCTAACGGGATATAGTCCCCGCCGTAGCAGTCAAGCATTTTCGTAACCGGGGTCGGTGCTGCCTTGAGAATACGTTCCTTCAAACCGTCACCGTATGCAACCGGAATAGCCCCCAGAGAGCGCACAAACTCCGCGTTTTTCTCCGAGGCGATACCGATAACTGTTGCTCCCCGATGCACCGCAAGCTGAACCGCCACAGCTCCCACACCACCGGATGCGGCACTGATAACCAGCACATCCTCGGGTTTCAGATCGATTGCACGGAACGCCCCGCACGCGGTCTCCCCGGCGACACCCAAGGCTGCGGCAACCTCAAAGTTCAGGTTCTCAGGTTTCGCAACAATATTCTGGGCAGAAGTCACCAGCTTCTCAGCCAGGGAGCCTTCCGTTACGCCGGAGCCGGGAGCGCTGCGCAGGGTTCCCAGTACCGCATCGTCCACAGCAACATTGTTCACACCGGGGCCGAGGGCATCTATCACACCAGAAAAATCACGCCCCACACCCTTCGGAAAACGTGCGGGACCGCGGCCAAACCACCAGGACGGGTGACGCAAACGGTTAATCGTCTCTACGACGCGAAGCGGCTTGAACCCCTCAAAGGTTTTCAGATCTATGGGGTTCAGTCCAACCGCTTTAACCGTCACACGGACTTCACCTTCGCCCGGCGTAGGCTCATCTGTCTCAACCATTTCTAGGACGCTGGGATCGCCATAGGCGTTGTACTGAATTTTGCGAATCATGAGATTTTTCCTTTTCACTGCGACTATCTGCCTACAACAAAGGCCGGATTCTCCACACATTGCGGAAAATCCGGCCTTCCAAGTTTTATGAGGGGGCAACAGAGGTCGACCTGAGTGGACCGACTGTGCCAAGCGTTCCTGTTTTAGACGACACCGGCACAACTTCGGTAAACGAAAGCATACACGCGCCGTCGTTCTTCACGAGCACGGGTTTCTTCACCTCAACGGTACGACGCTTTGCCAGCCACGATACCCCGGTTTCTGAGGCGGCGAGCGACTCAAGCATGCACATCACGGCGGGAGTCACCAGTTCCTCAAGGGTCTTACCCACCGTATTCGGCTGCCCGATACGATCCCCCAGTTCCGAGGTATCCCTACTCTCCATGAGCGTGCGCACATTCACCCAGCTGCCCCACACACCTTTGCCTTCCAGCAGCTTGGCGTTCTGCCCCACAGGAACAACCGTGGTGAAATAGGCGATGTCGTAGCGTTTATGGAAGAAGTCGGGCGACTGCCAGCGCGATACCGGGCGCAGCAGGTCTGTGCGTAGTTTCAGTCCGCATGAGGTTAAGAACTGCCCGAAGCTCTTGTCTTGATCGGCGATTGCCTCACGCTGACTCATCTGTTCTTCACCCGCGCCGCTCTCGGCGACGTTCTGCCCGTCCTCACCGGCAAGAAGCAGACCGGTCTCTTCAAAGGACTCGCGAATAGCAGCGATCACGGTGCGGCGCGCGCAGGCTACATTTTTGAATTTGAACTTGGCAGACCATTCATCGGGGGTCGGACCGTACCAGGGGGTTGCGTCGTCATCGCCGGAGGTCACGGTACCGCCTGGAAAAGCGACAACGCCCAAGGGTGAGGACCCCGGACGGTAGGTCAGAATGGTTTCAAGACCGTCTTCGCCGTCACGCACAAAGATGACTGACGCCGCTTGGCGAAGCGAGCATGCCCCTCCAGCATCCTCACCGCCTTCGGATACCCATGTTTCGGCGGCGGTGCGCATAAACTCCGGGATTTTATAAAGACGCTGAATCTGCTCGGTGCGTGCGGCAGGTACAGACGAGCGCCCGGTAAAGATGCGCGGCTTCTGTTCTTCACCAACCACCGGAACTACTCCGGTGTACAACTTCTGAGAAGGTGTCGTAGTCATGATCCTGAGAATATTAGACGTACTCGACGATGATTTCAACCTCAACGGGAGAGTCCAGCGGAAGCACCGGAACACCGACCGCCGAGCGGGCATGCGTACCAGCCTCACCAAAGATCTCACCCAACAGTTCGGAGGCGCCGTTGATCACCCCGGGCTGACCGGTAAATTCCGGGTCTGATGCCACGAACCCCACAACTTTCACGACCTTCTTCACCCGGTCAAGGTCGCCGATAACGGACTTCACGGCGGCAAGCGCATTCAGCACTGCAATAGCGGCGTACTTCTTAGCGTCCTGAGGGGTCACAAATGTTGAGTCACCCGAATCCGAGACTTTACCGGTGGCGGGCAGCTGACCGCTGACGAATGGAAGCTGCCCGGAGGTATACACATAGTTCCCGCTCACCACAGCGGGTACATAGGCGGCGACAGGGGCTGCGACTTCGGGAAGTTGGTAGCCAAGTTCACGAATGCTCAGTTCGTAACGGGATTCAGTCATAGGGTTCTCCAGGGATGTGGTTGGTGGCACGTGCGCCGCATATATGTAGTGTTGTGTAGAAGCATATCGCAGAAGGGACGCTAAACCCGGCAACCGGAGGATTCAGGTTACCGGGCGTGGTGCAAGGCTTTAGCCTTCAACTTTCTCGCGCTTGAGGTAGGCGATGGGGTTACCCTGGGTGGGTGCCACCATGTTACCTGCGGGGTTCGGTCCGCTGGGTGCGGGTGCACCGGGCAGAACCGCAACGAGTTCCCACCCTTCCTCACCGTAGTTATCAAGGATTGCCTTGGTGGTGTGCACGATCAACGGCACAGTCAAATATTCCCATTTCTTCATAGCTCTAGGGTAGTCCTGTTCCCCGGCTCGAACAAGGTCATTGCACTCTATTGCAGGTTCAACGCTCTAGGCGTAACAAAGGGGCAGAACGTGACGCCGAACGGTCACCTCGTGCACCGGATACGCCGGTCAGCCCCGCACAGAGTACATAACCCGCGAGATACCGCGGATTTTCGGGACATAGACGCGGTGTTTTCACGATATAACCAAGGATGCGCATCCGGCGCGTTGCCCGCGAAGACGGGAAACCGGCAAGTTAAACCTAGAGTTTAACCCTTTTGAGGGATGCGTTCTCAGGTGTATCCGCTAAACTGAATGAATGGCTTCACGAAAAAAATCGCGCGCGCAACGGCGTCGCCCCAGTGACTTTTTGCAGTTTGTGGCGTTCAGTATCATTGCCGGGTTCTTGGTAGCAATTATCGTGGTACCCCCGGCGGTAGGTGTTGGCATGGTCGCTAATGCCTCAATGGCGTGGTTCCAGGATCTTCCGGAAGATATTTCAGAAGGTCCTTTCTCACGCCCATCGACCCTGTACGCCTCTGATGGTAAGACCGAGCTTGCGACCTTCTTCGAGGAAAACCGCACAGAGGTTAAGCTCGATCAGATGTCACCGCATATGCGTGATGCCATTATCTCGGTGGAAGACCGCGACTTCTACAACCACGGTGCCGTATCAGCTATCGGCATTGGTCGTGCGTTCGCGAATAACTTCCTGAACCCGAAGAAACGTCAGGGTGCATCGACACTCACACAGCAGTACGTGAACAACCTGATCGTTGATTCCGATGTGCAGCGCGGCGCAGACCCCACAACCCTGGGCGGGAATAAAGGGTATCTCGATAAGATCAAAGAGATGAAGCTCGCTATCTCGATGGAGCAGAACAAGTCTAAAGACGAGATTCTTGAGGGCTACCTGAACATCGTGAACTTGGGCGGTACCAACTACGGTGTTGAGGCGGCGGCCCAATACTACTGGGGTATTTCCGCGAAGGATCTTTCGGTAGCCCAATCGGCCCTTCTCGCGGGTCTGGTGCAGTCACCGAACACCTATGACCCAACAACCCACCCCGATCTGGCGCGTGAACGCCGCGATGTGGTGCTTGGCACCATGCTTCGTGACGGTAAGATTTCACAGCAAGAATACGATGAAGCCATTGCATCGCCTATTAAGCTCAATGTTCATCCGCCTGAGAAGGGCTGCTCTGTTGCGGGCGAAAGCTCATTCTTCTGTAACTACGTGGTGAACTATGTTGCGCTCGACGAATCTTTCGGGGCAACTCCCGAGGAACGTTTGAACCTGCTCAACCGCGGCGGTTTTAAGCTTGTGAGTACTCTGAACCCCGAAGCGCAGAAGATCGCTAAACAGTCTGTGGAGGCCGTTCAGCCTGGTTCCACCAACACCAACAACGTGAACGCCGCTTTGACCAGTGTGGAGCCTGGCAGCGGTCGCGTGGTGGCGATGGCTCAGAACGCCGAATGGGGTAAACCCAAGGATGCGAATGACCACTCGCAAACCCAGTTCAACTTCAACGTAGATTCGCTCTATGGCGGCACCCCCGGATTCCAGCCGGGCTCAACCTTCAAGCCCGTGGTGCTGTCCCAGTGGATTAACTCTGGTCGAGGTGTGAACGCCCAAATCGATGGTACGGCTCTATCCTACCCAAGCAGCTTTGGGTGGAACGCCCGCTGTGTGGAGGGCGGTAAGTACTACTACCGTGACTCCGCTAACGGCTGGTCCTTCAAGAACGCGGTTCCGGGATACCAGAGCTGGGGTACGGTCGCCTACGGTATCCGCGTTTCGGCTAACTCCTACCTGTACTCGATGGTCAGTAAGCTCGACCTCTGCGATATCAGCGATATGGCAAATAAGCTGCACCTGCACGACGGTCTGGGTCAGCAGCTGTACGATCCGGGTCTGCTCAGTGCAAACATTGGTGGTACCAGGTACGGTGCTACCCCGCTGACCATGGCGAGCGCATACGCAACTTTCGCGAGCGAAGGTAAGTACTGTGAGCCGCGCCCACTTGAGAAGATTACTAAGAGTGACGGTTCGCCCATGAAGACTTACGAGTCTAAGTGTGAGCAGGCGATCAGCCCGGATATTGCTAACGGTGTGAGCTACGTGCTCAAGGGCGTGCTTGCCTCCGGAGGTTCAGCGCCTAAGCGCGCTATCGGTCTGCCGGATGCTTCCGCCGCGAAGACCGGTACGAACGATAACTCCTCGCAGACCTGGATGGTCGGTTACACCCGCGGCCTGGCAACTGCTTCATGGGTGGGCAGTAACGACTTGGGTTACCGCTCAATGAACGGTATTGCGATTAACGGTCGCGTGCTGGAGTACGTGGACGGTGCGACCTATGCGGGTGCCCAGTGGCAGCAGTTCATGCAGGCCATGGCACCGAAGTACAACACCGAGAAGTTTACTGAGCCCCCGGCATCGGTGACGTCAACAAACGTCAACGGTAACTAAGAGGGCGTACTGAAGAAAGGCACACGATGTGTGAGAGCGCATCCGGTGCCCGCGCATCCGTGGCGGCTTCTGAAGCGGCACGTGGTTCGCACTTCACACAGAGTATGGTGAAGTTTGCGGCTGCAGGGCTTGCTTTGGGGGCCGCCACGGCGGCGTATGGGCGCTTCGTCGAATTGAATAATTTTCAGGTGCGCGAGGAAACTCTCGCGGTGCTTCCGGTGGGGTCGCCGAACTTTAGGATTCTGCATATTTCGGATATGCATATGATTCCGGGGCAGAGGGCGAAGACCGAGTTTATGCATTCGTTGGCGGGCCTGAACCCGGATTTGGTGGTGAATACGGGCGATAACCTCTCACATGTGGGCGGGCTTGACCCTCTCCTGGAGGCGCTTGACCCTCTCCTGGATTTTCCGGGGGTTTTCGTGCCCGGCTCGAACTGCTATTTTGCTCCGGTGCTGAAGAATCCTGCACGGTATCTGTGGCAGGCGCGCACGCCTCAGGAGATTGAGGAAGGGTCGCGTATGCCGCTTCCGATTGAGCGTATGCATAACGCTTTTGAGTCGCGCGGCTGGGTAGGGCTTATTAACCGGTACGACGGCGTCACGTTGGGTGGGCTGCGCCTGGAATTTTCGGGGGTGGATGATCCGCATCTGCGTTACGATGCTCATCCGGGGTTCTCACCGCAGGCGTTTGAGTCTTCGGAGGTGCCGCGTATTCGTGTGGGTGTTGCCCATGCACCGTATATGCGCACTCTGCACAGATTTGTGCAGGATGGTGCCGAACTTATTTTTGCCGGTCACACGCACGGCGGGCAGGTGTGTCTGCCGGGCGGTCGTGCGCTCGTGAGTAACTGTGATTTGCCGCCGTCGCGGGCGAAGGGTGTGAGCTATCAGGGCGATGTTCCGGTGCAGGTTTCGGCGGGGCTGGGGACCTCACGGTTCGCGCCGGTGCGCCTCTTCTGTCCCCCGGAGGCGGTGCTCGTCACCCTCACGGCAAAGAACGGGTAGATTTTCTTCCCCTTCAGATTCCGCGAGCAGGTGGTTTTTGGTCGAGCAGGTAGGAAAATACTACCTGCTCGCGGGTTAAGACTAAGAGAACGGGTTAAGCTCACCGATAAGAACGGGACGCTCAGTGCAGAACCGTAGCGGGTGCATCCGGGGTGCCCCTCTATAATTAAGAGCACTAACGCTCACACCTTGTAGAAACGTTGAACCGCTAAGCAGGAGGAATCGAGCACGACCCGCACACACGCCCCCGGCACTTCTCGACGACGCAATCCCTTCCTGGAAACCGCCCCGGAACCTATTCCCGCACCCGTAAATTACGATGCGGGCGAGCGCGCGCCCCTCAAGTTCCTGCCGTATATTGCCCCGATTCGGTGGCGCTGGGCTATCGGCATGCTGGTCGCTGTTGGCGCGGCGATTCTCGAAATTTCTATTCCGCAGATGCTTCGGTTCATTGTCGATGAGCTTGTGCAGAATACAACCGAGGCGGGCGTCTGGATTGGCGGCGGACTAGTACTTTTGATCGGCGTGGGGAACGCATCGTTGGCTTATTGGCGGCGGTGGCTGATCGTGGATCCTACCTCCACGCTTGAAATCCGCATGCGCATGAACTTTTTCGACCGGATTTTACGGGCGCCGCTGAGCGTTCTTGACCGGTGGTCTTCCGGGCAGCTGCTCACCCGTTCCATGAGCGATTTGAGTACGATTCGCCGGTGGTTTTCGTTTGCGCTGGTGCAGATGACCTCGGTTGTGGTCATGTTCGTAACGGGCGGGTATTTTATGGTGACCGCATCCGCCCCGCTCGCGGTTATTTTTGTGGTGGCTATTCCGGTGCTGGTGCTGTCACTCATCAGCTATGTGCGCAAATATGAGGCATACACCCGCGAGATTCAGCGGCTCACCAGTGATCTTTCGACCCGCATTGAGGAGTCTGTGCGCGGTATTCGGGTGGTGAAAGCGCTGGGTCGCTCCCCCGAGCAGATTACCGAGTATACCCGCGATGCCGAACATTTGAATGAGGTGGAGCATCGCCGTGCCATGTTGGTGGCGCGCGTGGGGTTTTATCAGCGCGTGATTGTGGGGGCGGTGACGATGCTCGCCCTGCTGGTGGGCGCGCCGCAGGTGGCATCGGGTAGTCTTTCTTTAGGTGCGATGACCGCCTACTTTGCGGTACTGACGGTGGTGTTGGGGCATGTGCTCCGTTCGACTGCGCTGATGGCATCATATTTGAATTATCGGGTGGCGTTTGAGCGTCACGTTGAGGTGATGGCGGATCCCGGCGATGAACAGGTACGACTAGTTGAGGAGGAGACCGTGGCTTATCCTTCGGGTGGCGCAATTTCTGTGGCGTGTGAGGCGGTGAGCTTCAGCTATGCCGAGCAGGCGAACACTGTAGATGCCGTCGATTCTGATGCGAAGGCACGCGCGCACAAAGATTCCGCTGAGAATCAGGCGCGCACGGCTGAGGTTCCTGAGGAGCATTCCGGGCAGGATGGGGCTTCAACGGATCACGCCGAGCAGAGCGGTTTGGGCGGTTTTCTGGCGAAGATTTTAGGTTTTGCCAAGGGTTCGCAGGGTCACCAGGACAGTGCCGGTTCCGCACAAGAGGCAGATCCCGATCCTGCGGCGTTCCCGGAATTACAGGCTGATATGCAGGATCCAAGCCCCGAGCCTACGGAGCAGGAACGCGAGTTTGCGCGTGCACAGCAGAAGGCTGCAACCTCCAAAACTCCGTCGGTACTTCACGATATTACGTTTAAAGCTTTTGCGGGCGAGATTTTGGCACTCGTGGGGGCTACCGGCAGCGGAAAATCGACAATTCTCAACCTGATTCCGCGGTTCTATGAGCCCTCTTCGGGAAAGATTCTGCTGGGCGGTCGCGATGCCGCCGATATGCCGCTGCCTGAGGTACGCGCGCAAATGGCCTCTGTTTTTGAGGAGGCCGTGCTGTTTTCGGGGTCGGTGCGTGAAAATGTCCTGTTAGGGGTGCACGATCTTAGTTCTTCTGAGGAGGCGGATCAGCGTGTGCGCGCCGCCCTCACGATCGCGGCCTGCGATTTCGTGGACGACCTTCCTGAAGGGGTCAATACCATTATTGGCGAAGAGGGGTTGAGCCTCTCGGGTGGTCAGCGGCAGCGGCTTTCTTTGGCGCGTGCCCTGGCGGTTCGCCCGAGCGTGCTGCTGCTTGATGATCCGTTCTCAGCACTGGACGTTCACACGGAAGAGAAGATTATTGAGGCGCTGCGCACCGGGCACGAAGGACTGGGCGGGGCTACCACTCTGTTGACCGCGCATCGTCCTTCAACGGTGGCGCTTGCCGACCGGGTGCTGCTGCTGGAGGATGGCCGTATTACCGCCCAAGGCACCCACACTGAGCTTATGAAGCTGCCACAGTATCGCCGCCTGATGAGTTTGCAGGACGAGGATTAATGCCCAAGCGTCTCGTGCCGAATTCCGACGAACGCACGAACCTGACCCCCGAAGAGCGGCGGCAGGCTCGGAAACGTTCGTATCGTCTACTGCGCGAGATTTTGCGCCCGCATCGGCTGTCCCTGGCGATTTCGGTGGCGGCGGTGATACTTGGGGCGATCGCATCCGCCGTGCAGCCCTGGTTGATTGCGCGCGTGCTCGATACCGCGATTGAACCGCTCACCCGCGGCGACAGCACCCCGCTTATATTCTTTGTGGTACTTTTTGGGGCAACCGTGCTCGCTAACGGCACCCTGACATGGGTGAATGTGGTATATACGGTGAGGGTTTCGCTGGGTGTGCTGTTGAGCCTGCGCACGCGCGTGTTCCAGCATTCGCAGTCGCTGAGCGTCTCGTTCCACGAGTCATATACGTCAGGTCGCGTAATTTCGCGGCTGACAAGCGATATTGATACGATCCGCACCTTCTTAGACAGCGGTATCAGTCAGCTTGCCACAACCCTGCTGGGGATTGCGTTCTCAGTAATCGCCATTTTCCTGTTGGATTGGCGCATCGGTCTGCTTCTGGTGGCTATGACGGTTCCCATTTGGCTGATAACCCGCTGGTTCCGCGCCCGCTCAGAGACCGCATTCCGTGCCATGCGTAACGAATCTGCCCAGCTGACAAGCCGTTTTGTTGAAACCTACACCGGTATTCGAGCCATCAAGGGTTTCGGCGCAGAGGCGGATGCGCGCGCATCGTACGCACGCAATGCCGAACGGTACCGGGTTGCGGTCATGGATTCCATCAAGCTCTTTGGCATCTACTCCCCCGTGCTGATTCTGCTGGGCAATATTTTTGTGGCGGCGGCGCTTGTGATCGGTGGGTATGCGGTGCTCGGCGGCACAATGCAGGTGGGCACCCTGCTTGCGCTCATTATTTATGCGAACCGGGTGTTTGAGCCGATTATGACGCTCTCCGAGTTTTATAACGTACTCCAGTCGGCGTTTTCGGCGTTGGAGAAGGTTTCCGGGTTCTTAGCGGAGAAGCCGCAGATTCAAGACCCGCAGCATCCGGTAAGCCTGCCGCAGTCCCCCGCTGCGCCGGTGGGCACCGAGAGCTCGGCAGAGGCAGCCCCGCTGGGTGAGATCGTTCTTGAGGATGCCGCATTCGGCTACACTGCGGGTCAGCACGCGCTCATGCCTACGTCGCTGAGGATTGCACCGGGGCAGACGGTGGCGCTTGTGGGTGAAACCGGTGCCGGGAAGTCTACGATTGCCAAATTAATTGCCCGTTTCTATGACGTTGATACCGGCAGGGTGCTTCTCGACGGCGTGGATGTGCGTTCCCTGACCGATCAGGAGCTGCGCCGAAACGTCGTCATGCTCACCCAAGAAGTCTTTCTGTTCTCAACCTCGATTGCCGAGAACATTCGTTTGGGCAACCCGCAGGCGACCGACGACCAGGTGCGCCAGGCGGCGCAGGCTGTCTGCGCGGATGAGTTTATTCAGACCCTCCCGCAGGGGTACGGCACAATGCTCGGGCGCGGCGGTGTGAACCTTTCGACCGGGCAGCGGCAGCTTGTGTCTTTTGCCCGCGTTTTCTTGGCGAATCCGCGGGTACTGATTTTGGATGAGGCCACCGCATCCTTGGATATTCCCAGCGAGCGTGCTGTGCAGCGTGCGCTCAATGCTCTGTTGGCGGGGCGTACCGCCGTGGTGATTGCGCATCGTCTTTCGACCGTGCTGAATGCGGACCGGGTGCTGGTTGTTTCTGCGGGGTCTATTGTTGAGGATGGTTCACCACAGGAGCTGATTGCCGCCGGTGGCGAGTTTGCCGCAATGTACACCTCGTGGGAGGATGCGCGGCAGGATTCAGGCTCCCCCAGCGCCTAACTCTTATGCGCACGTTTATCTATTGTGATACATGCATGAGAGCCCTAAACGTCATAGTTCTTACCTGTAACCGTCTGAGTAGACACGGCAAAATTTTTTGTGGATGATAAAGGTGTCTTGCCGCTTCGTAGAGCGTGCAGATACTCATTCACTTAAACCCTTATAACCTCATGGAGGAAAATATGTCACGCAATGATGCGAGGAAGTTTCTGGCTCAGGGCACCGCTTCTGCACTCACTCTTGCTCTTGGCCTAACCTTTGCCGCTCAGCCTGCTTTTGCGGAAACTGCGAAGGCGGCGGACCCTGCGTCGAGCGCATCCGCGGCCCCCAGCGCACCGGCGGCTGAGGCGAACCCCGGACTCTCGGTAGATCCGACTCCTGCGGCGCCTGTAGTCGCACCGGCTCCGAGTGACGGCCCGTCTCCGGAGGCACCCGCACCCGCGCCGAGCGAAAAGCCAGCGGCGGTGGTCTTCAAGGATGTTCCCCAGACCCATATGTTCTATCAGGAGATCACGTGGCTGGGACAGACCGGTATTTCGACGGGTTGGCCCGATGGCACTTTCCGCCCGTCCCAGAATATTGAGCGCGCCGCAATTGCCGCATACTTCTACCGGATGGCTGGCTCACCCGATGTTGTTCTGCCCAAGCAGTCGCCGTTCACCGACGTTGCTCCGAGCGATCCCTTCTACAAGGAGATCGTGTGGATGCACCAGCAGCACATCACGACCGGCTGGTCGGATGGCACCTTCCGCCCGCACGATTCCGTTACTCGTGAGGCTCTGGCGGCGTTCTTCTACCGTGCCGCCAATATGAACGACGATGCGGCACCGACTCAGGCACCCTTTACGGATGTTAACTCGAAGAGCCCGTTCTACCGTGAAATCGCATGGTTTAAGGCCCAGAAGATCACGACCGGCTGGCCTGACGGCACCTTCCGCCCGCATGAGCCTGTTACTCGTGAAGCGACCGCCGCGTTTGTGTTCCGCTTCGCCAAGATCTAAGCGGATAATCTTGTACAGTCGCTGCGGGAAATGTTGAGCGTTTCTCTCCGGTGTCGCGTGTGCTTCCGCGTTTTTAGTGCATCAAGCAGAAGGCGGAAGCACACGCACAAGACACCGCGCCTACTCTCCTGGAAACTCAGGGTTTACAGGTTTTTGAGAGGGCTTATTCGTGTTGCTTTCCCCGTGCTCTTCGGCTATTATTGATGAGTTGCCTGCGGGTTGTCCGACAGGTTAACACCGGGATGTGGCGCAGCTTGGTAGCGCGCGTCGTTCGGGACGACGAGGTCGCAGGTTCAAATCCTGTCATCCCGACCAACCCTAAACCCCCTGAGAGTAATCTTCAGGGGGTTTGCTGTATGTACCTTCTGCCCGGGCCCCCCTGGGCCTCACCAAACATCTAAATATCCAATGTACGCAGCAGTTCGCGCGGCGGAATCACACCGTCCTCAATGTAGGCGCGGAAGATAGGCGCCGCCTGCTCACCCGTGAAAACCTCTTCGGGGTGCACCTGAACGGGCATACGGTTACCAACCCATGTGATAGTTGTCCACGCATCGGGGTCGGTCACAGGTTTGCGGGCCACCGTGTACTGTTCGTACGAACCATCTTCGGCAGTCACCCTAATTTCCACCGTCATCGCATGCGTGGAACCGGCACACTGTATATAGTTGCCGTGCGCCACCGAATCCTGGGGAACGTCATCAACATGGTTCACGCCTTCAGGCAGAGCCCACACCACCAGGGCGAAGCGTTTGTCACCCTCCAAAAAGTCGGGATCAGTGAGGCGCTGCTCGGTATCGTCGGCGAAAGACTGCGGAGTCTGGGGGACATCAAATCCGTTATATTCAGTCTTTCCCACCACCCTGTACGCAAAGTACTTCACGGACTTATACCTCTCTCACGTGTTCTTCAGTAGGCACCAGAGTATCGAAGAGAAACAGTGCGTGCCAGCATATTCGTCACTTCGCCGGGCTATCCCCGCCCGCTCATGAGGGCGAGCGCCATTTCGAGGGGGCCGCGCTGCTGAATTTTCTCCCACAGAGTGCACAGCATCATCGCCAGCACCCACCATACGAGCAGGAACCCGAACCAAAGCGCATATCCATAGACGCTCCCCTGCTGCGGGGCGCGATAACCTTCACCGGCGACCATCGTCACAAGCCGTCCGCCGCAGTAGAATGCCAGCCCCAGCATCACAATGGATGCGCTCAGCGACATTCGACCCAGCCGCGCGAACGGTTCCAGCACACCTTTTCCGGCGCTGAGCCGCGCAAATTCGCCCCAGGTGCAGACGGTTCCCACCACTCCCACGATGGTGAGTACGATCGGCCACGTGAGCGATCCCAGTTGGACATGCGGATACACCCACAGGTAGATACTCACGGCAAGAGAACCCAGCGCCACCGGTATGCCCAGGCGTGCGCCGAGTTTTTCGTATCCTCGCCACAGCACCATGCCCAAGCCCATAAGCCAAATGAGTTTGAACCCATCCTGAAACATGGTTCCCGCGCTCTCGTTCACGATTGCTGGGATTGTGCGATGCAGCCAGTCGTCGGCAGTCCACCCGCCCACGCTCAGCCGCTCGTAAGTGAACGGCACGGCGGGGCTGGCGAGCACGGTCACGGCAAGCTGCACCCAAAACGGCATGTACACCAGCCCGATGCTCAGCAGGGTCAGCACGGCTAGGGGCAGAAGCATATCGAAACGGATGGGGAAGTCTTTCCACCCGGAAAAAGCTTGATCCGCAAAAGTACTGTGTGGAAGTTGGGCGAGAACCCAGCCGAGCACGCAGAACGCCAGAAAACGCACGATGCTGCTCGCAAAAAACTGCGGAAAAGCCACCTTGCGGGAGTATAAATATGCAGCCGCGCCCAGAATCACGGCGAACAGGTTCAACGCCTGCGGAAGCACCTGTGAAAGCCAGCTCAAATGTTTGCCGGGCACCAGGTTAAGGCTTACGCTCACAGGAATAAGCATGAGCAGAAGCGCAAAAGCGCGAGCGCTGTCTAACCCGGTATCTCGCCGGGTGTTGGTTTCCGGTAGCATGCATCTCCTGCTCGCTCGTGCCTGTGGTGGTGGTGCATTCTACGGTACCGTGTTCTGCGGGCGGTTTCTAGCGGGGCCTGATGCTGTGACGGTTCGTGTTGAGGCTATGCCGCATCATGTGATGTCAAAATGTTTTGCCCCAGCTCAGGGCGCAGATGTGCGGGGTGGGTGCAAGATACCGGATTGTTGTGTGCGGATTATCCGCTAACTTCGGAACGTCATGTGATACCTTAGGCAGCTAGAGTAAATTCCCTCGCCCGCTGTACTTACGCCCGACCTCCTTGAAGCCCCCTCCTATGTGAATAACCCGAAGTATCTAAGGTATGCTTTCTTCACTATGAACGTTCTGGATGTTTCTCAGCTTGCCCAGCCCCTCGCCGCCGCGCACACGCATATTCTTGCTACGGGTCCGCACGAGGCGTCCGGGGTTGAGGGTACCGCGCAGTATGTCTCGATTTTCTGGGTAACCTTAGCGGCGCTGCTTTCGCCCATCATGTCGCGGCTAACGGGCAAGCGCATCCCTGATGTAGTGTTCCTGTTAATCTGCGGTGTGCTCATAGGCCCGAACGTGTTGGGGCTGGCATCCGGCAGCGACGGCGGCATTCCGCTGCTGAAAGAGCTGGGTTTAGGCATGCTCTTTCTGATTGCCGGGTTTGAGATTAACGTCGATTCGCTGCGTAACCGCCAGGGCAAAAGCGCAATCGCAACCTGGTTCGTTTGCTTTGCGTTGGGCGTGCTGGGGGCGGCGCTCATCACCGGTTTCGCCAAGGGTTTTAACACCTATATTGCGGTGGGCATTGCGCTGAGTTCCACGGCTCTAGGCACGCTGCTGCCCATGCTCAAATCGCATGGTGCAGCGGGTACTCGGGTGGGTAATGCGGTGCTGGTGCACGGCGCCGTTGGCGAGCTTTTCCCGATTTTTGCGATGTCGCTGCTGCTCTCCTCGTATTCGCCGGGCTTGGCGATTCTGATTCTGCTGGGGTTCATGGCGATTGCTGTGGTGACGGCGATTATTCCGCATCGTCTTCTGCAGAAAGTGCCCGGCCTGCGCCAAATTATGGCGGTAGAAACTAACACAACCAGTCAGCTCGTGCTGCGTCTTGCTATGTTTCTGCTGGCTACCCTCATTATGTTTACGGCGCTTTTCGGGCTGGATGCGGTACTCGGCGCCTTCGCTGCGGGTATTATTATGCGTTCGCTCACCCCGGTGGGCGCACTTCATATGATCACGGCACGGTTAGAGACGGTCGGGTTTACGTTCATGATTCCGCTGTTTTTCGTGGTCAGCGGCATGGGGATTAACCCTTCTGTGGTGGCTTCTTCACCTCTGCTGCTGGCGATGGTGGTTATCGGTATTCTGCTGGTGCGCGGGGTGCCGGTGTTCATTGCGGAGCGGTTCACGAACACGGGTTCGGGGCTGCAGTCAATGAGCGAGAAGGTTGAGTTAGCGCTGTATTCAGCGGCGGGTCTGCCTATTATTGTGGCGGTCACGAGTATCGCCACGAGTTCGGGGCTGCTTGAGAGCTCTACTGCATCGCTTCTGGTGGCAGGTGGTGCCCTCACGGTTCTGCTATTCCCGCTGTGGGCTGCAGCCATTAAGCGGGCTTTTAGGTCGCAGACGGCTGAGGCTGAGTCCGGTGTTTCTAAGCGTGCCCAGATTGATGCGTTGAAGGCGCATCGCAACGCGACGGTGAAGCTTACGACCGGTATGATTCCGGTTGTGAAACCGACGAAAGAAACGCATAGTCCTCTGCGGGGCAATGACTCTTCGGGGTCCTCCAAAACCCAGAAACCGCCGAAGAAGTAGCTGGTTCCCCAGGCTGAGGAAGCGTATTTAGGTGAGGGTTTTGAGGATAGCCCGCGCGTGTTTTGCCGCTTGCGAGGATCCTTTAAAACCGCCTAACCACGCGGTCATCTCGGGGCTTAGCTGCGGGACTCATTCGTGCCGTGAACACGCACGTATTCCTGCGCATATACTCCCAGGAGCTTCCCCATCCCGTGCTGGGTGCGCTCACAATGCGGCAGCAGACCGCCTAAGAAACGCAGGGTGACGCGCGGGTCTATGGCCGCCATATCCTCGAAGGTATGCGCCCACCGAGTGAACATCAGCGCCGGGGCAGCCTGCGAGAATCCTGTAGTGGCGTCTTCGTAGGAGAGCCGACCGCCCAAGGTTTCTGCCAGCAGCTCGGCGGCTCCCGCACGGTCTATATGATGCTTTGAAGTAGCCAGCACAGCAAGCGCCTGCGCGGTGATGGAGTTCCACTGCCCCGGATGGTTCCTAAGGGTCTGGACCATATCATGCATGTAGTGGTGCCCGTCTTCTTCGTCGAGAAAGACCCATCGTTCCAACAGCCCTACCGCCACGGGCACTGTGGAAGAAGGGCAGAGGTGCGCCAGTTCTCCGCAGCTCGTTGCCGCATAGTGCAGAGTGAGCAGATGTTTTTCGTCCGGCGTGTGGTGTGGTTCTGCGGCAGGCAGGTGCACGGTGGGGCTCCACCACACGTTTTCGGGTTTGCCGTTGGGGCGTTTCGCCTCGCTTTCACGATAATCCCAACTCACTCGGATGCTCTCAAGAATATTGGGGACTTTCCCCGTACTTTTCCCGGAACGCACGTAATCAGGATGCGGGGCATCGTGGTCCGTATCCCCGGCGGTTTGCTCGGTCTCAACCGGGGCTTTCAAGGCTGTATGCTGCGCGGTTCCCTCTTCTGTACGTTTCAGGAGTTCGGCATCCTCTAATTCCTGCCGTGCAACCGGGCTGAGGTTCTGCACATGCTGATACAGCGTTTCAGTCGCTTTGGCTTGATGCAGCAATTTTGCGGCTGCCACCTGCACCTGTGGATGCGCGTGGTTCAGCCCCGCAACAGATGCTTCGGTAACCGGTGCATCGCCGACTGTACCGTGCAAAGAAGCCAAGAGTTTGAGAACCGCCAGCGCATTCGCCTTGCTCGTCAGCAGTGCGGGGACGCATCCACGAACGAACCAGTCGGCCTCAAGAAGCCCCGCCCGATGCACCGCCGAAAGCTGTTTGACCGCTAGGGTGACGGTCGTGCCCACCGGCGACCCCAGCAGGTTCACAAGCGTATCCTGCCATTGAGCGGATTCTGCGGCGGTGGGTTTAAGCGCGGCATACATGCGGGAGAACCACCCGGCGCGGTAGGCGGCAAAGTCCCGCGCTAACGATGCCAGGCACGCATCCAGCAGATATTCCCGGGGAATCAGCCCCTCGGCGGAAGCATCAAGCAGTTCTCTCTGCCAGGTGTTTCTGAACGTATTTTTATCTACCGTCGCGAACGACCTTTCGGGGGTTCCCTCGACGGTGAACAGGTGCCACAGCAGCTCGTCACGAAATTGCCGGTCGTGGCGCAGCAGACTCTGCCGAAGCGAAACGTTCAAGTTCATAAGCGCCAGAAAATAGTCGTCGTCATGGTTCAGCTGCAGCCCATCGTAGAGCTCGGCTAACCGAAAGAACCCCTGATCGCACCAGTGAGGTGCAGGGCTGGCTAGGCGTTCGACTTCCTCACGGAACCCGCCCGCGCGCAGGCTGCCATAATTCTCGGCTTTGTACAGGGCATATACCTGTTCGGGGCCTTTGTCCGCGAGAAGCTGGGGTAAGTCCTGGATAAATTTCTTATAGGAGGTGCGAAGATCCATATCATTGCTCATCTGCTGCTCCTGTAGGTTTGACACAAGGCGTTGCTCGTTCGGCGTTTATGGTTCATTGTAGGGACTTTCCCGCGCGGATGCGTTCGCTGCGGTCACGCCGTCCGAAGTTCGTGGTCTCCCTTCCCCAGACAGAAACCCGCACGATTATAGGGGGACGGAGCTACCTGCGAGATTCCGGGTTTTAGACGGTATATGACGTCCCGTGACGAGCATCTGTCAGATAGATATCCGTTATTTAGAAAAAATATATATACATGTTGCGTTGGGCATCCACCGGCTTTTGAGGCACATCAGCTGCATATATCCCTTATATGGGGGCTATAACACATCATTTTCGCGTGTATACCAAACATCTCATCAATATTTATTCACAACTCACAGATATTTATTCATAAACATGGGTAATTTTATAATTCTACAGCCTTGCTTTCTGGGTGATTTACGCTAGATTTGAGATACATCACAAAAACGTGCTGTACCACTCACATGGTTCTGTTGGACTGGATGCTCAGTCCCCTCATCTCGAAAGAATCCAAAGCTATGAAAAGGCTTCTCTCTGCCATTACCTGCCTTACTCTCCTGTGTTCAGCATGTTCAAGCGGACCTCACACAGGTGAGCCTCAGGGTGATCCTACCGCCGGAAAAGATTTAAATTATTCAAAGTTTTCAGATGTTAAAGCGACCTTTGATAACGAACATATGGAAATTATTCTTCCACTCAACAAATATATGATGTCTACATCAGAAGGGCTTATAACGCTCAGTGCAAATATTTACAATAACAATGACTGTTCAGTAGCGCGAGGAGTTCCAAGCGGCAGCACCGGAGATGGTGTTGAAATTAAACCACATTTTCAGTACGGAATTTGGAATAAAGACTACGTCTCCAAATACGGATACTCTATCGACCATGATGTAACAAAAATTCGTATAGTTACATTACTTCCCCAAAAAGAATATTCGGAAGCCCAGATGGAAATATATAGCGAATGCCAAAATACAGTCCGTCAGCTGGGCGATTTCCCCGCTCGAATGCCCGAAGCCAACACCATCGTTGCTCAGGCTGATCTTGAAGCAGACTCCGCATGGATGCGCGATGAAGACGTCAAAAAATGGCACGGAGAATGGGAACAATGCCTCAAAGATAAAGGTATTTCTATTCCCAAAGACTACTACTGGGCACCAGATGTTCCCGGCGATAAAGAAAAAGAAATTGAAGTCGCTCTCGCTGATCTAGACTGCAAAGACAGCACCGGATATTTCATGAAAACTATGAACCGCCGGGCACAATATCAGGCCGCAGCCATTGAAAAGTACAAGCCGCAGCTTGATGAATACCGCAAAAACCTTGACGCCCAAATCGAAGAGGCTAAAAAAGTATTAGCCGATCACGGAGAGCCGCTGCCCTCATGGTAAAAAATACGTCACATGTTTCTTTGGAGCGCATTCCCCGCTCGCGCATCCTCATTATTTTTATCTGCGCTAACTTGCTTTTTCTGGTTCTAGGTTTAATCGTGGGTAAAAATATGAGTACCGCACAGTCAGAGGCCCTTGCCAGCTCTCAAGAAAAACTCACCGTCACCACCAAAATCGAAAAACGTCAGGTAGGGCAGGCGACGGTACTTCAAGGGAAAGTGCAGCTGGGTAAAGCTGAGCCCTACTCCCCTGCTGTAGGGGCTGAACGTGCCGTGGTTACTCGCGTTGCGGTAGAACCTGGGCGCACTATTCACCCCGGTGACCTTGTGGCAACTATCTCTGATGTGCCCATTATTGCCATGCCCGATTCCATTCCTTTCTACCGCACCATCAAGAAAGACGATTCGGGGTCTGATGTGCTGGCGCTCCAACAGACCCTCACCAATTGGGGGTATGCCCCCGGTACAGACGGCACCTGGTCGGAGCAAAGTATGAAGGCCTATCAGTCCTTCCTCTACAACTTAGGGGTTGCCAGCGGCGATGTTGAAAGCATCGACTGGAAAACCTTTATGCTGGTGCCCTCTGCGGGGCGCACCGTCGAAACTATCGCAGCACAGGGTACGGTACTGGGGGAGAATCCGCTGTTGACTACACGGAACGGCTCTCCCACGATCGTGGCACGTGCAACCATCGATGTCACCCGTGACCTGCACGTGGGCAGCACCGCCGAAGCAAAATCCACCGGTGGGGCCTCAGGAACGGCAACCGTTACCGCAATATCAGAGTTTAACGCCACCGGCGATATACCAGGTAAAGACGTGACCTTCACCGTGCCGGAAGGGTTCCAAGCGCCCGATGGTGCATCCGCAACTCTTGAGGTGAAAAGCAGCGGCGACCCCACACTAGCCGTACCTATTACAGCCCTGCGTGAGAAAAACGGTGAAGAGTATCTGCGCCTACACAACGGAGAAGAAGTCACCGTGACCGTAGTACGCCAGGCTGAAGGCTGGGCGGCCATTAAAAGCGACCACGAGCTGCGGGAAGGAACCGACGTTGAAATCCCAACCCCGTAGCGCCGACTTGCCCTACGAAACCGAACACGAAGAATCCATCAACAACGGGCATGAGCCTATTCTTGAGCTCGTAGGCATATCCAAAACCTACACCAGGGCCGATACTCCCGTTCTGCAGAACCTAGACCTGCGGGTGTACCCGGGCGATATGCTCGCAATTATCGGCCCTTCCGGGTCCGGTAAATCTACGCTCTTGAATGTGCTCGGCCTCTTAGATACCCCCACGCACGGCAGCTATTTTCTTCGTGGACGTGATATTACCCATGCACCGACCCGCGACCTGGACATTCTGCGCAGCCGACATCTCGGGTTCGTTTTTCAAGACGCACATCTGCTGCCCCACGAAAGCGTGATACGCAATGTTGCACTTCCCCTTCGGGTACAGGGAGTGGGTCTTCACGAACAACTACGCATTAGTGAAGAGACGCTCACCCAGTTGGGGCTGGAACACCGGCTCATGTATTCCGGAGGTGCGCTTTCCGGCGGTGAACGCCAACGGGTTGCTATAGCCCGTGCCCTGAGCACGCACCCGGATATTCTTCTTGCTGATGAGCCCACCGGAAACCTGGACCGTGTAACTACCGAGCGAGTCATGCAAGATTTCAAAAGGCTCAATGCGGCGGGTACTACCATTGTTTTGATTACCCACGATGAAGATGTTGCCCATCAGGCAAGCCGGTGTCTGCGCATGGTAGACGGCCATCTAGAAGAGGTGCACTTCGAGGACGCAGAATCAAGTACCGCCCCACAGCATAATATGTCTGAACGGCAGCAGAAAAAGCAGCCCCTGGAACGCAGCGGTGTTCGCGCCTGGTTCTCCTCCGTCTGGGATGCGGCGGCCGCCATGACAACACGGCTAGGACGCTCAGCTTTGCTCTGCACCGCCTATGCGCTCGCGGTCACCGGGCTGGTGGCATCCTCGGGGCTCTTGAACAGCACCGCTCATCAGGTCAGTGAACGCCTGGAAGCGGCGGCTCTCGACGAGGTTCGACTTTCACCCGTCTCCCAAGATTTTTCCTCCGAAGAAGCTGGGGAAGTTTCCCAAAAACTCACGGCGATTAACGGGGTTACCGCCGTCGGATACCGCACGAGCATCGCCGGTGATGTCTCAAAGTTCCCGCTTGACGTACCGGTTCCCATCAATAAAATAAGCGTGCTCACCTACGCTATCGACACGGGGTACCTGGATGCGGCAGAGGCGGTCACCAAACCAGGCAACGCCCGCACCCTTTTTACCCGCGCACATACGAATCAAGACCGGCCTTCGGCTCTCGTAGGAAAGCACGCAGCAGAACAGCTTGGGATTTCCGGTTCTGGTTCCGGCTCCATCGTGACAGTCAAGGGGAGGGAATATAGTGTGGTCGGCATTATTGAGGAAGCTCCTCGAGATGCTCTCCTGCTTAATGCTGTGGTGCTTGATATGAAGAGCGCATCGTCATACCCGCAAAACGAGCACCTTTTCCTCATGCGCACTAAACCAGGCTACCCCGCGCCTGTTTCTGAGGTAGCGCCCTTAAGCGTGGATGCGGCGCATCCGGAAAATTACAAGGTTCAGACGGTCACAGACTTGAGGTCTTTGCATCGCGGGGTCTCGAACGATATTGCGACCCTCTCGCTTGTATCCTCCTGGGGTATTCTTCTGCTAGCGGCACTGAGCGCGGGCACAACTTTGTACTTAAGCGTGCAAACCAGGCGCGGCGAGATCGCGTTACGGCGTGCGGTGGGAGCGTCGAAAGCGGCGGTACGGCGCATGTTTCTGCTTGAAGGGCTTTTTATTGGGCTTGCGGGCGGTATTTTGGGGATTACGCTAGGCACGCTCCTGACCTTACTGATATGCCAACTCAATGGCTGGAAACCTATTCTGGAGGCGACTCCCCTATTCCTGGGGCTCGGCGCAGGTGGGATCTCCGGACTGGTATCTGCCATGGTTCCGGCTATTGTGGCCTCTCGCGCGCAACCCGCCGATGCAATCCGCACGGTCTAGAGTCAGGATTCTACCCCCAGATATTATGTCGGCGAGCAGATAACAATCCGCTATCTGTTCGCCGACATAATATCTGCTCACGCTCTAGGTGTGGGCGGGGAGATGTGCCCGACCGAGCCTCACCTGCTGCGTTCGCGTGCATCGTGCATACTCCGGTTCTCAGGGTGCCGACGAGTTGAGGTGTCTGAAACCATAAAATAAGAACATGTAATTTTGGTTTAATCGCTCTAAACCCACAAAAAGGGTATCCTAAGTTTTCATACATATAACCTCTTAAATTCCATAATTTACCCGTCATGTAATCGTTACCCGGCAGCATTACTTAAGGTCATTAACACCCTCAAAAGTCCGTAATATTCGGTATTTTTACGACAAATTTTCGGCGTGTTACGACTCTTATCTTTTGCGAGTGACACTGTGTCAGCTAAGATGAAATAGATACGGCAGGGCTCCTCATAAATCCCACAGAATCCAATATCTCATGTGGGGTTGCAGGTTAGTCGAGACATGACTCTTCCGGGTAGTCCCGCGTTGACAGACGAGCTCTACAGGGACGGAGAACGATATGGATTCAACCTCTGAATAGCTCATTAGAGCATCTCAACTTTACGGCCTCACACACTAATTCCATACGCACACACAGTCATTCTAAGGAAGACAAATGCACCAAACACTCATGATGAGTGCCGGTGGTGTAGCACTAGACTTTCCTGCCTGGCTGCGCATCACCCACTTCATTAACTTTCTGATGATTGGACTTCTCATCCGATCCGGTTGGGAAGTTATTGCCTCACATCCGCGTTTTTACTGGAACAACCACTGCACCCCCGGGTCTGAGTGGCTCAAGTTCACGAAGGATAAGGTTTCAACCGTCCCTGGCGAATACACCGCCCGCGACGATCAACGAAGCCTCTCCCCTCTGATCTCGCTCCCCGGTAAGGCTCAGATTGGCTTGGGACGTGCTTGGCACGCTCTCACTACCGTCATCTGGATTGCTAATGGTCTGGTTTATGTGAGCCTACTCTTTATTACGGGTCAGTGGCGCCGCATTGTTCCTACCTCCTGGGATATTTTCCCCGAGGCATGGCAGTCCATCCAGATTTACGCGGGTTTCCAAATCCCCTCTATTGAGCATTTCCAACCCTACGATGCGCTTCAGAAGCTCATGTACTTCACCGTGGTTTTCATCGTGGCGCCACTGATGATTGCCACCGGTCCTATCATGAGCCCCGCGTTCTGCGGCCGCTTCCCACGCTACGTGCGGTTGTTCCGTAACCGCCAGACCGCCCGCTCAATTCACTTCTTGGGCATGGCGTTCTACTGCGTCTTCACCATCATGCACGTGGCGCTGGTACTCATCGTTCACCCGCAGTACAACATTGCGCACATGATGCTCAACAAGAACTACAACGAGATTGACGCGGCACAGTTCGCCCAAGCAGTGACCATGTTGATCGTTGGCGTCGTCGTGGTTCTCGCGGTCTGGATCGGTGCTTCTTACTGGTCGCATCGAGACCTGCGCTTCGCCCAGACCTTCGTTTGGGGTCTGACCCAGCCGGTTCGCAACCTGTTCCTGGATCGCATTTCCTCACGCCAGGTCAAGAAGCAGACCTTCACGGATGCCGATATTTCGCCGTTCCACTGGGTTAACACACGCCCGCCTACAGAGCGTGAAAGCACCGAATGGAACCGACTGCGTGAACAGGACTTCGTAGATTATCGCCTGGAGCTGGGCGGTTTGGTGAAAGAACCCAAGTCGCTAAGCATCGACGATTTGAAGTCCTTGGGCAAGGAAGTCAATATTACGATGCACACCTGCATGCAGGGGTGGACGGGCATCGCCAAATGGGAAGGCGTTCGCCTGCGTGATGTGCTCGCCCTTGTTGAAAAGGACGATAACGCACGGTACGTTATGGTGACTTCATTCGGGCACGTGGGTCACACTTACGATGGTCGCCCCACCGAACCCTACTACGAATGCTTGGATATCTCCATGGTAATGGAGGACGAAACCATTCTGGCTTGGGGTATGAACGATAAGCCCCTACCGGATGTTTACGGTGGTCCCCTGCGCTTGCGTGCAGATTCCATGCACGGCTACAAGATGGTCAAGTGGGTTCAGAAAATTGAATGGATCAGCGATTACCGCGATGTTGGCGACGGTCAAGGCGGTAGCCGCGAAGATTCCGGTCTGCAGCACTTCGACGCTCGCGCGTAAAGTTCTGTAGCTTGTTCCTAGAAGCCCCTGCTGGGCACCGGGTACTCTCCCGGATGCGCGGCGGGGGCTTCGCTATGCCCGTGCTGCGGGCCGGCTGCGCTCCAGCTCGTGATGTGCGTGCTTATGCTGTTCGAGCGGTGATAGCGTGCGAGGCATTCTCCCACACAATGAAAGGGGATGGGAACCACGTTAGGTTCCCATCCCCTTTCTATTGCGTCAGCGGTGCTCTAGGCTCAACCGCCTAGGCACACGCCTGCCGCACCTACTATTTGCCTTCGAGAATCACCACATCCAGGATGCGCGGTCCGTGCACACCCTCCACGCGAATCAGCTCAATATCGCTGGTCGCAGACGGCCCGGAGATCATGGTCACCGGGCGCTCATAGGTGATGCGTTCAATCGCCTCCGGCACCAGCTCCACAACCGTGGATTCCGGCACCACGCATACATGGTGGTCAGGTACCAGGGAAATCGCGCGGCGACCTTCCTGCGGGGTGGAGTTCAAGAAAATAGTGCCGGTCTCAGCGCACGATACGGTCGAGGAGGTGACCACCGCATCCACGGCGTCAAGTTCATGCACCGAAAGCGCGCCGGGTTCGAGAGTGCTCCCCGAATCGGTGACATGCACGCGGGTTGCAGTGTCCTCAGGCAGCCATTCGGGGTTCAGCCCGGTGGGAACCACATAGCGCGAGTTCTCTCCCAGACGCTCGGCAATAACCTCAGCGATATTCGACTCGGTCGCGTTAAAGACGTTCGCCTTATAGTCGATCAGACGATCCACCAGCATCTCAATAGTCTGCTCGCGGTTCAGCTCGCTCACGCGGCGGTAGTTACGCACGGGGGTTGGTGCCTCGGGGGCATCCGACAGGGACTCACGAATACGCGTGAGGATATCTTCCTTCGCAGAGGACATTATGCGTTCTCCTTACCTTCACGAGCCGCCTGAGCTTCGGCCGCAGCCTGTGCGTTCGCTGCGGCTTCTGCAACCTTACCCTTATTCGCTTCGATGAGAGCGGCAATATCCACGCGCTCGGCGCTGTCGCGAGCGGGTGCGCCAGATTTTTCCTTCTTCCACCAGTTGCGGAACGATTCTTTGGGAGGCTCAGGAATATCGCGGTAGTCCGTCCAACCGCCGACAATTCCGGGCACCTTCGTAATCTTATGTTTCTTGCCGCTAATCAGACGGGACATCGGCAGACCACGCTCGGCGGCTGCCATCATCTTGCCCGAGGAGAACAGCTTCTTAGCACCGTACATCATGGCGTCCATCTGGGTGGGCGCGTGTTTCTTCGCGTGCTTCGCCTCAACATCCTTACCGCGCAAATGCACCAGCACCTCGGGGAAGTTGATCTTCACGGGGCACACTTCGTAGCAGGCACCGCATAGCGAAGATGCGTATGGCAGCGAGTTATTGTGCGCCGCCTCAATACCGGAAAGCTGGGGCGAAAGGATTGCACCAATCGGGCCGGGGTAAGTAGAACCGTAGGCGTGACCACCGGCGCGCTCGTACACGGGGCACACGTTCATGCAAGCAGAACAGCGGATGCAGCGCAGCGCCTGGCGACCCAGTTCATCGGCCAGCACGGCGGTACGGCCATTATCGATGAGGATCACGTGCAGGTTCTGCGGGCCGTCACCGGGGGTTACGCCCGTCCACATGGAGGTGTAAGGGTTCATGCGCTCACCGGTGGAGGAACGCGGCAAAAGCTGCAGGAATGCCTCGTAGTCCTGGAAGGTGGGCAGCAGCTTCTCAATACCCATGAACGAGATGAGGGTATCGGGCAGGGTCAGGCACATACGACCGTTGCCTTCGGATTCCACGATGGTCATGGTGCCGGTCTCAGCAATACCGAAGTTCACGCCCGAAACGGCGACCTTGGTCGAGAGGAACTTCTCGCGCAGACGGTTACGCGAAGCCTCCGCAAGCTCTGCGGGTTCATCGGTAATATCCGGGTTAATGCCTTCAATCTTCTTAAGGAAGATATCGCGGATTTCGCGGCGGTTACGGTGAATTGCCGGAACCAGGATGTGCGAGGGGCGGTCTTCGCCGAGCTGCACAATTTCTTCCGCAAGGTCGGTCTCAATGGCGTTAATGCCGTTCTCTTCCAAGAACTCGTTCAGACCGGTTTCGGCGGTTGCCATGGACTTGATCTTGATGATCTCGTCCACACCCTGTTCGCGAATCAGATCGAGGGCGATCTGGTTTGCCTCGTGAGCATCGCGCGCCCAGTGTACGTGGCCACCGCGCGCGGTAAAGTTGCGCTCGAACTGTTCCAGCATTTGGGGCAGGTTGAAGAGCACATAGTTCTTCACCATTTCGCCGGTGTTGCGCAGTTCCTGCCAGTCGGGCAGCTCACTGGTGACGCGGGCACGTTTATTGCGAATAGCGTGGGTCACGAAACGCAGGTTATTACGCAGCTGGTCATTCTTCAGCTCGCGCTTGGCGTATTCGGGGAACGGTTCGTTCTCAAAGATATTGCCTTCGCCGTAGTGCACGACCTTCGGCATGCCCAGGGGGATTGCGGTGGAAGTCATCATCAACCTACTTTCTATGCGAAGGCGAGTTCTACGTTGCCGTCAATCTTCAGCGGATTCTCCTTGGTGGAGGCGAGGATTTCGGCAAAATGGACGGTCTTAACAGAGGATCCGCGGCGTGAGAGTGCACCGCCGATATTCATCAGGCAGGAGCAGTCGCCGCCGGTGCATACGGATGCGCCGGTCTTCTCAACGTTGGTTGCTTTATCTTCAACCATCGCCCCGGAAACATCGGCATTCTTGAACGAGAAGGTTCCGCCGAAGCCGCAGCACTGGTCGAGGCCCTCAATTTCGGTGTACTTAATGCCTTCAACGGTGCGCACAAGATCTGATTGGCGGGAGCCAAGGTGCAGCAGACGCATACCGTGGCATGAGCTATGGTAGGTCACGTGCTCGGGGAAGTAAGAACCAAGCTGCTCGGCAGCGTTGGTGATGCCCAGAACGTCAATGAGAAGCTGGGAAAGCTCAAAGGTGCGTGCAGCAATCTGTTCTGCGCGCACGGCAAGATCTTCGTCGCCCTGATGACGAGCGATCATGGGCTGCTGGTGCCCCAGGGATGCTACGCAGGAACCTGAGGGTGCCACGGCAACATCCCAGTCCCACGCCTCAAAAGACTCGACGTGGTTTTTTACGACGGGGTAAGCATCATCAAAGTACCCGGAATTGACATGCATTTGGGAACAGCAGGTCTGCCCGGGAGGGTAAACAACCTCATGCCCTAAGCGTTCTAGAATCTCGACGGTCGCGCGTGCTACGCGGGGATACATGCCATCAACAATGCACGTGGAGAAAAGCGCAATACGCATGTTATCCGTCCTTTCTGGTTTCGAGTCTCTACAGAACCGCTGATGTGGGATGCGGTATGCGCTCCGGGACGCAAATTCCTGTGCCGAATTTACGTAACGCGGGTTTTCAACGCGCCAGGATCATGACTGACCAGGTTCTCTCAGGAACCCGCCGGTGTTTACGGGGACCGGTCATATCGGTGTAGAAACGTATTCGTAGACTTTCTTCGTTGATCTTCATTTAACACCAGGTTCGGAGCATTCCTTTAATTGAAATAACGAACATTTTTCTCACCAAATTGAGTTTTAAGGATTCCCTTAGTTTCAGGTAGTAAAGCATACTTTAGGTCATAGCAACCCCAATGTTTCGAGATACCTTAAACAGACATTCCGGCGGGTGCATATGCAGCATCCGCGAGCTGATGCGGAACTGACCGAATTCTCTGCATAATTTCCCGCAAATATGCATATCTTACCTATGCAATCCCTTGCAATATCGGGTGGCACAACCCAGGAACATCTCGAAAAAATGCAGTGCGCAAAATCTCTATGCGCAGAGCTGAAATTTAATGCCAGAAGTTGGAACAACCCATTTTTTGATGCCCAGAACGCAAATATCACCCCTCTCCCCCGCCATCGTGCGGAAAACACACCTACACTCTATAAGTTGTATCTCAAAGCACCCTTCGGGTAGGCTTCACATGAAGCTAATGGTCAGACCACATCCCAGAAGGGTGCCATAGTCGCCACGAATCCGTGGAATTTTGATTGGTCTGACCACATCACATTGAACCGAACCAAAGGAGTTCCAGTGAATACATTCTTCGCTGAACCCAACGCAGTCGGGGGAAGCCTTGGGCTAAGCGCGCTCGTGGCAACCATACCGCTGCTGACCTTCTTCATCATGCTACTCGTCGTCAAGGCACGCGCACACTGGTCGGCGCTGGTGGCACTTGCCGCATCTATCCTGGTGGCAAGCCTCGGCTTTACGATGCCCTTCGATTTGGCAGGGCTCAGCGCGGTGCGCGGCGCTATCTACGGTTTGGTGATCTGCTGGGTGATCCTCGGCGCTATCTGGTTCTACCAGGTCACCGTGCTTGCCGGACGCTTTGAAGACTTGCGCCGTACCTTCGACCGTCTGGGCGGCGGCGATTTGCGCATCCAGGCGATTCTGATTGCCTTCTGCTTCGGTGGTCTGCTTGAAGCCCTCGCAGGGTTCGGTGCTCCCGTGGCAATTACCGCAACCATGATTCTTGCCCTCGGTGTGAAGCCGCTCAAAGCAGCTATTACCGTGCTTCTTGCTAACACCGCTCCTGTGGCTTTCGGCGCCGTCGCCGTCCCGATTGTGACCGCAGGCGATGTTGGTGGCAAAGACCCGCACGTTATTGCAACTATCGTTGGTCACCAGGCACCGTTCCTGGCAATGTTCGTGCCCGTCATTCTGCTCTTCATCCTCGACGGCATGAAGGGTGTTAAAGATGCATGGCTCCCTGCCTTCGTCATTGGTATTTCCTTCGGTATTGCACAGTGGATCACCGCAGCAACCCCCGCATTCAACCTGACCGACGTTGTTGCTTGCATCATCTCCATGGGTGTTGCTGTGATCTTCCTGCAGTTCTGGAAGCCCCGCGGCGTCGCAGGCGTTCGTGAGCGCTACGGTCTGCCCGCTCAGACCGAGGAGAAGGAAGCTCTGCCCGCAGTTCGCGTCTGGATGGCACTGATGCCCTACGTCATCGTTGTCGCAATCTTCGGTATTGCTAACCTGCACGCCGGTCTGAAGGCATGGCTGAAGAGCTTCGTCATCAAGATTGACATCCAGGCTCTGAGCTCCCGCCTCGTCACCGCTGACGGCAAGCCCGTCAAGGACGCTGTCTACAACTTCACCTGGATGTCCAACCCCGGCACCCTGCTAATCATCTCCGGTCTGATTGTTGCTGTCATCTACTTCTTCTTCAACGAGAAGGGCCGCTACGCATTCAAGTTCCCGGCGATTTTCACCGAGTTCGGTTCCGTTGTCTACCGTATGCGCTGGTCCATCCTGACCATTGCTTCGGTTCTGGCACTGGCATACGTCATGAACTTCTCCGGTCAGACCATCGCTATGGGTACCTACCTGGCAGGCCTGGGCACCGTCTACGCATTCCTCGCACCGGCTCTGGGCTGGATCGGTACCGCTGTGACCGGTTCGGACACCAGCGCGAACGCACTGTTCTCCAAGCTGCAGGTGTCTGCCGCTGAGAACCTGCAGCACGCAGGTATCCACGGCGCAACCCCCGAGCTCATGCTGGCTGCTAACACCACCGGTGGTGTGGTCGGTAAGATGATCTCCCCGCAGTCGCTGACTATTGCTGCTACCTCCGTGGACATGGAAGGCAAGGAATCCGACATCCTCAAGGCCGTGGTTCCCTGGTCGTTCGCCATGCTCGTGGTGGTCTGTATTCTGGTCTTCCTGCAGACCAACGTGCTCTCGTTCCTGATTCCCTAACCGGTACGCTGCACATACAAACGCATAAACCACGATGGGGCGGTGTACTTCGCGGTACACCGCCCCGCGCGTTTCTCTCACTATTCCTCACAGGCTCGGGCACTCTCCCACCCCACCTGAGCCGCCTCAAACGCACACACGGCGGGTTATTCTTACCCGCATCTTGAGACTTATTAGGATGGGAACACCTCATGACTCACCTGACAGACTCGACATCCCGCATACAGGAACGCAGCTACAGCATCATTCTTGAAACCTTCGAGCGGCGGCTGCGCCTGGGCGAACTGCGTGTCGGTGATAAGCTGCCTTCCGAGCGTGCGCTGGCCGAAAAACACGGAATTTCTCGGCCCTCGGTACGCGAGGCCCTGCGTATTCTCAACGCGCTGGGGCTGATTCGCTCCAGTAGCGGATCGGGACCGAAATCGGGCGCTATCGTCATTTCGGAGCCCTCCGACACCCTCAGCTGGGCACTGCGCATGCACATCGCAACCCGCAACCTACCAGTCAAAGATGTGGTCTCTACACGTTTGCTTCTGGAGGGACCGGCTGCACGTGCCGCCGCAAACGCCCCCGACTCCCCCGAACGCGATCTGGCGCTGAAAAATGCCCGCGAACATCTGCGTGAGATGGATCTACCGCAGGTCTCGAACGAGCGTTTCCATTTCTGCGATACCCGCTTTCACTACGAACTTTCAAAGCTGGGCGGAAACATTGTGCTCGATACCGTGATCGATTCACTGCACATGGCGACTATCAGCTACGTGCAGGAGGCAGTGCCGCTGCTGCGCGATTGGGATTCCGTCAAGCAGACGCTTCAAGACCAGCACCGGGGCATTTACGAGGCGATCTCAACCCGTGACGAGGACGCCGCCTATGAGCGGGTGTGCGAGCACATCAAATGGTTCTATTCGCTCTCAGACCGCGCCCGCGACCAACAGCGAGAACGGCAGGCTCAGGTGATAGATGCGGATGCGCTGCCGCATCAGGTGGTGCTGCATGAGGAGCATCTGGCGTAGAAGCTCTCTCATATGCATTAGGCACAAAGCGGGAACGTTTTCTATCCCTTCGCTACGTTGTGCCCTATCAGCTCCACTGCTTGGAGAAGATAAGGCATAGGTGTGGCTGGGGATTCGGCTAACTCGTTCGGCATAGGGTTGTAGTTCCCCGTAAGATGTGCGTTCCCGCATGCTTTTTCGTACTCCTCAAAAGGAAAATCTTGAGGAATAGTTTTCTCATCTTTCTCCAAGACTCCCGATAACTGACGATAGTGTCGTTGCGCATCTTTCTGATTTTGGTATTTTCTGACCCGTTCGTAATGAGCGTTAAGCCACACTTCAAAGCACGGTGCATTCACAACAGCGGCGATATCTTCGTCCGTACAACTCTTGATAAACTCACGTAATTTTTCACGGGTATGGTCGTCCTGATCTACCACAAGCCATACCTGATCATAGTTTTTAGAAGTTCTGCCTATTACTTTTTGAAGTATCCACGTGGGATCTCCTGAAATAGCTTCTATCGTTACTGAATACTTTTCACGCGGTCCGTTGACCTTATCGCGTAACCATTCAAGGTAACGATGCTCCGTCACTTCACCATTGGTTACGACTAGGATAGTAGTCTTTGTGCTGCGTTTCTTGGTGCTCTTAGCACGACGGCTCATTGTTCCGCCTCTAAAAGAGCACGTAACTCAGACATGTAGGTGGTGGGTATAGCCCCGAAAGCACCGGTGAGATACTGTTTCTGAATATTGCTCTTGGGACGGGTATCAAACTCTTCCAAAGAAAAAATTTCGCTCGCGCCCTCATTATTTTTCTCGGTAAACCACACTTCCGGCGGGTCAAGCAGGCGCATGGGGATATTACCCAGCAGAGTAGCATCGTGCGAAGTAAAAATGAGTTGCGCGCCGGTACGGTTCATGTCAGGGTTCTTGAACATGCTCACCAATTCAGCGGCCAAAGTAGGATGCAGGCTAGATTCCAGTTCATCAACTACTAACACTGCACCCCCTTGGAGGGCTGCCACAGCTCTACCCGCAAGCACAAGCCAGCTGAGAGTACCATCGCTCTGTGCACTAAGCCCCAGCCTAACCTCTTTCTCATGTACTCCACGATGGTATAGATTAAGCGCTTGTGCGCTCTCTAACATATCTTCATGAGAAAGCTCAGGCCCGAAACCCGCTATTTGTCTAATATTTGCTACTTCAATAAACTCTGGTGGGAGTTTTTTACGGTCTACTTCAAGACGGGTAACTCCAATATCAGCCACTTGTGCTAATGCGCTCATAGAACGCTCCCACAGGTCGATATTACGAATTATCATACGCATTATTGTCACGATATTCGTCTGTCGTGAAGCCATACCATCCATGAAATAGAAATCGTAGGCAAGAACACGCGCCAAAGGTGCCAGGGTCTCATGCCCGTATTGCCGAGCAACCGCTAAAAACAGCTGATCTGGCTGTGTAATTTTACGAACCTCTTGGGTGGCGCCCTTCAGCGAGGACCCTGCCTTTACGGTAACTGTGGAGTCTTTTTGGGTGCGGCGCTCAAAGAGTAATCGTGCTGTACCTTTTGGGTAGGCATGCATGGTTTCAAGGGCTATAGCACCGCTTTTATCTGCCTGTACCCGATAGTCATAGCGCACCTGCTCGTGGGTGAAACTCAGCGTGTAGGTTGTCTGCGGGTTGAGAGGGTTCTGAAGCAGATAAGGATGATAAAGATGTCCCCCAGGCGCACGGACAGCCTGGCTCAGTCTGATAAGCGCACCACGCACAATGGTGCTTTTACCAGAAGCATTCGCCCCGAAAATAGCGGCCACTCGGCTCGTAGAGCTCTCCCAAGTCTGCCCATTTTTCGGCACCTGCGTTTTGAGGGAGGGAAGCACCATCGACAGGTACGCTTCATCCCTGAAACTTTCATAGTTTTCAACCGAAAATTCTAGAAGCATACGCCAACTCTAACAAAAATAGAGGGTATTTTGGGAAAATTTTTCCCTAAAACACCAGAATTTACCCCTGAGTACATAATATTCTAGGTAAAAAGAGCAACGCTGCATGAGGAGCATCTGGCGTAGAAAATTTCCGCGAGTAGATAGTATTTTGACGAGCAGATATCAACGCGTTATCTGCTCGTCAAAATATTATCTACTCGCGCATTTAGTCTATCTAGAACTTCGTTCCGGTCAGCCTCTCGTAGGCTTCAACATAGCGGGCGCGGGTCTTCTCAACCACATCCTCGGGCAGATGAGGCACGTTATCCGAACCGTCCCAGCCCGATTCCGGCGAGCGCAGCCAGTCGCGCACAAACTGCTTATCAAAGCTCGGCTGAGACTTTCCGGGTTCGTACTCACTCGCATCCCAGAATCGTGAGGAGTCGGGGGTAAGCAATTCGTCGCCAAGGGTGATTTCGCCGCGGTAAGAGTCGGTTCCGAATTCGACTTTGGTGTCTGCCAAGATAATGCCCTGCTCGCGGGCGATTTTTTCGGCGGTGCTGTAGAGTTCGAGTGAGAGTTCTTCTAGGCGGTTACCGATTGCGTGCCCTACTTCGGCGTAGAGTTCTTCGCGGGTTACCGGTTCATCGTGCTGGCCTACTTCGGCTTTGCCGGTTGGGGTAAAAATTGGGGTTTCGAGGCGTGACCCGTCCACAAGCCCCGCAGGGAGTTCGATGCCTGCTATGCTTCCGGTGTCGCGGTAACTTGCAAGCCCCGAGCCCGTCAGATAGCCGCGCACAATGCACTCGACCGGAAACATATTGAGCGATTTGCATATCATGGCTCGCCCTGCGACTGATTCGGGCACATCGGTTGAAATCACATGGTTTGGGATATGCGAAAGTTGTTGAAACCACCACAGCGACATTTGGGTGAGGATTTTGCCTTTATCGGGGATTTCGGTGGGAAGAATTTTATCGAAGGCACTAATGCGGTCAGAGGCGACGACCATGACAGAGCCTGCGCGGATTTCAGCATCATCACTGACTGTTAGCCCGGCGGCGTCGTAGCGGCTTTCTTCGGGAACGTACAGGTCGCGTACTTTACCGGAGTAGACGTGCGTCCACCCCGGAATCATGGGTGGGTTGTTGCGGGAATTCATGGGCAGTTCTCCTGTGGGGCGAATGTGCGCGGCGTGTTTACCTATCCTTTACCTTACCGGACAATGCCCGCATCCCGCGATATGTGAATCCTAATGCGGTCGCAACGCCGTGTTCTCGGGGTTGGCTGTTAAGTTCTGTTACTTGGCGCCCGGCGGGAATACACCGCGAGCAGGTGGCTTTCGGTCGAGCCGGTAAAAAAATCCTACCTGTTCGACCAAAAACCACCTGCTCGCAGGAATAGAGAATAGCGTTTAGTCTCGGAGTTCGGGCACGGTAATCGCCCCCTGCACCGCTTTGAGAGCGATATCGGTGCGGTAGTGTGCGCCTTCCCAGGTGATGGCTCGTACCCCTTCGTAGGCGGCATCGCGAGCCTGGGCAAGGGTATCGCCCAGAGCCACAACGGCGAGCACGCGACCGCCCGCTGTCACAATCTCTTCGCCCGCGACGGCGGTTCCGGCATGCACCACATGCACATTGGGCACGTCGGATGCGTTCTCAAGCCCCGCAATCGCATCGCCCTTACGCGGGGTTCCCGGGTAGTTTTCTGCTGCCATAACCACGTCTACGGCGGTGCGGGGGTCCCATTCCAGGCGGGTGTCTTCGGCGATCTCGCCGCGGGATGCCGCAAGGAGCAGCTGCCCGAGCGGGGTGCGCAGGCGTGCCAGCACCGCCTGGGTTTCGGGGTCGCCAAAGCGAGCGTTGAATTCGATGACGCGCACGCCGCGGCTGGTAACGGCGAGCCCGCAGAAGAGCACGCCCACGAACGGGGTGCCGCGTTCTGCCATGCGAGCGATGGTGGGGCGGGCGATCTTTTCGATCACTTCGTCCACAAATCCTTCGGGCAGCCAGTCAAGCGGGGTGTAGGCGCCCATCCCACCGGTGTTCGGGCCTTCATCGTTGTCAAAGATGCGCTTGAAATCCTGCGCCGGAGAGAGCGGGAGCACGTTCTTTCCGTCGCTGATGACGAAGAGCGATACTTCGGGACCGTCCAAGAATTCTTCGATCACCACGGAACCACCAGCGGCAAAGCAGGCGTTCGCATGCTCTAAGGCAGCGTCCCGGTTCTCGGTGACAACCACACCTTTACCCGCGGCGAGCCCGTCGTCTTTCACCACATAGGGGGCACCGAATTCGTCAAGGGCTTGCGCCGCTTCGGCTTCGATCGTGGCGACGACGGCGCGGGCGGTCGGTACGTTTGCTTCTTCCATCACCTGCTTGGCGAATGCCTTGGACCCCTCAAGCTGTGCCGCAGCCGCAGAGGGTCCGAAGACCGCGAAGCCTGCCTCGCGCAGGGCATCGGAAACACCGGCGACTAGAGGTGCCTCAGGGCCAATAACCACCAGGTCTGCGGCGAGCTCGCGGGCGAGCGCAACGGCCTGCTCGGGGTTATTGGCATCGATGGCGTGTACCGGAACGTCCTGAGCGATGCCCGCGTTGCCGGGTGCGCTGTGAACTTCGGTTACCTGTGGATCGCGTGCAAGCGCACGGATAATTGCGTGTTCGCGGCCGCCGGGGCCCAGTACCAAAACCTTCATGTACATAAGGGTACCGTGTCGAATGCTACCCGGGCTGGGTTTGTAACACCCCATGACTGTGCTTTTCCCAGTGACCCTCTGCCCCCCCCCTAACGTTTTTACCGTGTAACGTTTTGCCCGCCGAATAGTGTCTTGAACCGTTCAGCTGTTTTCCACGTTTTGTGGTTCTCCCCGCGTTCGTAGGTTAGCTGCCCCAAGAGGCGCGGTAGCGAACCTCACCCACAAACGCCTCATATGCTTTCTGTTCTGCGGGTGGGAAGATGAAAATATAGGTTTTCTCGCGGCCTTTAATGCGTGCCTGGATTTTCAGTGCTGGTCCGTGCCGCAGATTACCAAATATCAAACCGGTACCGGGCGCTAAACGCAGCCCGATGCCTACAGTTTCATGCACCACATCGTATTTGGGGAGTACTTGAATATCTGTAACCTCGCCCCAAGCAATACGCCGCCGAAACAGCGGCATGTACAGCAGAATAAAGCCTTCATGAGTAACAAGTAATCGTTGGTATGCATTCGCTAGCGAAGCTGTGATAACGGTAATCAGCAAGGCGATCATGATGAGGTCATACCGCCCAGGGTTCAGCCACACAACCATGACCACAGGTATCAGAGCGATACCGGTGATCAGAAGCCGAAACCTTGCCGGCAAGTATATTTTGGGATATTTGCCCACAGTGACGGGCCGTTTAGAGTGATGGTTGTTCCCAAGGGCTGCAGGGTCTTCGGACATAATGCCTCCGCCGCGTTTTACTGTTCTACCAGTGTACCGGGAACGTCCTCTCAGGCAGCCACAAATGCCACGTATTTTGCGTCATTCCAGGGGCGGGAGTAGGCTAAATTGTCTTGTGAATACGGTCTGTTCTACTGGTCGGGCGCATTTGCAGGGCATACTACACAGACGAAAGGACCCTCATGAGCGCGCAAAATTCCAGCACTCAGACCCCCACCCAAGATACGCACAGCGAATCCGATATTCACGCCAGATTATTCCCGATCCTGGCGCGCGTAGCATCCGTAACCGCGGTGCTCATGTACGTCTTCTACTTCCCGCAAATTATCGGCAATATCAACGGCCATAAGGGCGACTGGATTCAGCCACTCGTTGCCGGCATTAACTGCACGCTGTGGGTGGCATACGGTTTGTGGCGCCAGAAGAAAGACTGGCCCATTGTGATTGCGAATGCGCCCGGCATTATTTTTGGCGGTACGGCAGCCATCACCGCGCTCATGTGATTTTATCCGCTAGAATTTCTATTTTTAGCACTATTATTGTGGGTATATGACTTCTCCTCAGCTTTCCCTCACAGATGCCGAACTCGTATTTCAGACTCGTAACGACCTGATCGAGACAACCCACCACGGTATTGTGGTGGTGCTCTCCCCCGAAGGCACCACCGATCTTGCCCTCGGAGACATGAGCCAGCCATTCTTTGCCCGCTCGGCACTCAAGCCACTGCAGGCTATCGGCACGCTCAAATCGGGGGCGCCGCTGCGTGGCGCGCAGGTAGCGATCGCGTGCGGGTCGCATCAGGGAACGTTCGAGCAGATGCGCGCGGTTCAAGACGTGCTTCAGGGCGCCGGTGTTGATGCGACCGCTCTGCTCTGCCCCACCGCCTACCCCGCTGATGCGCACGCGCACGAACAGATGGTACGCGCGGATTTGGCGAAGACTCCGCTTGCGCATCCATGTTCGGGTAAGCATGCCGGGTTTCTGTGGGCGTGTGCCGCGCAGCTGGACCGCTCGGTTGTAGACCCGGATTCGCGCCAGTGGACGATGAAGGATTACTGCGACCCTGAGCATCCGCTGCAGCGCATGATTGCTGAGGAGATCGCGAGTTTTACGGGCGAGCCTGTGGGCACATCGGGCATTGACGGATGCGGTGCCCCCGTCGCAGCGGTCTCAGCTCTGGGTCTGGCGCGTGCCTATTCGACGCTCGGAACAGCGATTCGCAATATGGATGCGGATGCGCGCGCCTCGACCGTAGCGACTGCGATGGTCGACTACCCCGAGCTGATCCAGGCTCCCGGCATGCCCGATACGGTGTTGAGTGAGCAACTGGATGCGGTCGTCAAGAGCGGCGCCGCCGGGGTACTGTGTGTGGGTCTGCGTTCTGGCGCGTCTGTGGTTGTGAAGATTTCCGACGGCGCAACCCGTGCCGCCTACCCGGTAGCGCTGTGGGCTCTGGAAGCTACGGGGCATCTGCCTTCCGAGCAGGTGCAGCAGCTTCTTCCGCAGGTGACTCGCCCCGTGATAGGCGGCGTGCAGGATAATGCGCCCCGCGAGGTTGGAGGCTGGGTTCCTGGTGCGGATCTGGAGCCGTTAGTGGGTGAGAGCGCGTGAGTGTGCGCCGTCGAGTTTCGGAGGCTGACGGCGCGGCCGCCTTTGCACAGGTCAGACAGGTTTTTACCTCTGCCCTTTCCGACGAAAAACCGCTTATTAGTGCGGAAAATCGAGCCTATATAGAACAATCGTTCGCTCGTCTGCCGCGCGGTGTGCGCGCTACCGCAGTGCGGTACGCCCTTGAAGAGCTCGCCACGCTCACCCCCGGCAACAGCGTGGAGGTTCGGGTTCCGCCCTACGGGGTTACCCAATGTATTGCCGGGCCTCGCCATACCCGCGGCACTCCGCCGAGCGTAGTTGAAACGAGCGGGTTCATCTGGTGTGCGCTGGCTGCCGGTGCCCTGACCTGGGACGATGCGAGCGCATCCGGACTGCTGACCGCCAGCGGCGAACGCAGCAATCTATCCCGCTACTTCCCGTTGTTCTAGGCGCCGAGCTACCTGACAACGGCACCTCAAGTCTTATCGCGCACGCCCTAGAGCAGACAACATTCCTTCAGCCACGTTGTCCGCACCCCGCCGTCACCAAGAATCATTAGGCAGGATTCACCCCAAAAGATAGACTTGAAGACATGAGTAGCGCACACACACCTTCTAATTCCCACTCTGATTCTTCGGAGCCAGCTTCCCCCACGCCCGAAGCTGAAGCATCCCCTGAAGCCGAGGTTGAGTACTCACAGGTGCGGGTTCGCCGTGCCCCGTCGGTGGTAGCTTTCATGATGCTGGGGCTCATCATCGGACTTATTGCGGCGTTTATTTCTGTGATCCTGGGTCCAGGAGATCCGTCATATTCTGAAACATCGGTGTTCGGCGTTATCGCGGTTATTTACGGTGCCGTCGGCGTAGCATTGGGTGCCCTCGTGGCCCTGTGGCTTGACCGCCGATCCCTCAAAAAGTCCTTAACGGCGCGAGTTGAGCCAGAGTCCAAAGAAGAGGATGAATAGAAGCGAGCGGCGCATCCTAAAACGCTTGGCGCAGCCACACGTGACATATTCATCACCCCTGCGGGCGTTAAATTTCGTAGCGTACACCACAGAGTGGCGTGAAAGAGGGTAGACTAGAAATGTCTGTGTACTCCCCGAGGGTACAGCTGCTCAGCGGCTCACACACCCGCGCGCAGACAAGACTTTCCCGCAGTCCCAACGTCGAAAAGATGTGAATTGATTCGTCCTGACGGAAAACTCACCCACGATCTCGATCCGATAGACCACGGACCCAAGGACGCCTGCGGCGTATTTGGTGTCTGGGCTCCCGGTGAGGACGTGGCAAAACTAACCTACTACGGCCTGTATGCACTGCAGCATCGCGGACAGGAATCCGCCGGTATCGCAACGAGCAACGGCAAGCGCATCCACGTATATAAAGACATGGGGCTGGTGTCTCAGGTTTTTGATGAGGCCACGCTCAGCTCTATGCCGGGCGAACACGCTATCGGGCATGCGCGCTACTCCACAACCGGCGCATCCCATTGGGCGAACGCTCAGCCGACTCTGGGCACCACCCCGCACGGCACGCTCTGCCTGGCGCATAACGGCAACCTGACGAACTCGGCTGATCTTTACGATAAGCTGCTGCAGAAGAACGGCGGCAAGCCCCCGGCGTTTGGTGAGCTGGCGCAGGGTAATACGACCGATACCGCACTGGTAACCGCGCTTTTAGCCGAGCACGATTTTGATTCTCTAGAAGAAGCCGTTCTCGATCTGCTGCCCACCCTGCGAGGCGCATTCTGCCTCACGTTCATGGACGAGCAGACTCTCTATGCGGCGCGTGACCCGCAGGGCGTTCGCCCGCTGGTGCTGGGGCGTTTGGAGCGGGGCTGGGTAGTTGCCTCCGAGACTGCGGCACTCGATATTGTGGGTGCATCTTTTGTGCGCGAGGTTGAACCCGGCGAACTTATTACGATCGACGAAAATGGCTTGCGTTCACACCGTTTTGCCGAGGCAAAACCCGCCGGATGCGTCTTCGAGTACGTCTATCTGGCTCGCCCGGATACTACGATTGCGGGGCGCTCTGTCTACGAATCCCGCGTGGAAATGGGGCGCCAACTCGCCCGTGAACACCAGGTCGAAGCAGATTTGGTGATGCCCACCCCAGAATCCGGTGTTCCTGCGGCCATCGGCTACGCCGAGCAGTCCGGCATTCCCTACGGTAACGGCCTGGTCAAGAACGCCTATGTGGGGCGTACCTTCATTCAGCCTTCGCAGACCATTCGCCAGTTGGGTATTCGGCTCAAGCTGAATCCGCTCAAATCTGTGGTTGCGGGCAAACGCCTGATTGTTATTGACGATTCGATCGTGCGCGGCAACACCCAGCGAGCCCTAGTGCGTATGCTTCGTGAGGCCGGGGCGAAAGAGGTTCACGTGCGTATCTCTTCCCCACCCGTGAAATGGCCCTGTTTCTACGGTATCGACTTTGCCTCACGCGCAGAGCTGATTGCAAATGGTCTTTCGGTGGACGAAATTTGCGCTTCTCTCGGCGCCGATTCGCTCGGTTTTATTTCAGAAGACGGCATGATGGCGGCAACCGAGCAGCCCGCGAAAAACATGTGTACGGCCTGCTTCACCGGCAAATACCCGATTGAGCTCCCCTCGGAGGAGCGCCGCGGCAAATCGCTCTTCGATGCCGAAGAAGGCAAGGGCGGTCCGCTCGCCGGTAAGGCGGCGGAGGTAACCGTGGAACGACCGGTTCCTCATAAGCCCGAGCATGCGGAGGCTGTCTCCATTGAAACCCGCACGGGCACCGATACCTTGGAGAATAAGTTCGATACCGCAGCGCTTCCGGTGGTTCAGGCGCAGGCTGGCTCTGGCGCATCCGCATCCGTCGAGTCTGTTCAGGAAGCTCAACAACCGGCACCGGGCATGTGCAACCCCGGTCCCGATGCCGATCTTGAAGCGTTTTTGACCGAGGAAGACTTGGTTCCCGCACACGTTAATTCACGCCCTATAACCCCGAAGGACTAATACACCCATGAGCGAAAACAGCACCTCTGTAACCTATGCAAGCGCTGGCGTTGATGTTGAGGCGGGCGACCGCGCCGTCGAGTTGATGAAGGATGCGGTGAAGGCGACTCACAACGCTTCGGTAATCGGCGGTGTGGGCGGTTTTGCCGGGCTGTATGACCTCTCGGCTTTGTCCTCATATCGCAAGCCCTATTTGGCGACTTCTACGGATGGTGTGGGCACGAAGGTTGCTATCGCGCAGGCGCTCGATGTTCATGACACGATTGGCTACGACCTGGTGGGTATGGTCGTGGACGATATTGTGGTGTGCGGCGCGAAGCCCCTTTTCATGACCGACTATATTGCTACAGGCAAGGTCGTTCCCGAGCGTATTGCCGATATTGTGCGGGGTATTGCCGGAGCTTGCAAGGTTGCCGGTACCGCGCTGGTGGGCGGCGAGACGGCGGAGCATCCGGGGCTTTTGGCTGAACATGAGTACGATGTTGCCGGTGCCGCAACCGGTCTGGTGGAGGCCGATGAGCTGCTCGGTCCAGACCGCGTGCGCGAGGGCGATGTGCTGATCGGTATGGCATCTTCGGGTATTCACTCGAACGGGTACTCGCTGGTGCGTAAGGTGATCGATGTGGCGGGCTGGGACTTGGATCGTCAGGTGGACGAGCTCGGCCGTACTTTGGGCGAGGAGCTTTTAGAGCCTACTCGCGTGTATGCGGCGGATTGTCTGGATTTGGCGGCTGCGTTCCCGGTCAATGGTACTGATGGGCAGACCGGTCACGGTATTCGCGGGTTCTCGCATGTGACCGGAGGCGGTCTTGCCGCTAATCTGGCGCGTGTTTTACCGCGGGGCTTGGAGGGCCGCGTGGATCGTTCAACCTGGCAGATTCCGGCGATTTTCTCGCTTATCGGTTCGCTCGGTCAGGTTCCACTCGCCGATCTGGAGCGCACCCTGAACCTGGGCGTGGGCATGATTGCGATTGTTGATCCTGCGGTGGCGGATGCTGCGGTGAGTCGTCTGAATGAGCGCGGTATTTCGGCCTGGATTATGGGGGACGTGGTGAAGGCTGGCACCCCCGATCTAAATAACCCTGACTATGTGCAGGGTGCCAAGGGCGTTGATGGAGGCGCAGTGCGGCTTTACGGCAGTTACGCGGTCTAGCCTGCGCTCTGACAGGGTTTTACGCTGTAGCTCCCCTGCCCTATATCTATAAAACGCGAGCGGATGATTTTTAACGAATCATCTGCTCGCGTTTTGTGTAAGGCTTCAGCGAGTTTGAAAGACGACGAGCTAATTTTGTGCAGACTTTAAATCTTCACTCAATACTTGGCTACCTATCATCTTGCACTTGCGGAAAACTTTAAAGTATTTCAAGACCTTAAATCTCGAATATCAAATAGTGTGATGTATATTAAATACATTATTATTTACCCTGGGAGAATAAATTAGACCTTGGTTCTGCCGTGCAAAATCAAGGATTTCACCAATATTTTAATAGTAAAACTTTATGTGTAAATATATTTTAGTGCGAAATATATAAAAATATTTTGAGTTGAAATACTTTCAAGATGCACTTTTTCAAAACGCCCTATATTCTATTTTTTGATGACGAGTTCAATCACAAATTCGCCATCACATATATTCACTCACACATAACTGAACATAGGACATTTCATGTCACTCATCGAACACCCTACGGTGAAGCGGACCCGCATAGCGGCGCTGAGCGTAGCGGGTATCGCATCCCTGATGGTAGGGCTCTGCGCACCGTCCGCTCACGCCGCACCCGCATCACCGGTATCAACGAAGACCGGAATTCCTGCATCCTCACAGACTGAGGATATTCTGACTGCAACCTCGGTGCAGCAGCAGGAACAGGGCTATGACCGCTTTATCATCAACTATGCCGACCAGGCCAAGAACAACCTTGATATCGCGGGACTGGAATCTGGCGAATACTCCGAGTTTGTGCCCGAACTCTACCAGGGCATCGAGAAGAGCGTAAATTCGCTTGACGAGCTCCTCGGCGTTAAAACCACCTATGTGCGTGATACCGCACAGAATGACTCGGTGGTCTCTCTATCGAAGCCTCTGAATGCGCAGCAGGCAAAACAGTATATGCAGACGCTCGCCGAGAACCCGCAGGTGGACTCGGTCGAGCCGGATCTCAAACGCCAGCCCACCGGTAGCCTCCCCGGCTCGGATAAGGTCGATTTCAACGATCCTAAGATGTCACGCCTGTGGGGTTTCACCACCATCAAAGCCGACTATTCACTGAAGCACGCAGGGGATCACCAGGTGACCGTTGCCGTGATCGATACCGGCGTTACCAAGCATTCAGACCTGGATGAGAATGTGCTGCCCGGCTACGATTTCGTGTCGGATGCCTCCGCTGCACGCGATGGCAACGGACGCGATAATAACCCGCAGGATGAAGGCGACTGGACCACTGAAGGGCAGTGCGGTTCTGGGGCAAAAGCCACCAATTCAACCTGGCACGGCACCCATGTTGCGGGGACTATAGCGGCCGTCGGCAACAACAACATCGGTATTGCCGGGGTAGCCCCGAAGGCCAAGATCGTGCCGGTGCGCGTCCTGGGTGCCTGCGGCGGCTACGATTCAGACATTATCGATGGGATGATCTGGGCATCCGGTGGGTCCGTGAGGGGTGTACCCGCAAACCAGCACCCCGCGCAGGTTATCAACATGTCTTTGGGCGGTGCCGGGAAATGCTCGCGCACCTACAACCGTGCCATCGAGTCCGTGAACAAGCGCGGCAGCATCATCGTAACCTCCGCCGGAAACTCAAATCAGAATGCTTCGGCTCAAATTCCCGGCAGCTGTGACGGCGTGATTAACGTGGGTGCAAGCAACCCTGGAAATTCACGTGCACCCTACTCTAACTACGGCTCGACCGTTGCCGTCAGCGCCCCCGGCGGCGATTTTAGGCAGTCGGGTGTGGGCGTTCTTTCGCTGGTGAATAAAGGCAAGACTGTTCCCGAGAAGGAAGATTACGCCGAATATGAGGGTACCTCGATGGCGGCTCCTCACGTTGCGGGCACGATTGCCATCATGCGGTCAAAATACCCGAACCTGAGCTACGAGAAGGCTCTGGATATTCTGAAATCCACCGCTAACCCGATCACCTGCGATCGTGACTATTGCGGCGCCGGCATTATAGATGCGGCTAAGGCAATGGATAAGGTCGATGAGCTTGTGGAATCAGAGAAACAGCCGAGCCCCGCACCGACTCAGCCTGCTCCGTCCGAACCTTCTAAGCCTGAGCCTGCTCCGTCCGACAGCTCTACTCCGGCACCGGCTGAAACCTCAAAGCCCGCGCCTGCACCCACGCCTACCCCAACGCCTGCGCCGAGCAAGCCTGCACGCCCGATTGGACCCCCACCGTCGAAGCCTCTGCCCACGCTGCCTCCATATGAGGAACAGCTGCCGGTTCTGCCGATCAAGCCCAAACCTTCGCCGAAGCCTACCAAGCCCGCACCGGTTGAGACTCCTAAGCCGAGCCCGGCTCCCGTAAAAACCAAGAAACCCACGCCCGCACCTTCGGAGTCTTATAAGCCAGCGCCTCCTTCATGGTGGTACTGGTACGATTACCCGGGTCAAGGCTACTACTCCCCCAGCCCCTGGTACGATCCCTGGTCGGGATACGGTGCATGGAACCGCTGGGATTACGGATACGGTTCTTGGGGCGGTTGGGGATACCACCGCGGACACCGTGGAAGCTGGCACAACACCCCGTGGATGCACCGTTCAGGGCATCCGTGGTGGGCATCGTACTCCTACGGCTGGGGTAACAGCTACCGCGGCTACGGCTACTATAACGTAGGCTACCGCTACTAAAATCCCCTGACGGATAACGCATAAAAAGGCTCTTGATATACATCAAGAGCCTTTTTTAGTAAGAAGTGGAATAGAAAAAATATGTGCAATTTTAAGTCTACATCAAATTTTACTTTATGTGTGATGTATGTCTATGATATAGGACATCATACAAATCTCATCCATGCTCAACACACGGGGTTTTTATTTGAGTAATTGATGAGGGCAATAACCGCATCGCGCCTGTCTGCTCTGCACAACATGCAGCGGCTATGAGGCATGATGCGGTGCTGCGCTGCTATGAGGCATCGTAGCCTCACAACCTTGAATATCTGGAGAACCCCATGAGTACACACAGCCTTTTGCGGGCAAATATCCCTTTGAGACGCACAGTATTCGCGATAGGTGCGAATCAGCTGTCAGACGCTATGTCTTATATAAGTGTTCCCCTGATCATGCTGTTCCTCACCGGCTCCCCCGAAAACGCCAGTCTTGCCCTCTTTGCTACAGGTGTAACACGCATACTGGCGAGCTTCCTGACTGGAGTTATTGTCGACAGATATAAGCCCACATACACTCTTACGCTTTCATGCATGGGGCAGTGCATCACCTGGATAGTCCTAACCCTGTGTCTTCTCGCAAACGTCGGTTCTGTTCCAATTCTGATAGGCATCCTGTGCGTGATGGCGCTGGCATCATCGTTCGATTACCCCAGCGAGCAGGCTATTATCGCACGGGTGGTGCCTACCAAACAGCTCGGGTACGCCTCTGGATTAGGAGAAACACGCGAATCTGCCGCGAACCTAATTGGCAGCCCGTTAGCGGGTCTACTCGCCTCCACTTCTTTGATTCTGACCGCTTGCGTGCATGCGTTTGTCAATTTCACAGCTTTTCTGGCGGCACCTAGTTCATCTACTGTTGCGCGTGCCGAGCATAAGCGCCGGCAGACAGGAAGTGAAACTACGGTGTCCGATACCGTCATCGATGCACAATCTACCGGATTTTTTGCCGACCTCGCCCAAGGGCTCATGTATGTTGTGAAGAACCGTGTTCTTGTAGCGATCGCGTCTGTGGCCTGCTGCGCGAACTTTGCCGCAACAGGACTGCCACTCGTCTTCATCTATTATTACGCGGAACAGGGTATTGCGGCCTACAGTATCGGTATTTTTGCCTGTGTTTTTGGTGCCGGAGTGCTCTTAGGGTCCCTAACAGTCGGGTGGATGACGGAGCGTTTCGCCTTAGGAACATTGGGTGCGCTGGCGGTCGGGATGATGGTCATATGCTACATGACAGCGGCGTTCACCCACGACTCTTTTTGGGTAACCTGTGCGCTGATGCTTATTTCGGGAGTGCCGCTTCCTGCCTTCAATTCCAGTATCGTCGCGTATATCAATGCTTCGACTCCGGTAGACATGATAGGACGTGTACATTCGGCGCAGGGCATCCCGAATATGCTTCTAGCTCCTGTGGCGGCATTGCTTGCCGGCATCATGTATGTGCAGTGGGGGATTTCCAGAACGGTTCTCTTTTACGGATCGTTTATGGTTTTGGCTTTGATCCTGATGCTCTCACAAAGAAGTCTTCGCATACTGCCTAAACTTTCGGAAATGGCCCCGGCTTCTGACTAAGTAATCTATGTTCCCCCTCCCTATAAAAGGCTCATTATTTGAATAATGAGCCTTTTATAGGGAGAGACCTACGCCGCAGGATGTTCTACGAAGAATGCGTGGCAAGCTCGCGTGAGCGCTCGTTTTGCTCCGTAGTCTGCGGAGGCGGTGCTGGCAGGAAAACCCACCGACGCTGTACCGCGAAACTGAGGGGAATCAAGGTCAGCTCGGTCAGGATCTTCGCCACGATGAGCACGACCCCGAAAGCGGTGAGAACCTCCATCAGCGCAGCATTTGCAAGCAAAATCCCCACTGCTAAAATCGCATAGCGCCCCAGGGACACCGCCCGCGAGGGGCGATCGGCACCGTCGTTCATGAGCATACGGTTAATACTAAAATTCGTCAGCGCCGAGATAATGCGCGCCAGTACAATCGCCGGGAGCAGAGCAAAACCCACGCCTACGAGGGCAAAGAGGGCGAGCGCATCCACGATAAACCCGGTGCAGGAGGATACTAAGAAGCCCAGTAGCGGCGCGTAAATTCGTGCGGAGTCGCGGATCGGGCGAAAATGACTGCTCGGGTTTCCCGGCTCATATACTTTCACGATGGGCAGCTCGATAAGCTCCACCCCGGCCCGGCTGGCACGAAGCAGCATTGAAAACTCGTATTCGTATTTATCGCCGCGCAGGCTGAGAGCCCAATCAATCATCTGTGTGGTAAACCCGCGAAGCCCCGTCTGGGTGTCGGCAATGCGAGTGCCCGTCGCCAGCGTAAAGAACCCGACAGTAAGCGCATTACCCAACCGGGAACGCAGAGGGACAGCGGGCTCAGTGAGCTCGGTGCGAGTATCCGGCAGGGTGCGTACCCCCAGCACGAGGGCACGCGTACCGATGCTCGCCATTCGCTCGGTTTTAGCACCCACTCGCAGAATATCGCGGGGTAAATGCTGCCCGTCAGCATCCGCCGTCACCACAATTTGATCGGGCCGATGCGCCCGTGCCCACGCCAACCCGGTACGCAGGGCCGCCCCTTTTCCACGGTTTGCAGGGTGGGCAATAATCGTGACGCCCCGAATCGCCAACTCAGTAAAGATCGGCACGTAGGTGCTTCCCGAGCCGTCATCGACCACCAGGATTTCGGCGTGCGCATCCAATTCCGTGATCTGCTGCGCTAACCGCACGAGAGATTCATCCGGTTTATAGGCAGGTATCAGGACTATCATGATGCGCTCCCGGCGATGTACAGAATATCGCTGGTTCCGCGTTCTTTGGTGCCGCCCATCGGCTTATTGACCAGCTGGTTGTTGAAGACCATCACCGAGGATCCGCCGCCGTCTAGGTTATAGGCGCTTACGCATCCGAGTTCCTTGAACATATAGGCAAATTCGGGCATGGTGACTCCGCGCGAATACCCGTCGGAACGCCCATCGACCACGATAAATACGAGGTGGTTCTGACCGAGCACGCCCACGCCGGTACGCGGCTGGTTGCCTTGAATGGAGTGGTTGCCGAAGTTGGTATCGACCTCAACCTGATCGATGCCGCTGACAACCTCTGAGTCCCGCACGAGTGCCGGTCCAAAGGAAAGCGTATTCCAGACCCCTTCGTTGAGGAGCTGCTGCGCGTTCGTGCCGGTTTCGTCGTAGAGTTTGACGGAGCCGTCTTGGTAGAACGCGAGTCCTTCACGCGCGCCAGAATCGCGGTATGCCACACCGTTGCGAATGACGATGCCGGTGTCACGGAACCCGTAGTAGTCGCCGTTAATCGCCCAGATGCCGTTGTGCTGCGCGGCGATATTGGAGGGCGTATCGATAATGTTTTGCCCGAATTTGTTGTTGGCAAAGGCTCCGCGCAGCAGGGTCATGGCGTTGAGTTTGATCTCTGCGGCAAAGGAAACGACCGCGTTGTTGCCGCTTCCTTCGGTGGATTTAGTAATGGTGATAGAGCCTTCACTGGCGCTCAGGCCATCAGAGGTGACCTTAACGTTGGTGAGTTCGCTGGGGCTTGAGGTACCGTCAGATGATGAATTATTATTCTTTGCTTGTTGTGATTTTTCATAGGCTACGGTGTCGTCAATCTGCGTATGCTCGGCAAGATAACGATTATATGCCCAGCCAGCACCAACACCCGCGACGGCAAGGGTGCCGAGACCGCCTCCTAAGAGAACGCGCCTAGTTACTTTCTTTTTCTTGGGTTTCTGGGATGTTTCAGAAGTCTCTTCGACCTGTTCGGCTGGCAGTGTTGCGGTAGTATTTTCGTTCTTCATGATTCTAGAATGCGTGGCATTTCTCGTTTTAAAACATGAAGAAGCTATGTTTTAGCTATGTATGAGTATTCATTTCCAGGGATCGTCTCATCATGCGCATATACTCCACACAGCTTGATGCTTTAGATGCCAGACCGTCTTCGTCCGATTTCTATTTCGCGAGTTATTGTGCATCGGGCGACTTAAATAACCGCAAAATGCACAATAACTCGCAATAAGCCTGCCGCCTCTACTTGATACGCACTTACGCGCCGGTGAGGTTATCGAGGTGCCGCTTTGTGACGGAGTCAAAGAGGTCAAGACTCTGTGCGGAGCGTGCTATCAGCTGCGCGCCCTGCACCGTGCAGAATAAGGACTCCGCCTCTGTCTGCGCGTGCTCGGGATCGTACCCGGCGTGCTCAAAACGCTCGGCGAGCCAGCGAATATTCTTAGCCTGAAAGTCTGCGGTGTTAACCTCGGCAGGCTCACGGTTTTCAGCTTGGGCGCGCAGGGGTACGAACGTGGCATTGATATGCGTTCCCCGTTTCGCCGTCTTCTTGTCCTCTTCAGCATCGTGAGCGGATGCGCTCTGCCCCAGGGATTCCAGCGCCAGCATTGAGCAGAGGCAGAGTTTATAGCCCTGTTCCAGGTTCGCACGGTAGGGCCTCATATAGACTTCGAGTTCTTCGCGGAGGCTGTGTGCCGCCTCCACGCCCTGGCGTAGCGTCTCAAAAAAGTCTGTGCTGTACTTTTCGAAGGCTGCACGCACGAGATCTGATTTCACAGGGAAATAGTAGTGAATGCTGGGTTTTTTGATGTTCATTTTGCGCGCTATATCTGCGTAACTGAAACCGCTGACGCCGTTCCTTTGGATATAGTCGGTGGCTATGCGCACAATATCATCTTTGGTTCCCATCATTCTCTCCTTATATGATCGTTAAAATCCCCACGACCGCCGGCGCGGGGGCTGCGATGCGAATTCACCTTGCCATCACTGCGGTAACCGAGGACAATTCCCGCGAGCGCGATTTCATTGTCGGGAATATCCGGGTGGGCACGGACCTTATTCGGGTATTGTACATTTTCGTAGGTGACACTATCGTATCCACACCGCAGGATGCCCGCCAGCATCAGCAGATGCGCAAACGAACCAACATGAAAACCCGTAGACCGCTCAAGCACGCCCGCAGAGTATACAAAAAACCGGCCCAAGTCACCCTGCAGGGTGCTTAAGCCGGTTCGCGTATGAGCGTAACGCTAGGCTCTACCGCTACACCTCATCATCATATTTGGCATATTTCTCCGCGTATGCCGAGTAATCATCCTCATCATCATAGCGACGAGAAGATGATTCGGAGGATTTAGTGTTCTTAGCGTTGAGCTCGCGCTCAAGTGCACTGTAGTCGGTCTCGGGGCTGAAGTACTTCATCTCCCGAGCCTGCCGTGTTGCCTTAGCCTTCTGACGGCCGCGCCCCATGGCGTGACCCCCTCTTTCCTCATGTCCGCAGCCACCACACCCAAGGCGCGCATAACCCACGGATCGCTCTCTAGTCTTTCCTATGTTCTAGGGTACCTTGTTTTACCCCTCAATGTCTTGTTGATTGACAGATTCATGCTCAGAAAATCTATCGAATCTTCAGTTTCTTCGCCCAAAACCCAGCGAATTATGCATAAGGTTTGGGCTCCACCTCGCGCATTATACGCTGATGTGGAGCCCAAACCTTTGTAGGAGCCTTCTATAAGAGCCGCGCGTAGCAACCCATCTCTACAAGCCCGAGACTCAAAGATTTTATCCCCAAGTCCCTGGGAACAACCCGCACTAGCTGGCTGTAAAGCTACCTAGCTCGGTCGCACCGGATGCCAACGACGCTGCGTTGGAGTCCACAGCCGATGTTGTAGTGTACACCGTGTAACTCTGACCCTTGACGATCGATGAGCTAGAGACGAGAACCAACTGCACATTCGACTTGGTGACTTTATAGTTAGCCACCACCTTACCAGATGAATCCGCTACTTGAACCGTGGATCCTTGCTCAAATCCGGAACTATTGGTCAGTTTCAGGTAGCCGCTCGTCGAGTTGGTGGAGGGAGCCTCGAACATATCTGCCGTGCTGCCGCTGAGAACCGTGGCACCGTTGAGGAGCAAGTCGCCGTTGGTATCCAGCGCAGCGTTACCGCCTTGGCTGGGGCCGTTCACTATCAGCGTTCCTCCAGAAAGAGTTGTGACACCGTTCGAATCGATGCCATCGCCCTCAGCATTGACGGTAACGTGACCGCCGCTCACGTTGATTGCAGCATCGACAACCTCAAAGGTTCCGCCACCACCACCGGGCATACCACCCTGCGGGGGCTGACCCATCCCCTGCTGGCCGGTACCTGTAGTTCCGTTCTGAGACGTGCCGTCCTGGGCGTTACCGCCGGGCATTGCCGGAGGCTGACCCATGTTCTGATTGCCTTGGTTCTGGGTGTTGTTCTGCTGCTGAGCAGTGCCTGAAGTTCCGTTCTGAGACGTGCCGTCCTGCGAGGTTCCAGACATCGCAGGAGGCTGACCCGTCCCCTGCTGTTGTTGATTGGAGGTTCCGTTCTGCTGCCCACCCGGCAGGCTGCCCTGCTGCTGATTGGCAGTATCAGAGGTGTTCGCGGATGAATCCGTGCTCTCAGAATCGCTTGTCTTCAGCGAGGCATTCATGCCGTCATCCGCACTCGTGACGTTTACATCGCCGCCAGAGATGTTGATGTACTGTGCCTCAATGCCTTCATCGGACTGTTCAACCGTCAGGGAGCCCCCGGAAATTTCGACGACCCGAGAGGCTTTGAAACCGTCATCGCCCGCATTCACGGTTACGGTACCGTTGCTCAGGCGGGTCCAGCCCTTCCCCTCGTCGGTATCGTTAGTGGATTTGATGCCGTCCTGCTGCGCGGTCACGTTAATAGTGCCGCCTAGGATATCCACATAATCCTTGCCCTTGATACCGGTGTTCGCCGCATTGACCTCAAGAGTGCCGCTGGCAATCACAAGGCCGTCATTCGTGTGAATGCCGTCTTCGTGGTTGCCGTTCACCTTCAGGGTGCCTTCACCCGCGATCGTCAGGTCGGCCTTGGAATAGACCACGGCATCCGGATCATCTTCCCCCGTTGCGGTGTAGTCTGCACCGTCGCTTATCGTATTGGTGGTGCCAGATGCGCTGTAAAGAATAACCTCGTCAGCGTTTACCACGTTCAGCGCGGCACCGCTGGAATTCGTGATGTTTGCGTTATCGAGAACGAGCCGAACCGCGTCGCTGTCAGCGGTTTCAACCTTGATCTGCCCCTGGTATTCGCCGGAGAGTTTGTACGTGCCAGCCTTCGTGATGGTCAGCGTTCCGTCTTCAACGGTAACGCCGTCCGTTGCGGTGGGGTTTGACAGGTCAATCGCGGTTTCGGAGGAAGTGTCCCAGCTGAGATCCTGCTCCGAATAGTGAGTATCGACGTCGAGTTTTTCGCCGCTTTTCACGTTGGTCGAGAATGACGAGCTGCTGGTGGCAGTGTCGGTGGCGGTCGCCGAGGATGTTGTCGCTGTCGTACCGACTGAGCTATCCGCCGCCGTGCCAGAGGCGAGGGCGTTGCTCGTAGTTGAGCATCCGGTGAGCGCAAGTGCTGCGAGCAAAGTTACCGAGGTTGCCGAAGTCAGTATTTTTTTATTCATGGGGAAAGAATCACTTTCTATCTACACTGTTTGAGCAGTTTGTGAGTATTTTCAGGGTTTACATCCGAATTCTACGGGGTAACGGGTACCAGCCGCATCAAATTCACGGGTTCCTGCAGGCTCCTGATGTATGTGTCGTGTGATAGAAATTGGATTTTCTGATGCATACTTGTGGCGTGCACCGCCACCCGCGCCGGAGTTTTGTGTGATGGTTTTATCCTGCGCAGGCTAAAGGTTGGAATAGGATTCTCTCCTCTCGTTATGTTTTATAGATCGGGGGTTGATGCCGTGAAAGTTCCACGTTCAACGGCACCAGGTGCAAGGGTGGTGGTCTTCGGATCCACCAGCGTGGGTGCTAGGTAAAGAGTATATTCTTGACCCTTCACGATAGAGGGATTCGAGAAAAATACTTGTTTAACACCCGGAGTAATCACCCGGTAGTTTGCAACGACTTGTCCGGCAGAATCTACTGCCTGAACAGATTGCTCTTGTGGGAAAGTATCGTTATCTGCAATTCGCAGATACCCATTTGTGGAGTCGTCGATCGGGCGCTTGAAAAGCTCTACACCACCGCCGCCAAATGAGATCCTGGCGTCGTTACTTACAGTAATGTCACCATTTGGATCAATAGGGTCATTGGCATCGTCTTGAGGACCGTTGATTAGCAACTCGCCTCCTGTGTAGAACTCGTGTCCGTTAGAGTCCATGCCGTCGGCACCCACGTTGAGGGTTACATTTCCACCGGTCATGTTGATCACGGTATCAATAACCTCTGTGGTATCGCGGGCACCACCCAAGGGTACGGGGCTGGCATCCGGCTGGTCGCTGTCTTCCTTCTGATCCTCATACTCTTGATCGTTAGGCAGCTGGTCCTTGAGCGAGGCATTCACGCCGTCGTTATTGCTGTTGATGAGCGTATTGCCGCCATGAATATTGACGTATTGCCCTTCAAGCCCTTCTTCAGACCCTTCGATGGTGAGCTTCCCGTCCAGAATCTCAAGGGTGCGCAACGCCTTGATGCCGTCGTCGCCAGCGCGGAGAACAGTGTCACCGCCAGCCACGCGCGCCCATCCAAGGCCTTGTTTTTCGGTGTTGGTGGCTTTAATCGCGTCTTTTGCGGCTTCAATACGCAGGGTTCCGCCCTGAATATCCACGTAGTCCTTGCCTTTAAGCCCGGTCTTCGAGGAATTAACGTTGAGGGCACCGCCGGCAACAACCAGTCCTTTGGTGGTGTGCACCGTCTCGTCAAATTTACCGGCGACGTTCAGCGTTCCATCGCCCGCAAGGGTTAGGTTAGCGGTTGAATAGATCGTAGAATCTGCCTCTTTTTTGCCCTGAACTGCGTATTCTGGGCCGTCACTGAGGTTATTGGTGCTGCCCCGAGACGTGTAGATGACGGCTTCGTCGGCAGAGGCAACGTTGATAGCAGATCCGGTCTCATTCGTGATATTAACGCCGTCAAGAATGAGCTGAACTTTATCTGTCTTAGGGGCTTGAACCTTCACTTGCCCCGTATAGTCGCCAGACATACGGTAGGTTCCCCCCTTCGTAATCGTAATCGTGCCGTTTTGTTCGCTGACCCCATCGGTTGCGGTGGGATCTGCCAGATTGAGCGGAAGAACAGCGTCCTGGTTCCAGGTCACGTCTTCTTGCGTAAAGTGAGTTTGCGCATTAATCTTTTCACCATTTTTGGTGTTCGAGGTGTATACGCCAGATTTAAGTTCCTTCCCCTGTTCCTGTGCGGTCACAGTGGCTTTGGAGTTATCAGGGTTCCCGCTAATCGCGCATCCGGCAAGTGCCAACGATGCTGCAAAGGTGCATGTAAGAACAGATGTAAACCGGTTTTTGAACATCTCGAACGGGGTTCCTTGTCTGTAGGGATTAAGTATCTCGGTAAAGATTGCCTCAACCATCCTACGCGAGAGGGTGGGGTTTCCAGAATGCCCTAACACGGTGAGCCTCTGGCAAACCCCACCCTATTCTTGTACCGCGTTCTAAGACGTTACCCGCTCAGGGTCTAGATCTAAGCGGCAGGTTCAAGCTGCATCCAACGTTGAATCGTGCGCTTCCATTTGTTCGCCGGTAGCTGAGGATTCAGCGCAGCCATACCCGTAGCAAACTTAGAAATTTTGACGGGTCGGATGCCCGCACGCCACAGATACTTATCGGCGACTGAAGGTGCGCTGCCGGATTTCGTTTCGATAATCACCGTACCGGGTGCAGTATATTCGGTACCGACCTGATACTTGGTTGGCCCTTCACCACCGTCTGCGGTGTACATGAGCACGCTTTCTGAAAGCGGAGTCCAGGTGAGCGAAGTATCAATCGTGAGACGAGAATCCACCGGATTCTGCTCGGACTGGGGCAAATATACAGTCGTACGACGGTACCCGGTGCGGATAACCGGCTCCAGGTCATCGACAGACGCATCCGTCAGCTGCTCAAGCGCGGTAGCTACATATTCCTTGCCTTCTGCAGTGAGCATGTCACGGTTTTCGATAGAGTACGGAATACGTTCCTTGACCGTGAATTCACGAGCCCCTTCAGTCTTGACTTCCAAGAAGCTCAGGTCAGAATCCAGATAGCTGCGAGTACGTACCTTGAACCGGTTACGGCTGCCGATGGCGGAAGCCTTATAGCTCACCAGGTCAGGGGTGTCGAAGTATACAGAGTCATAGGCGAATTCACGCTGACCGTCGATTTCTAGGACGGCCGCCTCGTCGGCGGGAAGTTCAGCTAGGATAGATGCCGCATAATCTGCGTCCACAATGTATTTGCGGTCCACACGGGTCTGCATAGCGGCCTTTTCGTTGAGTTCATCGAGGCTGATGCTCTGCCAATAGGTTGGCACGATAGACATGGTACTTTCCTCTCGGTGCCCGCTTCGGTGAGAAGACGGAGTATTATCTACCGCAGGGGTGTGCGTAGATTCCAAAGTCTGTGCGGCGCCACCCTGAAACGGGGTGTACGGCTGAGGTGCTTGGGGACTCATGGTAGGTCCTTTCAACGTGTGAGTTTTTAGGTGTAGTTTTAAGCAATATCTGCGAGATGAAGCCTAGGAAGCGTAGTATTCGTAGTTCGCGTTAAGGTGTTCTTGGAGTTGGGGAAGCTCTTTATAGGTGATAGTCACCTGTGTGGTGTCGTTGAGCAGGTCAAGCTCCAGGATCTTAGCGGAGACGACCTCGTACCCGAGGCGCGATTCCAGATAGGCTTTTAGGGTGCCTTCGTCGCTGATAGCGCGATCCACCGTGACTGTTTGGGTGCGCGGCTGGTTTTTCGCTTCAAAGATCGGTGAATCCAGTAGTGCGATGATTCCGACTAGTACCACCATGAGGATGAAGGCGATATATGGCGGGTCAAGCCGCACACCTGAGATCAAACCGAGGGCGAGAGATACGAAGTAGTACCCGACCTCGCGCTGGCTTAGGGAGGTAGACCGCAGGCGGATAATGGAGAGAACGCCGAAGAGTCCTAGACCCATAGCGCCCGCAGTGCTTCCGGCATGTGCCAGGGCGACCGTTACGGTGAAGACACCGGCGTTGATAACCGCGTATGAAATCATGAGTTCACGGGTCTTATGACGAATCATGTACAGGGTGCAGAGCGTGCCAATTGCTACTAGGTCTGCCAGTCCCATCATCAAGATATCCATTGGACTCTCCGTTCCGTTTTGTGTGCCGTTATGTTCTTGTATTTCTAGGTTCGCGCCCGTTCCTGTGTTCTTCCTGTGTCTGTCTTAACTTGTAGTTATGTATTTCGTGCATATCTAAAAGTTCCCCGCGATTGCAGGGAATAAAGGATAAAGAACGAGACTCAGTACTACAAAAATGTGGTGGTATGCTCATAAAAATTCAGAATTTGCATATACGGAGCGTGTAGCGCCTATCTAGAGGTCTTAAGGATGCGCAAAAGGCACATTCTGACTTAGATAACGTCTCCTATGCAAATCCTGATTGGTACGCTTTTCGATCGTTATTACTGTCGAGAGGGGTCTTGCTTCGGAGGGCGGCATCGGCAGCTTTTTTGTGGAAACTATCTTCCTAGATTTTGAGGTTTAAATAGCAAAATCCCCCGCGCCTCTAATCATGAGGAACGGGGGATTCTTGTAGCCTCCGACAGCTTCTAGAGCCGCCCAGAGGACTTGATCATCTAGTCTTTAGGCACGCTTGCGCTTACGCAGAGCAGCTACGGTTGCACCGCCCACGCCCAGAGCAACCATACCCAGACCTGCTACGGTCAGAGCACCGTTTGCACCGGTGTTAGCCAGCTTGCCATTGCTGTTCGAAGAAGCGTTATTAGAGCCGTTATTGTTGTTATCCGAAACGTAACCTGCACCGCCGTTACCGTTGGATGCGCTACCCTGCTCGCCATTGCCGCCGTTGCTTTCGCAAGCTACGCCGTCATGATCGCTGTCGAGCTTCTCAGAGTATGCAGCGTCGCCGCGCTTAATGTCCTTGAAACCTGCTTCTTTAGCCTCTTCGCAGGTTGCAAACTGGTGGGTTTCAGAACCGTTGGTCACCTGAGCGGTCTCGGTTGCGGCAGCAGATGGGGTGCTTGCAGCCTCAGCAGTGGTGGATGCACTCGGAGTTGAAGCAGGAGTGGTTGCTTCAGGAGTCGATGAGGGAGTCACAGTCGGCGTAGATGAGGGAGTGCTACCGCCACCTACGGCGCCCATACCGCCCTGGCCACCTTCACCGGGAAGAGAACCACTCTTCTCAGAAGCCACGACCTTGACCTTTACAGTCTCGCTGCGCCGCACATCGCCAGCCTTTTTGCCAGTCAGAACAGTAATTTCAACATAGTCACGTTCGGCATAGGCAGCATTCCACTTGATGTTGCCGGAGACATTGCCCTGCGCATCTGCATCATAGGTGCCCACGATGGAACCTTCATGGTCTTTAAGCACCAGAGTGGATCCAGCAGAACCGTCTTCGGTTGTATAGCCGGAACCTTGGAAGGTCAATTCCTGACCTTCTTTCCATTCATTGGGGAAAGAAATCTTAGCTTCATCGCTGTGGGAGTGGTCCGAATTTCCCGGAACAGAAGTAGATACAGAATTACCGGGAAGGGAATTAGTGGCAAATGCTGCCGGAATGGTGGTAAAACCGCCTACCAATCCGCAGCTCAGAGCTGCAACGGCACCGAAAGTAGCAATTTTTTTAGTTCTCATGCTTTATATACTACTCTCTCAAAACCCTGCCTTCGCCTCTATGACGCGGTTTGAGCGGATTTTTTAAAGAGAAATTATTAACACAGGTATTTTTGATAGATGTACTATTCCCATAAACTTTAAATATCATCTTGAGGTTTTAACTTTAATGTTATTTCAGGCACCTTAATTTCTTTCAAAAAAGACTCTTAATAGTGAAAATCGGTATTTCCAACGCTTTTTTCTTTTGAGAAGCCTGCGGATTAGCAGATTAGATATCGAGGCGATCCAGCATTTCTTCCAGTGCTTCCCCCACGCCCGTGCGCCACAAATAGGTGACGCGCGCATCCGCACGTCCGGGACCGCCATTCATAACCCCCACGGGTTTATCCGTGCGCAGGGCATCAAGCACAATCTTGTAGCTGCTCATCACTGCAACCGAGGAACCCACCACCAGCACACCCGAAGAATCCGCGAGCATCTGCTGCTGGCGAGCCTTCCGGTCGGCGGGCACGGATTCACCAAAATAGACAACATCCGGTTTGAGTTTCATCGAGCCGCAAACCGTACACCCCACCATCTGGAAGCTGCGAATATAGTCGTTATCGATCTCAACATCGCCGTCAGGATTAACCTGCAATTCGGTACTTTCGAGACGTTCTAGATACCCCGGATTTGCTGCATCCAGACGGACATCCAGGCTCTCACGCGACTCGCGCGTTCCGCAGTCCAGGCACAGAATTGAGGATAAATCGCCGTGCAGCGCCAGCACGTTCTTGCTTCCGGCACTCACGTGCAGGCCATCAACATTTTGGGTAATCAGGCCGTTCACCGCGCCCGCATGCTCAAGTTCGGCGAGCGCATAGTGAGCTCGATTCGGGGATGCGCGGCGCATGCGCCTCCACCCGACATAAGACCGAGCCCAGTAGCGTTGTCGGGCGGCATCGTCGTAACGGAATTCTTGGTAGGTCATGGGCCGGTGGTCCAGGAGCGATCCGGAGGGTCCGCGATAATCGGGAATGCCGGATTCGGTGCTGACCCCGGCGCCGGTAAGCGCCAAAACGCTACCGGTGCGGAGCATTTTTTCGATGCCCTCGGCAGCGTATTGAGGGTCGTGCGGGGTGACGGTTTCGGTGACGACTCGTTCAATGGAGCGAATGGCGGCGCGATGCGCGGAGGCGATGAGTGTGCTTTTCTCGCCCGCGTCTGCAAAGTTCTGCGTATCGGTCCATTTTTCCATGTGTCTAGTGTATGTCGGGGATGTTTCTCTCCCCAGTTAGGGACGGGCAACCTACTTCCCTGTCCGGGTTCTCTTGATCACAAACCACTATAAGCAAGACTAGTATTAATGATAGTATTATTAGCAACAGCAATAGTGAAAGGAAGCATTATGGCAACCCCAACTATCGACGCTATGATCCTGGGGGCTCTGCATGAGCACCCGATGAGCGCCTACGAAATGAACAAAATGATGGACCAGCGCGGAGTGCGCGGTTGGGCGCGCATCAGCTCACCCTCCGTATACCGCAACCTGGTGCAGCTCTATAAGCAGGGATATGTGGAGAGCACCACCGTCAAAGACAGTGCTATGCCTGAGCGTACGGTCTACTCCATTACTCTCGAAGGCAAGGAACGTCTTCATGAGCTTCTCTACGATATTGCCTCCAGTCCTGCGCGCGTAGACTTCAATTTCGTCTCCGTCATCGCGAATATCCGCATGGTGGATGAAAAGATGGGGCATGAACTATTGCAGTCTATTGCCGATACCTACAGCGAGTGGGCAGATCGGCTGGAACAGGCTGCCGCATCCATCGAAGACCAGATAGAGGCGAAGGCAACCCTAGAGCTGTGTTCCGATACCTACCGACTCATTGCGGACTGGGCACGCAAATTCGAGAAGGATTTCTACCAGAATCGTAAGAAGTAAGAGCTGATTCCACGCGCTAAAGACTGAGTTCTGGGAGCATAAACTATGCTCCCGCCTCGGGCAAAGATAAAAACACAGCTCGGCACGAAACCTTATGAATTATGTTTCATCCATAGGTATGACGTGGTTTCCTCGGAGTAACTAGCCCTCCTTGAAAGTGTCTGTAGGGCGAGCAGTAGAATGATTTTTATGTCAAACACTATGAAAACAATTGCTATGCTACGTTCCCTACCAATTTCTGATCCAGAAGCGCTCATTGAGGCTGAAATGCCCATCCCTGTTCCGGGCGCCCAGGATCTCCTGGTTCGAGTGAAAGCTGTCTCTATCAACCCCGTGGATGTCAAGGTACGCACGGGTGCAGGAGTTCAGCAAGATCCTAAAATTCTTGGTTGGGATGCGGCAGGTATCGTCGAGTCCGTAGGGGAAAATGTGTCTGGTTTTGTCCCTGGCGATGAGGTTTATTATGCTGGTGATCTCACACGCCCAGGTTCAAACGCAGAATATCAGACGGTAGATTACCGTATTGTCGCTAAGAAACCTGCATCGCTGGGGTTCACGGAAGCGGCCGCCATTCCACTTACCGCAATCACTGCGTGGGAAACGCTCTTTGATCATATGGGTCTCACCAAAGATACTTCGGGTAATCTTTTGGTGATTGGAGGGGCAGGCGGAGTCGGTTCTATGGTGATCCAGCTTGCAAAAGCACGAACTTCTCTTCGCGTAATTGCATCAGCCTCACGCCGAGAATCCGTTGAATGGTGCAAGAAGCTGGGAGCGGATGACGTTGTGGATCACAGCAAAGATTTGGGACAGCAAGTTCAGGATCTTGGCGGCGCCGACTACGTTTTCTCTGCATACACTGAACATCGTGAAGAGGATATCGCCTCTGCCATGAATCCACAGAGTCAATTAGTTTTTATTGACGATCCTCAGACTCTTAACATTGGCGCTTTTAAACCTAAGTCGATCTCTGTGACGCCAGAATTTATGTTCACTCGTTCCATGTTTGCAACAGAGGATATGGCGTATCAGTCTGATCTGCTGAGGCAAGTAGCTGACATGATCGACTCGGGACAGATTACGGGTACTCTCACCGAGATCTTAACAGGACTTAGTGTTGAGTCTTTCCGTGAGGGACATCAGAAAGTTGAAAGCTCCCATATGATCGGAAAACTCGTTATTTCTTATTCTTAAACTCCCGTCAACATGAGGAGGGGCTATCGTGCAGACGATAACCCCTCCTCATATATATTCTGCCGCCATGTCGTTGTATCGTACACGTCTTGTGCGTCAAGTACTTCTTGTTTATGAGCCTCAGACCATTGGCGAAGAACTTGTAAAGGCTCAATCATCTTGTTGTAAACGTCAGCGTTATTCTCACAGCATTTTGAAATATCTAGAAGCTTATGCAAACAGGCGTATCGGTCCTTAGCTCTGCAAGCACGAACTCCTCCGAGAGTGGAAAGTTGCAGCGGGAGCGTGGTTTACGCTCCCGCTGCAACTTAGCATTCTGTTTCGCGCTGTGATGATTTAGTCGTCACGCTTGGAGGTCACTGACAGACCGTCCATTGCAACATCCGGGTTCACATCCACCTCTACGGTGTCACCATCGTGGATAGCGCCAGAGAGGATGCCCTTCGCCAGACGGTCGCCGATCTCGCGCTGTACCAGGCGACGCAGCGGGCGGGCACCGAAGGCCGGATCGTACCCTGCCAAGCCCAGCCACTCCAGGGCGGCGGGGGTAACATCCAGGGTCAGGCGGCGGTCGGTCAGACGCTTGCCCATGCCCTGAATCTGCAGGTTCACAATCTGTCCCAGATGCTCGGAAGAGAGCGGCTCGAACATGATGATGTCGTCCAGACGGTTCAGGAACTCGGGACGGAACGCCTGGTGAACCACTTGCATCGCCTTCTCGGTGCGCTCCTCAAACGGCATCTCCTGATCGACCAGGTACTGGGAACCCAGGTTCGAGGTCAGAATCAGAATCACGTTGCGGAAGTCCACGGTGCGACCCTGACCATCGGTCAAACGACCGTCATCAAGCACCTGCAGCAGAATATCGAAGACCTCGGGGTGGGCCTTCTCAACCTCGTCCAGCAGCACCACGGAGTAGGGGCGACGGCGCACGGCCTCGGTCAGCTGACCGCCCTCTTCGTGACCCACGTATCCGGGAGGCGCACCCACCAGGCGGGAAACGCTGTGTTTCTCGCCGTACTCACTCATGTCGATGCGCACTAGGGCGTGCTCGTCGTCAAACTGGAACTCCGCCAGAGCCTTCGCAAGTTCGGTCTTACCCACACCGGTCGGTCCCAGGAACAGGAAGGAACCAATCGGGCGGTTCGGGTCGGAAATTCCGGCGCGGGCGCGGCGAACCGCATCCGCCACAGCAACCACGGCGGCTTCCTGACCGATCAGGCGTTCACCGATGCGTTTCTCCATCTCCAGCAGTTTCTCGGATTCGCCCTGAAGCATGCGCCCGGCGGGAATGCCCGTCCAGGAAGAGATAACCTCGGCGATGTCGTCAGCCGTGACCTCTTCAGAGACCATAGCCTCGCCATGAGCCTCAGTTTCGGCGCGCTGAGCTTCCTCCAGTTCCTTCTCCTTGGCGGGAATTTCGCCGTAGAGCAGGCGGGATGCATCCGCCAGGTTACCCTCACGCTGTGCCACCTCGGCACGCGAGCGCAGCTCGTCGATTTCGCTCTTGAGATCGCCTACGCGGTTCAGACCGGCCTTTTCGGCTTCCCAGCGGGCGTTGAGCGCATCCAGCTGTTCTTTCTTATCAGCCATGTCTTTGCGCAGCGCCGCCAAGCGTTCCTTTGACGCCGGGTCGGTCTCGTTCTTGAGGGCCAGTTCTTCCATAGTCAGACGGTCTACGGCGCGGCGCAGCTGGTCGATTTCCTCGGGGGCCGAGTCGATCTCCATGCGCAGGCGCGATGCGGCCTCATCCACCAGGTCGATCGCCTTATCGGGCAGCTGACGTGAGGGAATGTACCTATTTGAAAGTGCTGCGGCGGCGACTAGGGCGGCATCCGAGATTTGCACCTTATGATGCGCCTCGTAGCGTTCCTTGAGCCCACGCAGAATACCGATAGTGTCATCAACACTAGGCTCACCCACGTACACCTGCTGGAAACGACGTTCCAGAGCGGGATCTTTCTCAATATTCTCGCGGAACTCGTCGAGTGTAGTAGCGCCAATCATGCGCAGCTCGCCGCGTGCCAGCATGGGCTTGAGCATATTGCCCGCGTCCATAGAACCTTCGGATGCGCCCGCACCAACCACGGTGTGCATCTCGTCGATAAAGGTGACGATCTGGCCTTCGGATTTCTTAATTTCTTCGAGCACGGCCTTGAGGCGTTCCTCGAATTCGCCGCGGTATTTAGCGCCCGCAACCATGGATCCCAGGTCAAGGCTGATCAGGGTTTTACCGCGCAGGGATTCGGGAACATCGCCGGAGACCATGCGCTGAGCCAAACCTTCGACCACGGCGGTTTTACCGACGCCGGGTTCACCAATAAGCACGGGGTTGTTCTTGGTCCGCCGTGAGAGCACCTGCACCACGCGGCGGATTTCGGAGTCTCGGCCGATCACGGGGTCGAGCTTGCCTTCGCGGGCGAGCGCGGTCAGGTCGGTACCGTACTTTTCAAGGGCCTGGAAGGTGCCTTCGGGGTCCGGGGTATCCACGGTGCGGTCTCCTCGTACTTGGGGAATGGTCTCTTCGATAACTTTGGCAGTTGCGCCCAGGTTTTCAAGCGCGCGAGCGGTATCGCTATCGCCGCTTGCGATGCCCAGCAGCAGCATTTCGGTGGAAATGTAGGTGTCACCGAATTTCTGAGCGTGGGTCTGCGCGCTCTGAATAGCGGCGAGGGCGCTGCGGCTGAAGTTTGCGTTCTGCACAGATGCGCCAGATGCCTTCGGCAGCTTCTTAATCTCTGCGGATGCGGCTTCCGAGATGGCGTCGATATCGAGCCCTGCGGCCTTGAGAACCGCTACGGCAACGCCTTCTCGCTGATCCATCAGTGCTTTGAGGATGTGCGCAGGTTCGATGCTGGGGTTACCCGCTGTCTGCGCGTTCATATTAGCGGCGGAGAGCGCTTCTTGGCTCTTGGTTGTGAATTTTGCGTCCATAAATCTTATCCTTTCGTGTCTTGTGCGGGGCGCATCCTGCGCCTTCTTTTTACAGCTAACTTGAGTCTACTACACTCAATGTTTGGATGCAAGGGGTTAATGCAGGTTTTCCGGACCAAAATTCGGTACCAAAAAAGGCTCTTGATGTGAATAAAGCGGTGAAAAATACGCTTTATTTACATAAAGAGCCTTTTTTAGTGCGCGGGGGCGAGAATCAGATAGGTCTCAGTCCAAGAAGTCATACGGGCTTTGTTGTCGCGCCTGCTCCTCCAAAACCTCGTCGGTAACACCCTGCTGCATGCGCGCCGAGCGCCTATTGGCATTGAAAGCGATCACGGCGGCGGTAATAGCCATGGCAAAGGTCAAAATTCCGAAGGTATTCCCAAATCCTGCACCGTAGCCCACGTAATCGGCACCCGCGAGCGCACCAATTCCCGATACCGGCACCCCGGCACGGTAATCGGGAATGAACATCCCAAAGAGAAAAGCGAGCACCCAGCAGGCCCACACGGAAAATACGAATCCCCAGGATGCACCAACCCGCAGGTGCTCGCCTCCGTCAACGCGACGATGCGCATCACGAAACATCCACCACGCACCCAGGCACAGAATTACGGCAAGTGCTGGACCGAATGAGATAGCAAAAATGGGCACGAGATCACCGGCGGCACCAAAGAGAGCACGACCTACGGTAATCCAGGCGGCAGAGACGAATGCCATGGGGTATGCGGCGTAGAGGGTTGCAACCTGTATGAGGGCAGGTGTGCGTGCAGCTAATGAGTTTACATGCGGGTGCGATCCGGAGTGCTCTGATTTTTCGTTCACTGTGCCATCTTAAACGGTTTGTGCCCCGGACTGGTACAGCACTCACCATGTCAGCGGGCTTTCCGCGATAAATCCCACATAAACCTAAACTTTAACCAAAAACTTTATTGTTATACTGAGCACATTGGGGGCTTGCGGGTACTCATGCCCCCTAGCGGTAAATAATAGGAGCCTACATGAAAATACTGGTTTTAGGAGCAAGCGGTCGCACCGGAAGCATTTTCACCCGCAAAGCGCTAGAGGAGGGGCACATGGTTACCGCCTATGTGCGCAACCCCGATAAGACGGTGGAGCTTTTGGGGGAACACCAGAACCTCATGATTGTCCCCGGTGCCCTGAACGATTCTGAGCGGCTCGCCACAATTTCTTCCGGACAGGATGTAATGGTTAGCATCCTGGGGCAGAAAGCTACGGTGCGAGAGTTTCTATCCACCACGTTCATGCAGGAGCGCCTGCCGCTCATTATGGATTCGGTAGTGGGTGCGGGTGTGAAGCACTGCGTTATTATGAGCGCCTACGGAGTGGGCGATACGCTGCGGAGCGCATCTTTTTTCATGCGTGTAGGGTGCAAGATCATGATGCGCAGCATTTTTACGGATCGCGCAAAGGCCGACGCGATGGTTGCTAAGTATCAGCCGTATATTTCGCGGGTGCATCCGGGTCTGCTGACAGATAAGCCTGGCAAGGGTGGGGTCAAGGTGTTTGATGTGGCGAGTGTTGCGCGAGTTCCGGGTATCCCAATGATTGCTCGTGAAGATGTTGCTGATGCTCTGCTCAGTATTGCGGGAAACCCACTGAACGCGGGGACAGATTTTCTGGTGACGATTGATGACGTTGTCCTACGGGCTACCTAGAAATGCCCGGTAGGCTTAAACTATGACGAATAATGCTTCTTTTCCCGCCGCAGTTCTTTTCGACCATGACGGCACGCTTGTGGATACCGAGCCGGTGTGGGCTGCCGCGAAGGTTGCTCTGGTGGCTGAGTTCGGCGGCACCTGGACCGAGCAGGACACCCTGGATTGCCTGGGGCTTTCCATGAAATTTACGCTTGACCGCCTGCGCGAACGCGGGGTTGATCTGCCGGATGAGCAGATTAATGAGCGCCTAGTTGCCAAGGTTCGTGAGGCATTGGCGCATCAGCAGGTGGAGTTTCTGCCCGGTATTGAGCGTTTCCTGACCCAAGTGCGTGATGCCCAGATTCCAGCGGCAATTGTTACGAACGCGACTACGTCGATCGCTCAGCGTACAGCCGATGCCGCCCCGGAAGGAACGTTCTCGGTCATTATTGGCAACGATGAGACGACGCATCCGAAGCCAGATCCGCAACCATACCTTTTGGCGGCGCAGCGTTTGGGGGTTGAACCCAGCCGGTGTGTGGCGGTTGAAGATTCGCCATCCGGAGTGCGCAGCGCAACAGCGGCGGGCATGAAGGTGATTGTAGTGCCGGGCGAGCTTGAGGTTCCCGCCGAGCTGGGGAGTACCCGCATGTTACATACCGAGTTAACGTTGGATGCGGTGCGCGCCTTAGGGTAATAGCCGCCCGATTTTCGCGTTCTTCACCGTATTCACAATGATAGTTTGTTGATGGTGCAGGGTTGTGGCGGGGTGTGCTAAGCCTTATCTGGGCTATTTTTTAGCGTTGTCAGAACCGCATCCAAAGCCACCCTTATTATGAGTTACTAAAAATAAACTTGACTCCGGGGTGTAAAAATGATTTACTAAGGATAACGCTTTTGCGGGGAGATAGCGGGTGAGAATCCCCCGCCGTCTACCCCTTGAAGCAGCATCTACGCACTAAAAAGGAGTCTCACATGACATTCGCACAATACACCGCACCCGGTCTTACTCTTGACGAAGGCAAAGAAATTTCCGAGGTTCTGCAGGCTCGTCTGCACGACCTTAACGAACTGCATCTTTCCCTGAAGCACGCACACTGGAACGTAACCGGCCCCGACTTCATCGCCGTGCACGAAATGATTGACCCGCAGGTCGATACCGTTCGCAACTTCGTGGACGACATCGCAGAACGTATGGCAACCCTGGGTGCATCCCCCAACGGTCTCGTCGGTGCACTGGTAGCAGCACGCAACCACGAGGATTACCCCGTAGGCCGCGCTCGCGTGACCGAGCACCTGCACGCCCTCAACGACGTCTACACCCGCGTGATCGAAGACCAGCGCAAGGCTATCGAGTTCGCCGGTAAAGTTGACCCCATTACCGAGGATCTGCTGATCGGTCAGACCGCTGAGCTTGAGAAGTTCCAGTGGTTCGTTCGCGCATTCCTAGAGAATAGCGCAGGCGAAATCAAGTAATCCGCACACAGGATTATAGAACGAAAGGTGCCGTCTCCCCTACGCGGGAGGCGGCACCTTTATTGTCCTAACTATCCCCTGTATTGATTTTCCTCAGGTTTTCTTAACAGCCGTTTCTCACGCTACCTGTAAATTCTTTTTCGCATGAAGAAACGTACCAATGAGGGTACTGGGAAAGATATTTTTCGACGCAGCGAACATAAAAGCACCGGCACCTTTTCCTAGATTTTCGAGGACGAACCCCCTATGCTGGTGAGTTGCACACCAATCTACCCGGGATATCTATGACATCGGCCGAACCGCATAAAACTCAGAGCGAGCATCTTCTCACCGCACAGACTGAGGGGGTTCGCACCGCGTCCGAAGATTCTTCCCCGGTGGCCGGGCACGCACCTGCACGGCACCACCCCGTCGCCCAGCCGAGTGACGCACAGATCCGGCGGTGGCGGCGCTATCTCGCCGATGAAGAATCGGAGGCACGCATCTACCGCTATCTGGCCCAGCGCGCCGAGGGCGAAGAGCGTGAGATTCTGATGCAGGTTGCCGAGGCCGAGAAACGCCATCAACAGCACTGGCGCGATATGCTCGGCGAACATGCTGGCAAGCCCTCACGCCCCTCACTGTCTTCGGCGATTTTGCAGTTCATGGCGAAGCATTTCGGGTCGGTCTTTATTCTGGCAATGGCGCAAATGGCCGAATCCCGCTCCCCCTACGCCGAAGATCCGGATGCCACCGAAGAAATGGCGGCTGACGAGGCTATTCACGAAGAAATCATTCGCGCCCTAGCCACCAGCGGACGCGAAAAACTCTCCGGCAACTTCCGCGCGGCGGTGTTCGGCGCGAACGACGGGCTGGTCTCGAATCTGGCGCTGACGATCGGTATTACGGCCTCGGGCGCATCCAGCTCTATGGTGCTGCTTTCGGGGATTGCCGGGCTGCTCTCGGGTGCGCTTTCTATGGCGGCGGGCGAGTTCGTTTCGGTACGTTCCCAGCGTGAACTTTTGGATGCATCCCAGCCGACCCAGGTGACCCTGCGTGTGGCGAGTGACCTTGATATTGATGCGAACGAGCTTGAGCTCATCTACCGGGCGCGCGGCATGGATGAGGAGGCGGCGCACCACCGCGCGCTGGAACGTTTCGGGTACCTCGACTGCGATTGTGACCCGTCGCTGTCGCACCGTGCGAATGAGGAAGGCGAGGAAGAGAACGTAGCACTGGGGACGGATATTGGTGCGGCGGCGGCATCGTTTAGCTTCTTCGCATCCGGGGCGCTCGTGCCGATTCTGCCCTATATTTTCGGGCTTTCCGGCATCTGGGCGATGCTGCTTTCACTCCTGTTCGTCGCCATGGCGCTGGGTTTCACCGGCGGTATTGTGGGGCTGCTCTCGGGGTCTTCCCCGATGCGCCGCGGGCTGCGCCAAATCCTTATCGGGCTAGGCGCGGCGGGCATCACCTACCTGCTGGGCCTAGCCTTCGGCACCACGCTGGGGTAGGTCTATTCCGTTCCATACTTTCTCTACGCCAGCGGCGTTGCCCCTTTGCGATACACGAAATGCCACGCATATGACGTGGCATCCGGAACTGGCGCATCCAAGCAGTCTTTCAGCTTTAGCTACTTGCATATCAGGTCATCGGCTATACAGCATTGCGCAAAGAGTAACCATAATGGAGAGACTATTCATCTCCAATAGTTCTTTGTTTTATGCTCCCTCGCAAGCCCAATCGAAAAACTCCTGCCATTGACACTCTCCCGATAGTGAAGGGCCGTTGACAGGAGCGAATTATTACTTTGATTATATACGAGACCCCCAGCGGCGCGAGCGTAATACTCGCGCCGCCGGGGGTCTTATTAGCTGCCCGAACCAGGCGAAATGCTACTTGTTGGCGAAGATTTCGCGCATCAGATTAGCGGCTTCGGAGGGGGTCTTGCCGACCTTTACACCAGCAGCCTCCAGGGCCTCTTTCTTCGCCTGAGCGGTACCCGAAGAACCTGAGACGATCGCACCCGCGTGACCCATGGTCTTGCCCTCGGGAGCGGTGAAACCAGCCACGTAACCGACTACGGGCTTGGTGACGTTCGCCTTGATGTACTCGGCGGCACGCTCCTCCGCGTCGCCACCAATCTCACCAATCATCACAATGCCCTCGGTCTCCGGGTCAGCCTCGAAAGCCTCCAGAGCGTCAATATGGGTGGTGCCGATAATCGGGTCGCCGCCAATACCGATAGCGGTGGTGAACCCAATGTCGGCGAGCTCGAACATCATCTGGTAGGTGAGGGTACCCGACTTGGAGACAAGACCGATCTTGCCCTTTCCGGTGATATTCGCCGGGGTAATGCCAACCAGGCACTCCTCAGGGGTGATAATGCCGGGGCAGTTCGGCCCGATAATGCGGGTAATCTGCTTGCCGTTCTCGTCCACCGAAGCTTTCGCGGCAGCCCAGAACTCGGCGGTATCCTGCACCGGAACGCCCTCAGTAATGACGACGACCAGACCGATCTTAGCCTCAATAGCCTCCAGCACGGCGGCTTTGGTGAAGGCGGGCGGCACGAAAACGATCGAAACATTTGCACCGGTTTCGGCAATAGCCTCGGCAACAGTACCGAAAACCTTCAGCTCAACATCGGAGCCGTCCTTTGCCTTGTGGGTAACGGTGGTGCCAGCCTTGCGGGCGTTCACGCCGCCCACAATGTTCGTGCCGGCTGCGAGCATACGAGCGGTGTGCTTGGTGCCTTCGCCGCCGGTGATGCCCTGAACGATGACCTTAGAGTCTTTGTTCACAAAGATAGACATAGTTTTTCCTATAAATCCTTCGGTGGCGATTACGCCTTGTTAGCGAGCTCTGCTGCCTTGTCGGCGCCTGAATCCATGGTGGTTGCCTGCACCACGAGCGGGTGGTTTGCCTCAGTGAGGATGCGGCGACCCTCCTCCACGTTGTTGCCGTCCAGCCGCACCACAAGCGGCTTAGTTGCGGAATCGCCCAGAATCTCAAGCGCCTTCACGATACCCTCAGCCACGGCATCGCACGAGGTGATACCGCCAAAGACGTTCACGAAAACGCTCTTAACCTGTTCATCGCCCAGAATAATCTCAAGGCCCGCAGCCATAACCTCAGCGGATGCGCCGCCACCGATATCGAGGAAGTTGGCGGGCTTCACGTTGCCGTGCTTTTCGCCAGCGTATGCTACCACATCCAGGGTAGACATCACCAGACCGGCGCCGTTACCGACAACGCCAACTTCGCCGTCGAGCTTCACATAGTTCAGGTCGTGCTGCTTAGCCTTAGCTTCCAGCGGGTTTTCGGCGGATTTATCAACAAGCGCCACGTGATCGGGCTGGCGGAATTCCGCGTTATCGTCGAGAGAGACCTTGCCGTCAAGAGCCAGAATATCGCCTTCGGGGGTCTGCACGAGGGGGTTAACCTCAACGAGGGTTGCATCTTCCTTATTGAAGACATCGCCCAGCTTCACGAGAACCTCAACCACCTTGGGTTGCAGTTCAGCAGAGAACCCGGCGGCCTCAACAATCTCCTGTGCCTTAGCGGAATCGATACCCACCAGCGGGTCTACCTCAACCTTGGCGAGAGCCTCGGGGCGTTCAGCGGCGAGCTGCTCAATTTCCATGCCGCCCTCTACCGAGCACATGGCAAGGTACGAGCGGTTTGCACGGTCAAGCAGAATCGAGAAATAGTATTCTTCAGCAATGTCAGCGCCCTGTGCGACCAGCACGCGGTGAACGGTGTGACCCTTGATATCCATACCAAGAATCTGCTGAGCGTACTCGTATGCCTCGTCAGGGTTTTTAGCGAGCTTCACGCCGCCAGCCTTACCGCGGCCACCGGTCTTAACCTGAGCCTTAATGACGGTCAGGCCGCCGATTTCCTCAGCTGCTGCCTTTGCTTCTTCGGGAGTGGTCGCAACAATACCCTTGAGCACGGGTACACCGTGCTTTGCGAAGAGATCGCGCGCCTGGTATTCGAAAAGGTCCACAGGTGTCCTTCTTCGTCGAAGTGATGCCGCCGCATGGGGTGCGACGGCCTGGTCTCATGAGGTTCATACGATGCGCCTTGGCACCCGCGCGGGCGCGCGAAAACGCTTTCGAAATCCTCTCATCTCTACTTTATCGGAATATAGGTTAGTGTGCACTTATGGGTGCACATCAACCCGGTTTTTGTGGGTGGCATCACGTGTTCGGATGCACCCTGCGGATCGAGGGTCTACGAGACTTTCTCCAACGGCGCATACCGCAGCAGCAGCCGCTTCTCTTCGGAGGCAAAACGCACCTTCGCCACGGTCTTATCGCCGGTGCCTTCCAGAGCGAGAACTCGGCCCTCTCCAAACTTGGTGTGGCGCACCGTATCGCCCACCTTCAGCTGCGGAATTTCCTTGCCTTGATGCACCCGCGAACGGTTGCGCACCGCTCCGGATGCGCTGGCTGCGGCCGCCAAACCGTAGCTAGCCGAACCATTGACCTCAGCGGTTGATGGTTCACGGTTCGCTCGGGTGCGGGATTCATCGTATCCTGTGCCGTAGCCGCCCGTGCTGCGCCCGTCTAACCCGCGCCCATCAGCATTGCGCCCACCGCCGGAGCTGTATCCGCTCGCCCCGCGATAGCCGCCCTGCCCGTAGCCTCCATACCCGCTGGCACCGTTGGCGTATGCGCCCATCCCGGAGGCACCAAACCCGGCAAAACCGCCCAGGCGGCGCCACTCGATCAGCTCCTCGGGAATCTCTTCCAGGAAGGGTGAAGGCGGGTTGAACTGGCTCTTGCCCCACATCGTGCGGGTCTCAGAGCGGGTGATATAGAGCCGCTGCATCGCGCGCGTGAGCCCCACGTAGGCAAGGCGGCGTTCCTCGCTCATCTCACCCTCGTCGGTCAGCGCCCGCTGATGCGGAAACAGCCCATGTTCCAGCCCGGTCAGGAAAACAACCGGGAACTCCAGGCCTTTGGCGGTGTGCAGGGTCATCAGGGTGATCATGCCTTGTGCCTTCGCTTCTGCGGCCTCAGCAGCAATCTGCGCGGCGGACGGGGTCTGCCCGTCGGCGGAGGCACCCCGGGACGGAATCGAGTCGGCATCCGCCACCAGCGAGACATGCTCTAAGAACTGTTCTAAGTCCGCGCCGGGGTTCTCCGCCTCAAACTCGACCATCGCATCCAGCAGCTCCGAGAGGTTTTCCACCCGGGATTCGTCCTGAATATCCTTAGATTCGCGCAGGGCGGCGAGATAGCCGGACTGTTCGAGTACCGCCTCTAGGGTTGTGGCGGCTGATTCAGTGCGCGCAATCTGGGCGAGGTCGTCCATGAGCTTGACGAACTGAGCATACTTTTTCACGGCGGCAGCGCCCAAACCCGGCACACTCCCCGGCTCGGCAGCAGCGGCACGGGCGGCGGCGAAGAAAGAAATTCGCTGTGCCGATGCGTGATCGGCAACCACGGTCTCAGATTTCGCACCGATACCGCGTTTAGGTTCGTTGAGAATACGCCGCACGCTTACGTCGTCGTCCGGGTTTAAGAGGGCGCGCAGGTAGGCGAGCGCATCCTTAATTTCTTTGCGCTCATAGAACCGGGTGCCGCCGACCACGCGGTACGGCAGTCCGGCGCGCATCAGCAGTTCTTCAAGGGCGCGGGATTGAGCATTGGTGCGGTAGAAAATCGCCACATCCGAGGGTTTGATGCCGTGTTCATCGGCAAGCCGGTCTATTTCTTGGGCAATGTAGCGTGCCTCCGCATGTTCGGATTCAGCGACGTACCCCACGATTTTGGTGCCCTCCCCCGATGCCGTCCACAGCTTCTTGGGGCGGCGGTTGGGGTTGCGTTCAATCACGGCATTCGCGGCAGAGAGAATGTTCTGTGTGGAACGATAGTTCTGTTCCAGCAGAATAATGTGCGCATTGGGGTAGTCGCTCTCGAAATCCGTAATATTGCGAATGTCAGCGCCGCGGAAGGCGTAAATCGACTGGTCTGAGTCGCCCACGACGGTCAGTTCGCCGGGCGGCGGAGCATCCGGGTACGGCCCCTGTTCGCGAGTATTTCCCTGCGGATGCGCCCCCACCAACTCCCGCACGAGCGCATACTGGGCGTGGTTGGTGTCTTGATACTCGTCCACCAGAATATGCCGGAATTTACGGCGATAATAGTTTGCGATTTCGGGGAACTTCTTGAGCAAAAACACGGTTTTGCCAATGAGGTCGTCAAAGTCGAGGGAGTTCGCGGCGCGAAGGCGCTGAGTGTAGACGGTGTAAATCTGCGCGATAGTCTTTTCCCACGGGTTGTTCGCGGCTGCCGCACTGTATTCTTCGGCGCTCACCAGCTCGTTTTTGAGGGCGGAGATCCTGTGCCCTACAGCCTTGGGGGCAAACTTTTTGGTATCAAGGTTCAGCTCTTTGATAATGAGCGTGAGCAGGCGCTGCGAATCCGCCGAATCGTAGATCGTGAAGGTCGATTTGAGCCCGAGCGCCTTGGCTTCTCGGCGCAGCACGCGCACGCAGAAGCTGTGGAAGGTGGAAATCCACATGTGCTGTGCACGCGGGCCGATCAGCGCTTGGATGCGCTCACGCATTTCCGCCGCAGCCTTGTTCGTGAAGGTGATGGCGAGAATCTGCCCGGGGGTTGCCCGCCCGGTTGCGAGCAGATGGGCGATGCGGTGCGTCAGCACGCGGGTTTTACCAGACCCAGCCCCGGCGACGATCAAAAGGGGTGAACCGGCGTGTAAAACAGCTTCGCGCTGCCGGTCGTTAAGCCCGTCGATCAGGGTTGCGGGGTCGATGGTGCTGAGCGAATAGGTGCGCTCCCCGTAAGGGTCTTCGGGGTTGTACTCGCTTCCGTACCCGCCCACTCGGTAGGCGGGCGGCATGAACTCGCCGAGCGCATCCTCATGGGCGGTGACGGTTTGGGCATTCACCGCTTCAGGGTTGAGCTCTGGCATAAAAGATTCGTGGGCGAAGGGGTCTTCTTCCGGTGCGGAACTAGCTTCCGGCGGAATATGGGCATCATATTCGGGATCGTAGGGCGGCTGCGTGTTTTCGAGATCGGCAAAGAGGGTATCTGCGGCAGGATCAACGCCGGATGCGGAGTTGGTGGGTTCGCTCATGATCTACCTCGCTGCCTAGAATACACGTTCGATATTCCATGCTACCGTATTTGCCCTCTCGCTCCCACCCATCGCGCCCGTTTGCCGCGCATAATTCGCTCTTAGCGGTACCCCACCGCGCGGTGCACCCATGTTACGATGACCGGATGGATCAGGTCATCACTCCCGCTATTTGGTGCGACGGCACCGCCGACGAAGCAGCACAGTTCTACACTGATATTTTTCGCGATGCATCCATTGCCGAGCAGGCGCCTGGGATTGTGACGACGGTCAGCATCCACGGTTTCAGGCTCTCGCTCATCAACGGCGGTAACCAATATGCCCCGAACCCGTCGATCAGCTGCATTCTGAACTTTGATCCGCTCTTATTCGGCGGAGAGGAACAGGCCCGAACCTACCTTGATGAGCTCTATGAGCGGCTCAGCACCGGCGGCGTACTTATGGAGCTGGGTGAGTACCCCTTCTCCCCGCGCTACGCTTGGGTTCGTGACCGTTTCGGCATGACCTGGCAGCTCATGCTCACCGACCCGGACGGCGATCCGCGCCCCTTTGTTATCCCGTCCTTCATGTTCGGCGGTACTAATCACGCTCATGCCGAGGAAGCCACAGACGCTTGGATCGCCCTGTTTGATAACGCCCGCCGCGGTGCTCTGTACCGTTACGAGGAAGGCGGACCGCTGGATGCGGGTACGGTCATGTTCACCGACTTTACCCTGCGCGGCACCTGGATAGCAGCCACGGACTCTGGGACCTTCCACGATTTCACCTTCACGCCCGGAGTCTCCATGATCGTCTCCTGCCGCGACCAAGAAGAGATCGACCGCTACTGGGCGGGGCTCTCTGCTGTGCCCGAGGCCGAGCGCTGCGGCTGGTGCGTCGACCGCTGGGGTGTCTCGTGGCAGGTCGTCCCCCACAACATCGCCGAGCTCATGGCCGACGCCGCCACACGCGATAAGATCCTGCACATGGGCAAGATCGACTTGGCCAAGCTATAGGGTACTGACATCATCTGACCCCACTGTGAGGACTCCTCAGTAAATAGTAAAAGGAATTTCCACCATGAAACCCCTTGGCGTAATCGGTGGTATAAGTTCCGAAAGTAATACCCTGTACTATCAGATTATTACGGTTGATTCCTCCTATGTTTTATTATGTGAGCTCAGTGTTGAAGATGAGATTCATACGTTCTCGAAACACAAAATATGAGCTGAAAAATAAGTTAGGAAAAACATGAACTGTGTTGTTCGTTGGGCAGATATAAAGCACGAATGGGAACCATTTGAGAATGTTTTCTGCGGCAGCGATTGGCCATTCCATCTTGAACATAAAGTATCGCATGAGAGCCTCATACGCCGGTTTGAAGAGCAGGAATTCTCGGAACCTAATAACCGTGTTGCCTTTATTCACAACGATGGAGAGCACGTCGGTATTGCCATAGTGCACGGACTGCAAGATTCCACAGCAGAAATAGATATGCGTATGGCAGCGAAATATAGAAATCAAGGGCTCGGGAGTATTGCGCTCATTAAGCTAACTGACCTTATTTTTGAATCCAAATGCTCCATTATCCGCGTTGAGGGCAATACACGAAGCGACAATATTGCTATGCGTCGTGCTTTTAACTCTGCAGGTTGGGTTCACGAGGCGCATTATCGAGAAGCTGGAGTTACCGTTCAGGGTATCAGGTGCGATGTCATGGGATATGCGGTGATCCGTAGTGACTGGGAAAGCGGAGAGAGGACAATTGCGAGTCTGGGTGAGTAATACGCGCAAGTAAAGAAAACTAGGTATGGTATGTCAGGATATAACCGACTTTGCGACTGTCAGTTTCCGGTAGCAAATAAGCAATGTCGCGCGGCAGAAGATCAAGAAGCCTGCCCCGCATATAATCCCATTCTTTTGGTAAAGGCCCCACGCTGACACAACCAGTCGCTCTGCGCAATAATGGAAGGTATGGGTCTATCACAAGGTCAGAAGAAACGCCTGTACGGCGAGCAGGCGCAGCAGGGACAGAACCGACCGCAGTCCGGGCGAAAACCCCAAGAGCATAAAATTCATGAGCTCAAACAGGTCATGGATGACCGTGCCGTGCGCGCGAACGCACCCGCCGAACAGCAGCGTTCGAAGACCTTTCTGTACGTGGCAGTCACGATTTCCCTGCTGCTGGGCGCCTATGTGGCGTTCTGGGTGCTGCCAAGCTACGGCAGGCTGGCGAACGCCCAAGTCCCCGACCTCTCCCCCGTCACCTCAACCGAAGCCCTATCCGCCTTCGCCTCCGGACTGGGCGACAATCTAGGTGCCTACACGTATGCGCATCGTTCGGTGGGCATAGTTTTTGCGCTCTTTTTTGGGCTTTCGCTGGCGTTTCTGGCGTACACGTCACGCCTGTCAAAGGTGCTACGGGCACTGTTCACGGCGGCTCCGGTGGGCTACCTGCTCGTGCACATTGCCACGATTTTTATGCTGGATGCGGCGCTCGCCGACCCCGCGCATCAGCCCGGCGCTCTGAACGTGCTGTTACCTGTGGATTGGGCGCTGCTGCTTCTGTCTCTGGCGGGTATCGCATACCAGCTGGTGCGCAGCATTAAGGATGCGGCCTCCATCTTTATCGCGGGCGGGCCAAACGCCAAGGCAGACGGTAAACCCGAAGAATAACTCCCCCTCGTCTTCACTGTATGAAAAAGGAACCCTAATTCACGATTAGGGTTCCTTTTTTATAGAGGGCTCACGCAGAACCCCGCGCGGAAGACGAGATCAGCGTTGGCTAAACTTTTGACGAAGCTGATGGACTACTTGTGCTCTCCTCACCTTCCTCTTTAATCTGGGTAACGACCCCTAGAACCTCCCACACACCATGCTTGTACTCGGCAAGCAGACGTCCCGTAAACTTTTTGGTAACTTTAGCGCCGCCGGGCACAAGTTCTTCTGCGTTACCGTCATTGACCTCAAACGCACCATAGTCAACAGAAAAAGTGCGGTCCCACGAGTAGTACTCACCCTCAGAATCTGGCACTTCGGTATCTAGGGTGTATGTGAATTTAGCGTTATCAACCCACCGTTTACCGTTGCGTACTTTTTCGAGCTTTTCTTTGGTCTCTGGGTCTAAATAATAGTTCTGCTCCACTTTATCCATGTTGCTTTGCTGGATCAGAGAATAATCACCCGTATTAATCGCATACTCAACCGCCGCCACCGCGTAGGCAATACTGTCTCTCAGTCCTTTAGCGGATTTTTCGTTCATAGTCGACGGTTTCTTGGGTTTGGGGGTGTTTCTCTGAGCGTGTTCCTTGGTGGCGGGCTCAAAGGTACCCGACTTCTCGTATTCGAGCACGGATTCAAAGTTAATATCGCCCTTGTAGCTGCCGCTCATATCGATACTCGGGCTCGGGCTTGACGACGCTGAACGTGATGCCGACGAACTGGAGCTTGAAGAACTCGACGAGGAACTAGAGCTCGACGAGCTGGAAGAAGACGATGAACTAGAGGATGCGGGCGACGTCGCCTCAATCCCATTCACCTTAGGGGCACATGCAGATAAAAATACGGCACCGGCGCTAGAGCCCAGAACCAGTAAGGCGGTTCGGCGATCGAACAGAGAAGACATGAGTAGAGTTCTCCTTATCGGAAGTGTAGGACAAATCGGTATATGTTTAAGTTTAGGCTTGCACTGCCCCTTTGCGCAGCACAGTGCACAAGTTCCCGTCATCATCAGCAATACTCGTCGCACAGGAGTATAGAGCAGTACAGCACGCACATTAGGTAGTCCGAAAGGATCAACAGAGTCCTTCGGAGATAAATACCTTTACAGAGGCAAGGGCACTTACGTTTTAGCTCTTAGACTTCGGTTGATTGGCAACCGCGCTGGTTATCCAAGCTCCGTTAATATACTGCGCCGTCAGATTACCTATAAATTTATCGCGATATATCATGTCGTGGTCTTCGTCTGAAGGGTACTCAACCTTGCCGTCAACAACCTCGAACTTACCGTACTCAACGATAAATTCACGATCCCATATGTATTCGCCATCGCCTTCAAGCCGGGGACTCTCTTCGGTGAGCGTATACTCGATCGTAATATTATCCGGCCAGAATGTGCCTTCGCGGGTTTTATCGAGTCTTTCCTTCTCTTCCCTCAAGAAGTAATTGCGTTCTGGTTCCGACATAGAGCTTTGCTCCAGCAGGGAGTAATCCCCCGTGTTATAGGCGTATTGCGTTGCGGCAACCGCAAACGCGATGCTCAGGTGGAGGCCTTTGAGCGACTTCTCATCCGCACCGGCAGGTTTCTTGGGTTTAGGAACATTTTTTGCCGGATGCTCCTTCGTAGCGGGCTCATATGTACCGGATTTCTCGTATTCCAGAACGGACTCAAAATTAATTTTTCCGCCATAGCTGCCGCTCATATCAATATCGGTTGCACCAGACTGCGATGGTGAGGACTCTGGGCTTGATGCTTCAGAAGCTGACGAGGAACTGGCCGAGGCTGAACTCGACGATGAAGAGCTTGAACTTGAAGAGGCACTCGGCGATACATCAGACGACGATGCGCTCCCCGACCCGGAGCTTTCAGCGGTGGAATTACCACCGCACGCGCTCAGTAGTGCCGCACCGGCTCCGGTTCCGAACACGAACAATGCATTTCTGCGGGTAAAAATAGAAGACATCATTGCCTCTCATAGATATGTATGGGTGTTTATCGGTCACTTTCAGAATAAGCGTATAGGGCTGCCTACTTCAGGATTTGCGGCAAAATGTTATGGAATCTTTATGTTCTACACGCCGCATAAAGATGCTCCCGACCATCGAATGATCAGGAGCATCCTGTCAAAGAACAGCGCAGATTCGTTAGCGCTTCATCAATCTCTTAGGAGGAAGAATCCTTCTTCTCACCGTTGAAGAATCCGCTAAGAACCCATGCGCCGTTAGTGTATTTTCCGGTGATCGCTCCCCGGTAGTATTCCGAGGCAGGTTTATCGTCCGGCTTTGGCGTTGATGAGTACGAGGTATCGTGCACCTGGCCGTTACTTACGTAGTAACCACCGCGGCTAACAGTCAGTTTATAGTCCCAGGTGTATTCGCTCCCATTCTGTTGAGGCTGCGGGTCCAAGAAGGTGTACTTGTAGCTTGGATCATTTTCCCAGTAGGTGTGGTTACGAATATCTTCTAAAGGATGCTCCCGCGCGAACTGTTCCTGCTCGCTTTCGGTCATCCCTGACATCCGCACATAGGTATCGTCCCCCATATTCAGGGCATAGTCGATAGCTGCAATAGCATACGCCAAGCTGTAATAGAATCCTTCGGTGGATTCCAGGTTCATATTATCCGGCTTCTTGGGCCTTTTCAGGTTCCGAGCCGGGTGTTCCTTTGTAGCAGTCTCACTCACGCCTGCGCTCTCGTAGCTGTCATAATCCAGCCTCGGTTCACCACTCCAATCGGAGCGGGCGCTCGTGCTGGATGATGAGCTTGAGCTTGACGAGCTGGAGGAGCTCGAACTTGCTGGGCTTGAGGAACTTGAACTCGACGATGAGCTTGATGAAGAACTAGACTGTGCGGGACTTGGCGATGCAGAACTAGAAGATGATTCAGCGGATCCTTGACCGCCCGTCACCGAGTTACCACAGGCAGAAAGGAAGGCGGTACCGGCGCCAAGACCCAGCACCCCCAAGACCGCACGACGGTTCACAATAGAGGACATAGAGACCAGTCTCCTTTCAGACATCAATGTTCAACCGGTCACTTCTAGCATAGAATTATGTCTGAGCTCACTCCAGCAACCTCATGTGTGATATTAATAATATCTAAAACACTACCTTATAGTTCTACTAACTTGTAATAGATATTGAATGTATATTCTGAATGATTTGTTCCAGCTATATTAAACACCGTACAAGCAAGTCTATACTTCGGTGTTCTGCACCCTCAACACGGGCAACGGCGCCCTGCAGATAAAATAAAACCCGCTTGATGCTCCTCCGCGAGGAAGCTGCATCAAGCAGGTTCGCTACCCGTGCCCCCGAGACGATTCGAACGTCCGACACCTTCTTTAGGAGAGAAGTGCTCTATCCCCTGAGCTACGGGGGCAACTCGTTCCATTATACGGGCATCACACAGGTTTTAGCATCTTACACGCCCCTAGAATAGACGAGTGAGTATTTTTATTGACCCGCCCGTCTGGCCCGCACACGGCACGGTCTTTTCGCACCTAATTTCTGACACTTCTTTGGCGGAACTTCACGATTTTGCGGCGAAAACCGGCATAAGTCCGCGTGCCTTCGATGCCGACCACTACGACGTTCCCGCGTATCGGTACGAGGGGCTGGTTCGTGCAGGTGCGCGCGAGGTGAACGGGTCGCAGCTGACGCGCATCCTGATAGGCAGCGGGCTGCGGGTGCCATTGCGGGAACGCCCTAACAAAATACGCCCGCGTCTCATGCGCGCCTGGGAGTCGTTGCTGCCAGGACACACGGCGCTGGGCGAAGATCTGCTAGAGCGTTACGAGCAGCCGCATCGGAAATACCACACGAGCGTGCATCTTTCGGAAATGCTCACCGCGCTCAAGACCCTTTACAAACGACACCACACCGCAACCCCGCGGGCGGTACTTCTGGCGGCATGGTTTCATGATGCCGTCTACGAGGCAAACCCCGGCGATGACGAGGCGGCTAGTGCCGACCTCGCACGCACCGCCCTCACTCCCCTGGCAAGCACTGGGTTCCTCACGAACCGCGAGGTTACCGCTATTGCGCACCTGATAGAGCTCACGGCTTCTCACCAATTAACCGATGGTATTGAAGAATATACCTCTGGCGCGCTTACCCGTGCCGATGCAGCATTCTTCCTTGATGCTGACCTTGCGATTCTCGCCGCCGATAGCCCGCGTTATACCCGCTATGTCGCCGGGGTTCGCGCCGAGTACGCTCATTACACTCTGGATGCCTTCACTCGCGGCCGAACGGCGATTCTGCAAGGTTTTCTGAACCGCACAGCGATCTATGCTTCAAACACCGCACATCTTCTCTGGGATGCGCCTGCGCGTCTGAACCTCCGTACCGAGCTGGAGGGCTACCGCCCAGCGTTGAGCGAACAACCAACCAAGGAGGCACACTAAATTGTGCCCACCGATGAGCTATTCCTGCTCACTGCGGGGATTTTTTCGTGCCCTCGTTTTCTTGCGGTAGATCATACGGGCACTCACCATACCGATAATAATGCCTATGCCGCCGACGACAGACACCCACATGGCCGGGTTGCCGAGCGGCAGCGCGACGAGCAGACCGATCACAATGCCCGGAATCGCACCCGCCACCATGCCAATGGCAAGGTACGTAAATTCCTGGTCGGAGCTGTTCTTAGGGCTTTCAAACTGTGTTGGCATTCTTCTATGGTACCCGCATATCCTGCCCCGCAAGAATGCATTTTCGCCTCACGCCTAGAGACGTATACGGGGCGTGCGCCTGATCGACCATCAGACGCACGCCCCGTATAACCTACCAAAAATAGCCTGAGGCGGGCTTAGTAGTACATGCCGTGGCGATAATCCCAGCTGGGGAATGAGTCGCTCAGATGGCGCATAATCTCTTCATAGTCTAGACCCTTACGAATCAGGGTGGGGGCGGGGGTCACGCCGCGTTCACCGTGCTGTTCGGGCACTAGGTTGCCCTCGGCATCGACCATCGAGACCATCACGCCCTGTTCGTGGCGTGTTTCGTCGGTCTTATCGGGTTGAATGGATTTCACGTATTCATCGCCGCGCACAATCACGTCTACGCTGTTCTCAATGCGGTCGCCAATGCCCGCCACACGCCCCTTATTCCCGATGCCCGAGGGGTTTGCCGAGCTCGCAAAGGTCAGTTTCCCTTCATTCTCCCAGAGGGCACGAACAATCTGTTCTGCGGGGGTGCCAAAACGCACCACGAAGCAACTGGTTGCGCGCGTATCGCGGGCAAGTTCCTTCGTCGTTTCATCCGGCAGGTACTTTTCAGCGTCTTCGCGCCAGGGCAGAATGCATCCTAAAAGAATGTCGTCGTCCCAGTGTTTCCGGTAGAATTCGCGGATTTCTGGGGTCATCTGGGCGAGTTTATCGAGTTGTTCTAAGGATGCGCACAGCACGACACCGGGCTTTTCGCGCTTGCGGAGCTTGGCATCAAATTTACGTTCGAGGCCTTCGCCATCAGTAGCCATGAGGATATAGCCAACCTTTGTGGGGGCGACGATCAGGCCGCCGGTACCTGAGAGGGTCGCTACAGCTGTTGGAGATGCCTCGCCCGTCCAGTCTTCGCGGATGGGAGTTGATGATGATGTATTTTCCATAGTTCAAGTATTGTACTCGCCTAGAAGATAAGGCAAGCCTATCTTTATATAGTCACATCATGAGATACTCACATGACCACGATGCGGTCTCTCCCGCGTTTTTCTTCCATAGAGCCGCAGTGTGAGGGCTTAAGCGTCTAGAATCCGCACGCAAGCCATGAGTGTGCACTAAGTCTGACACCGGAGGCAGAAGAATGTATACGCCTTCCAGAGCACGCAAAGACGGCACCTATCCGATTGGACGGGTGCCGTCTTTGTCTAAGTCTTCTCTATCTCAGATGAGATTAGAAAGCGGTGTAGTAACCATCGACAGGCATGTAACCATTGCCATCAACGGGGGTCAGCTGGGTACCCTGCGAGGGGTTCAGAGCGGAGACCATCTGGCCGTTACCCACGTAGATACCAACGTGGTTGTAACCGTTGGTGAACACGATGTCGCCAGGCTGGGGGTTCGCGGTTGCGCGAAGCTCAGTGGACATGGTGTAGGTGTAAGGAGTCAGCTTGATGCCCTGCTGAGCAAAGATGTAGGAGACGAAGCCGGAGCAGTCCCATGCACCGTAGGAGCGACCGCCCCAAACGTAACCGGTACCCTGAGCAGCCTTAGCTGCAGACACGATAGCGTCGCGGCTTGCGTTGTTGGTAGTGGGTGCAGGAGTCTTATCTGCTGCAGGAGCAGGTGCCTGTGCAGAAGTAGTCTCAACCTGTGCGGTCTGTTGTGCAGGTGCAACGTACTCGGTCTGCTGCTCAGCCTGAGGTGCAACGTAGGAAGTTGCGGGGGTCTGGTAGCTGCTGTAATCGTACTCGTAGCTGCTGTAGTCGTAGCTCAAGTCGGTTGCTGCAGGAACCTCAGCAAATGCGTTTGCGGGAATGTTGGAACCGATAACAGCAGCACCAGCAACAGCAACGATACCTGCGTTACGAACAATCTTCTTAGCCATTAGTAATATTCCTCCATTGCCTGACGAGGTAAGCTGTCGGGCGCGAGCATGGATTCACTCGGTCACTTGCGCGACTTAGCCCCTAGGCCTCTCCCCTAAGGAGAAACCGAAAAGTGGTTCCCCCGCTTCTGCCGTATATGGGTAGACGTTCCTTGAAGTGCTGGCAGAACTCGGCGGATTCACTCCAAAGGTGTCCTCTTACGATTAGGATTTGGACACAGAACGAGAATACACAGAAAACTCTCAGTTGTCACCTCTTGTCGCCACCTTTTTCACCCCAATAGTGTCAAATAGTCCGTAACACCGAGCTAGTAATACTTTACGAAAAGAACACTTGTTCTTCTAAAATAAGCCTCTGACTAGTAGTTTTATACAGCGTTCCGCGGATTTTAGGGGTTTTATCGGCACAAATATCCAGCATTCCCAGGTTTCTTTAAGGTTGATCCACATCTCTTAAAATTTTTTTCTGCGCGAACGTTAATTTTCTCCTGATAGTCGCACCGTAAAGTTTTGTCGTTTTACGGCAGCTTCCGCGCTATATCTGGGATGTATCCCCCAAAACCTGGTTTTGAACATCGCATCTGCAAAAGGCATATCCGGCATGGATGCACTATGACACGCTAAATTCTCGACGATACAGATATACCGTCCCGAAGAGTATAATCCGGCAGCCACCCCCTATATATTAAGGAGTAACCGCGGCTCACACCCGCTCACCCCCGAGATTTCAGGACATAACAGAACCGTGGAGCTCACCCTACGGTAAGCCCCACGGTCAATTATGAGATCTATACGGGAAGGCGCGCTATCAGCCGCCTTCTACAACCGCCCGGCTGGCGAACGATACATTCTTTAGAGTGCAGATGCGCGCTTGACCACAATAGCGTTCGCAACATCCAAATCCAGCGAGATAGAGGCGTCTTCGCCATCGGCACGCACAATTACATCGTTATTGTCGCCGCCGACCACAGACACCGAAGCACCAAAGGTAATACCGGCGTCGGCAAGCACCTTGAGCAGGTCAATATCCGTCTGGATAGATTCGGGGAAGCGTGAAATCGTGAAGCGATCCTCAGGTCCGGAATCACGGGCAGCAAGCGCCATAGGAACAGTACGTTCGTCGTTCTTTTCGCTGTCGATGCCGAGTTCTTCAAGACCGGGAATAGCGTTGCCGTAAGGAGAGAACTTAGGCTGATTGAGCATATCCAGAATGCGCCTCTCCACGTGATCGCTCATCACGTGCTCCCAGCGGCAAGCCTCATCATGTACATACTCGATATCCAGACCGATCACATCAGAGAGCAGACGCTCGGCAAGGCGGTGCTTACGCATAACCTCAACGGCCTTCTTGCGACCTTCATCGGTCAATTCGAGGTGACGGTCGGGCTCAACAGTGAGTAGTCCGTGCTTTTCCATACGCGCCACGGTCTGTGAGACGGTCGGACCGGAATGGTCTAAGCGTTCCGCAATACGCGCACGCATGGGGGTAATGCCCTCTTCCTCAAGTTCGAGGATGGTGCGCAGATACATCTCAGTGGTATCAATCAGATCGGTCATACCGTCTTATTCCCCTTATATACAACCTGCAGCCAAGCAAACGTAGCCTAGCCTTATATCGAACCTATATCTGAGTAACTATTATGTACCTTTTTAAGTAGTTTTGCCACGGATTACCCCGGCGCGTCGCTTGAAGCGAACTTTTCGCCTTAGAATCCATCTCGAAAATCGTTCCGAGTACATCCGCGAAAAGCAAAACTATCAAGGCGGCTCTCAGCAAAAGCTCACGCTAAACCTCTTCGGCATCCTCGGCGTCCTGCTGATCCTCAGCGGATGCGCCCGCCTCCTCAGCACCGTTGTTATCACGTTCACTGGCCTGCAGGCGATCCGCCCACGGCACCCATTCGGGGGCGAGAAGCGCATCATCACCGGGAATCAGACCGACCTCGCAGATAGTCGCGACCTTAGATCGAGGTGCCCGCGACAGAGTCGCAAACCAAAACCACCCGCGGTACCCCGGCAGCGTGCACTCAAAAAGATGTGTAGTCAAGCGCTCTTCTTCGCCGCGCAAATGATGCACCAGACCGATAGAGTTATGCGGTGCAACAGCTTCAACCCCGGTGAGTGCAATATCTTTTGCCTCCGCAAGAATATCGTCAACCTTCGTGGTGCGACGGCGCCTATGCGCAGGCCCCAGGGTGGGTTCCCCGGTAGGAAGTTCATCTTCCTTAACGACGAAAGGGTCATGCGCAGCTGCCGTTGTCTCGGCATCATGTTCAAGCGTGGGCACGGTAGATTCGTCGGGCTGTTGGTTCACCTGTTCAGACATACTACCTATTAAAGCATCTCCCAGCGCGATGACGGCGAGGAGTTCGTGTGATGTTTTCGTCCGTATGCGCCCATGTCAGACCCTAACCTGCGCAAACGCTGTGAATACTGCCCGTCACAGCGCAATATTGCGTTTTTCGGCGGGAGCAGGCCCATAAACCTGATACGGTTATGCCATGAGTAGCAAAAGCGTATCTTCCTCTGAGCCCGTAGAGGCCGCCGCTGCCCTTCCCTACACCCGAGCGATTCGCTGGCTAGGTGCGGGCGGCGGTATTCTAGCCGTAGTATGCGTAATATGCGGCGTCGTCATGCTCCTCATGAAATGGGCGGGGGCGCATCCGCCAGCGCTCATGAGTCAGATTCCGCTGATTCTGCTTCCGGTCGCTTTTCTTGCGCTCATGGTCAGTATTGTGCTGGCGGTTCTGCGCAGGCGAGCAAGCTAAGACGCGCATACCGGTACATAAGATTTTCCGATAATTTTTCTGGTGAAAGAAGAGTACACAATGTCTGCAGAAGCTAAACTGCTCGTCGTTGATGACGAGTTCAATATTCTAGAGCTTTTGGCTACATCCCTGCGGTTTGCGGGGTTTGAGGTTGTCACCGCCGGTAACGGTCGCGAAGCGATTGAAAAGGCGGAAAACGAACAGCCGGACCTCATCGTCCTCGACGTGATGATGCCCGGGATGGACGGCTTTGAGGTCACTCGCCGTCTGCGCGATGCGGGGCGCACGTACCCGGTGCTGTTCCTCACCGCGAAGGACGCCACCGAAGATAAGGTTGCCGGTCTGGGCGCGGGCGGTGACGACTACGTCACCAAGCCGTTCTCGCTCGATGAGGTGATCGCCCGCATCCGCGCTATTCTGCGCCGGTCACGCAACGCTCAGGAAGAAGACGACGCGATTTTGCGCGTGGACGACCTGAGCCTGAACATTGACACCCATGAGGTTTTCCTGGGAGACGAGGAAATCGACCTCTCCCCCACCGAGTTCAACCTGCTGCACTACCTGATGCTCAACGCAAACCGCGTGCTTTCGAAGGCACAGATTCTCGACCACGTATGGGAGTACGACTTCAACGGAGATTCCTCCATTGTGGAGTCGTACATTTCGTACCTGCGCCGCAAGATTGACAACAACCGCGAAGGACACGAACCGCTCATTCACACCAAACGCGGTGTGGGCTACATGATTCGCGGTTCTCGGAGCTAGTATCTCGTGCCACTGAAACCTGTTGATCGTCTTCCTCACTCGCTGTCGCTGCGAACTCAGCTGGTGGTGGTGACCTCGGTGCTCATTGCGCTTGCTATCGCGGTCACCTCGCTCGTGGCGATTTCGGCGCTGCGCGCCCAAATGGTGCATCAGCTCGACGAAGAGATGAAGGCGAGTTCTTCCTCGCTCGTTTCCTCCGTCGGGACCTCGCAGACCCGGCAGGACGGGGCGGTCGGCTCGTACCGGGTCTATATACTTGATCAGCGCGGAAACGTGCTGTACTCGGTAGCGGGAGCCGATCAACAGGCGGAAAACGAGCCGGTTCTTACCGGCTGGGATTCCGAAAAGGTCAAGAAATACCACGAAACCGGCACGACCGTGAACTCGCGGACAGGCTCTAACGACTGGCGTATTATGCCGATTTCTTTGGAGTCTTCAACCAATGGCCAGGCCTCTTCAATGGTGATTGCCCTGCCGTTGAAGCAGACGAACCAGGTGGTCGCGCTGGTTGGGGTGCTGACCTTCGCGTTCGGGCTTGCCACACTTGCCGCCGCGATCGCGATGACCTGGGTTATTGTGACCCGCACCTTCGAGCCGCTGGCGCGCGTGGAGCAGACCGCCGCGAAGATTGCCGCAGGGGATCTCTCGCAGCGCATCGAGGATTACAACCCCAGCAACGAGATCGGCAACCTGGCAATCTCGCTGAATACTATGCTCGCGCAGATTGAGAGTTCGTTTAATGCGCAGGCGAAGTCAGAGGCGAAGATGCGCCGGTTCGTGGGAGATGCCTCGCACGAGCTGCGCACCCCGCTGGTGAGTATTCGCGGGTACTCCGAACTATACCGCCAGGGTGCCCTGCCCAATGAGGAGGCCGTGGCAACCGCGATGGGGCGCATCGAATCCGAGTCGAAGCGCATGGGCCAGCTGGTCGAGGATCTGCTCACGCTGGCGCGCATCGACGAACGCCGCGAATCTAAACTCGCCCCCTTCGATCTGTTCCACCTGGCGGTTGATGCCAGCAACGACGCCTACGCAACGTCGCCGGATCGTGAAGTCTCGCTTGTGGGCCTCACCGACGATGTGGCCCCCACAAGTGCACCCGTGATCGGCGATGAATCACGGATGCGCCAGGTGGTCGCCAATCTGCTTACCAACGCGATGCGCTACACCCCGGCAGGCACGCCCCTAGAAATCGCGGTTGGCGTGCGCGAAGATGTTCCCGGATACCCGCTCTCGGTTATTGAGGTGCGCGATCACGGCCCGGGTATTCACGGTGAAGACCGCGAGCGCGTGTTCGAGCGTTTCTACCGCACCGATACCTCGCGTTCGCGTGAGACCGGCGGCACCGGGCTGGGGCTGTCGATTGTGGCGGCGATTTTGGAGCAGCACGACGGTTCTGTGCATATTGAGGAAACGTCCGGAGGCGGTGCGACCTTTGTGATTAGCCTGCCGTTCTATCCGGCGCCGGTAATGACCGATAACGGTGTTTCGCAGTAACCGCTGGGCGGGGACATAGTTGTCATAGTTCGGTTGGCGCAGCTGAGAAACCGCGTCCCATACCGGTTTTAGGACGCTCTCGGACTGTGGATAACCGGTTTTTATGTCCCGCGCGGGCAGTTATCCACAGACAGTAAGGTTCGCGGGCGCATCGCGGCAGGCGTTTCTCTAGGGTAGATGGTGAGCGCTGTACGGCACTGAATTCTACGGCAGAATTCACGTGACCGGCAGCTTTCGAAAAAACCTTTACACCCTACCCAGGAGGAATATCATGGCACAGTTCGTCGTCGATTCAGAAACCATTGCGGCGAAGGCAGCTCAAGCGAAAACTCAGGTCGCTAACATTAGCGCCGAGGTTACCGGGATGACCGCATCCCTACAGGATTTGCAGGGTTCGTGGACGGGTTCGGCATCGACGAACTTTCAGGCGGTGCTTGATAATTGGCGCGGCACCCAGAAGCGTGTGGAAGAGTCAATTACCCAGATTAACGAGGCTCTTGACCGTGCGGGCGTGAACTATGCGGAGACTGAAAACACGAACGCTGCGATGTTCGTGGGCTAGGTTCCAGGGTCGCACTATCTGCACAGAGTTTTAATGGGATGACATGCGGGGCTGCCGTGAAGGATTGATAGCGGACTTCACGGCAGCCCCGGTTTTTCTTAGGCGCAGATGATCTGGTGACGTCGGTTCCCGCGCGGACTGCACCGGTTTATTCGGGCAATGCGGCTGTTGCGGGTTTAGGACGCGGTAGTCTCTTGCCTAAACCGCAGCCGCCAGCCGTTCGGGGCTGCCGTCGTGTCGTAATGCCACAGGCTCGAACGATTGACCCGCCCGCGTGCCGTCTGCACTGCCGCCATGATGAGCACATTATGATCATCGACAACCTGCACGCCCTGTTTGGCGGGGCTGCCCTGCTGGGTGAAAGCGCGCGCACGGTACGCGATGGTGTCGGCACGGCTGACGGATCGACCGGTCGCGGTCACCCACACCAGACGCTCGTGCAGCAGCGCAGAAATCTCGGGTTCGCTCATGCTCCCGCCGCGCATCTCAAGTTCACGTTCGGCGTGCACGGCATCTTCGGGGTTCGGGGCGGAATGATCCGATTGTGCAGGTGCCGATGCAGCGGTTCCCGTGGGGTCGGGTGCAGGCTCTTCGGGCACGGCATTTTCCGTGACGCTTCCCTGAGAGTTGCTCTCCTGCTCGGTTTCCTCGAACTCTTCGCCTTCAAATTCTTCGTTCTCTTCGGCTTCTGATTCGGCGAGTTCCTGCTCGGCGAGCACTCGCTGCTGCGCCTGCGCCTCGCGCTCTGCGGCACGTGCGGAGGCTTCAGCAAGTTTCGTTTTCCGCTCCTGCACCGCCTGCGGATTGGGGGCGGCAATGGCAGATGCAGACTTGAGAATCCCGTTGAGTTTCAGGGAGTCGAACCCCTGGCGTGCGCGTTCCACCTCGGTTTCGGTGAAGTCTTCGAGGCTCAGGTGCGCATCCGCAGCGAGAGTATCGGGGTCTTGGGCGTGAGCATGGTTCTCGGTTTCACGAGTTTGGGCGGCTTGGGTGCTCGGGGCGCTCTGTTCACCTGCTGTATGCGGCGAGCCGGGAAACCCCGGACCGGTTTCGGGTTCTCGCCCCTCTTTGAAGGCCTGTGCGGCTGCGTTCGCACGGGAGTCTGCGGCCTCGTTCAGCTCGTGCCCAGCATGCCCCTTAACCCAGACCATCTCGTAGTCCCTGCCAGTGCTTGCGGCATCGAGCGCTTCGAGCAGGTCACGGTTCTGCACGGGTTTACCGTCGGCCTTTTTCCAGCCGCGTTTCTTCCACCCGGGCATCCACTGGGTGAGGGAGTTAATCACGTACTGGCTGTCGCAGTAGATCAGAAGTTTGCTCTCGGCACGATGGGCGGTCGCCTCAAACAGGTCGAGAACCGCCTTGATCTCGCCCATATTATTGGTACCGTGCTCCCAGCCCCCTGCCGCCCAGTGGTTCTCGTCAATGTACCATGCCCATCCGGCAGGCCCGGGATTACCAAGCGCGGAGCCGTCAGCCGCCGCAATAATCTGATTCTGCATGCTCTCGACTTTACCTTACACACTCGTAAAGCGCAGAGTGTGGCGTCAGTTCATGAAGCTAGAGGTTTCGTCACGTCGCTCAGGTTCCAGGCGGCGGGCGGGTAGACTTAGGGTATGACCATCCACTCTATATCTTCCGGGGATGCGGATGTTTCACGCACGCATATCAGTGTATTTACCCTGCCCACCCGCACCTTTACCGGTGGGTTAAGGTTCACGTGGCTTGACTATGTAGGCGAGGAAGCTCGGCGCAAGGCGGCGTCGATACACAGCCCGTCGGCCTCGGTGAGTTACCTGGCGACTGAAGCCCTCATGCGGGCCTTGGCTGCGCCTCGGCTGGGTATTTCGGGGCGGAGCGCACGCACGATCACGGTGGATCGGTCATGTCGGCTCTGCACGAGCGGTAAACCGCACGGTAAGCCGCGCATTGCGGGCGTGAATTTCAATATGTCGCAGGTTCCCTCGCTGGCGGCGGGCGGTTTTTGTGCGCAGCAGCAGGTGGTTCTCGGCATTGATCTTGAGGCGGTTCAGGCCTCACTTTTTCCGGGTTTCGCACGGGTTGCGCTCACCATCGACGAACGTACCGCCTATGAGTCTCTGCCGCCAGGCCAGCAGCAGGCGGCGGGAGTTGCCATCTGGACCGCGAAGGAGGCGGTGCTCAAGGCAACCGGGCACGGGCTAAGCGTTTCACCGCAGACGGTGCAGATTGAGTGTGACGATGCGACTTTGGCGATGGTCAGCGCCCTGTGCGAACCGGCAAACCCGCTGGATGCGCCGGGCAGGCAGGATCGCCCCTGCGAGCATGAGCTTTCGGTGAGTCCGCGAGTGAGTGTGCGTGCCACGCTCACTCTGCCCAAAGATTCAGATACGTCGGCAGAAGAGACGTCGGCGGGCGGTGAGGAAGCCGGTAAGCATCAGACCCCGAAAACCCGCGACATATCGGACGAAAACGCCCGCGAGGGCGACGAGCGCTCGTTCTTTATCACCTGGTCGGTGCTGACGCTCAGCCCGGTAGCGCATCCAACGGCGGATACGGCGGGGCGGGCGGCGCATCCCGAACGGTTCCTGCTGGCGGTGGCAACCGAAGACACCGTTCCCGTGGTGGATGTGCACTCGGTCGCCACACCGCTGGATGTTAAGCGTCTGCTGGAACCGCCTGCGGCAGCGTATTAATGCCCAGTGCGCGCCCGAAACTGCCCAGTTTCGTGCCGGTTTCGGTGTGTTCCAGCACCGGGTCTGACTCAGCCACAATGCCCGCGCCCGCGTAGAGGATGGCGGTTTGCGCATCAACCTCAGCACAGCGCAGCACGAGCGCCCACTGGCCGCTTCCGTCCGCGTTCATATAGCCGATGAGCCCGCCGAAATAGTCGCGGCTAAACGGCTCAAGTTCGGCGATCATACGCCGCGCGGCCTCGGTGGGGGCACCGCAAATCGCGGGGGTCGGGTGAATGGCGCGTGCACCATCCAGGCAGGTCATACCCTGCTTGAGCACGCCCGAGATGGGGGTGCCCAAATGCCACAGCTGCGGGGTCTGCAGAAGCGAAGGCACCTCCGGAATAGTGAGCTGGCGGGTCATAGGTTCCAGCTGCGCCCGAATATCGGCGATAACGGTCGCATGCTCGCCACGGTCCTTACGCGAAGCCATAAGCCGCTGCCCAAGAGCCTCATCCTCGGCGCTTCCATGCTCGGCGATGCGCGGCGCACTGCCCGCCAACGGGTGCGTTTTGAAGGCGCTGCCCTCCCCGGTATCGGGTTCCGTGCTGAAAATCAGCTCCGGCGAGGCACCCATCAGATATGGATGCTCCAACCCGCGGTGACCCTGCGGCAGCTTAACGCTAAAAACAAACGTGTTGGGCTGCTGGGCGCGCAGGTTGTTATACACCCCGGCAAGGTCGAGGGCGCCCGGCGCATAATCGGCGCGCAGCAGGCGGGAAAGCACGACCTTATCCAGCTGATGCGCCTTCATACGCTCAACGGCGGTCGCCACCGCCTGCCGATACCCGGGGTTTTCGCGGCCCTCAATCTGCGTTGGTTCGGCGAGTGTAACCTCATGCTCGGGCACCGGAATGTCGTCGATCTGCAGGCGTGCGGGCACAAAGAGATGCGCGGGTGCGTTCGGATCGAAAGGAATCAGACCGACCACAGCGGTACCGGCGGATTCGGCGGCGGCGCGCGCATCCTCAAGGGTGACCTGGCGCAGGGAACCGGCGGTACGCATCACGCGGGTTCCGGTGGCAAACATAAAATCAGGAAGATTATTGCTCACTGATAACGCCTTTCGGGTCTGTTAGAAGGTTGCGCCGCCATCGGCAACAATATTTTGCATGGTGATATGCCGTGAGGCATCGCTGATGAGGAAGGCATTCACCGCCGCAATATCGGCGGGTTCGGCGATGCGCCCGAGCGGAATTCCCAAGCGGAAGGTCTCAGGGCTGCCCGCCACGGATAGGGCGCTGAGGTCTTCGCCATTCCAGGCGTCGGTCACCATCGGGGTGCGGGTGGTGCCGGGGCAGACCGTGTTCACGCGAATGCCGTGGCGCGCCAGCTGCAGCCCAAAGCTTGACGATACGCGCACCGCTGAGGCTTTCGAGGCACCGTAAGCACCAAACTCGGCGCGGGGCACGCGGGCGGCGTTGGAGGCGACCGTCACCAGCGAACGCGTATTCTCGGGCGATGTCTGCACCTGCTCAATCATAACGCGCGCGAACTCACGCAGGCACAGGAAAACGCCGTCAGCATTGACCGCATGCAGCCGTTTCCAATCTTCAAAAGAGGTGTCTAAGAGCGGTTTGCTGTGCACGATTCCCGCCGCCAAGACGGCGCCTTGGATAGGTTCATCCACTTCAGCGGCGGCACGTGCGAGCGCCCGCACCGATTCTTCGTCGCTCACGTTGACGGAGCGGTAGCGGAAGATGGCGTCGCCGTAGGCGGCGAATGATTCGTGCGGTTTTTCCGCCAGATCGGCGGCATACACCGAATAGTTATTCTTGATGAGTTCGTGCACGGTTGCCACGCCGATTCCGCCGTTTGCGCCGGTCACGATAACCCAGCTCATGCGCATACCTTTAGGAGTTCCGGTTCATCTGCTGTGACGAGGGCACCGGCGTTGATGTGCTTCAGCGCCTCGGCGGTGTTAAGCACGCGGGCGCATCGACCCGAGGCGTATTCGCAGGCCATGCGATGCTCTTCCGCTGTGAAGTCGGCGAGCGCATCCGCCACCATGAAGGGCTGAATATCGCGCATGAACGCTTCAAGGGCGGTGGTCAGGCAGCCGATATGTGCGTATATGCCGCCGATGATGAGCTGATCGCGCCCGAGGTCTTTGAGCTGCTCTTCGAGCGGGGAACGCACGAAGGCGGAGTAGCGCCATTTAGTGAGCACGGCATCGGCTTCGGTGGGGGCGATTTCGTCGAGAATTTGGGCGTTTTCGTCGTCCTGCAGGCCATCGCCCCAGAAGTCGGTCAGCAGGCGCCTGTCGGCGGGATTCTGGCGGGGTGGTTGGGCGGTGTAGTAGACCGGGATGTTCGCCGCATGTGCCGCATCTAGTAGGCGGCGAATATTGGCAATGGCAATATTAATTTGAGCGTCTGGGAGGGGTTGTCCGTCGCGTTCCAGCTCAAAGGCGCGCACGAAATAGCGCTGCATATCGTGCACGAGAAGCGCGGCACGCGCGGGATCGACCCGCCAGTTTACACGGTTTTGATGCTCCTGTTCACGGTACGAATAGGGGGCAATCTTGGGTAGCGCCATATGATCTTCTCCTGCCATTGGGTTACAACAGCTTAGGGGGTTCTTAATAGAACGTTTGTCTGTCTGCAAGTACTATATTAGGTCATCCTTAGCTAACAGATATAGACACCCCGTAACTAAATGAGCTTCCCAACCCGCCGCCGTATCGTGGACAGCACGGGTTGGGAAGCTCACAGGCACCCCAAAGTCTCCTGTTATTTCAAGGATAATTTAATTCACAGGCACCGCATTCGCCAAAACCTCATTCAGGCCTTCGGTAATCGACGGGTGAGTGTAAATTTCATCACGTAGCTGTGATGCCGTAATATTGTGGCGCATTGCCAACGCCACGAGGTTGATAACCTCCATAGACTCGACCACCAACAGCTGAGCGCCGAGAATCTGGTCAGTCTCGGCATCAATCACGAACTTCATGATGCCGCGCGGGTTCTCCAGGGTCTTTGCGCGCGGCATGGCGGCGATAGCAGCGACAGGCTTGGTGGCAACCTTGATGGTGTGACCGGCGGCGAGCGCATCACGCTCAGTCAGGCCGACGGACGAGAGCGGCGGGTTCATGTAGATGGTTGCGGCAACCGCCTGGCGATCCTTCGTGGAGCGAGAACCATCGCCAAGCAGCTGCGAGAGCACCACGCGGTAGTCATCCAGCGAAATGTAGGTGAACTGCGGGCCGCCGTTGACGTCACCGAGCGCAAAAATATTAGGTGCCGTGGTGCGCAGGTGCTCGTCGACAGCGATTGCGCCATGCTCGGTGGTTTCGATGCTCGTGTTCTCAAGCCCCAACCCCTCGGTGGCGGGTTTGCGCCCGGTTGCGACCATCACGTAATCCACCTCAAGGTTCTTGGAGGCGCCCTCAGAGTCCAGGTAGTTCACGGTCACGGAGTCGGCGTTATCGGTAACGGTCTCTACACGAACGCCCGCGTGAGCGGTAATGCCTTGGTCGGCGATAATCTCGCGTGCTGCCTGGGCGACATCGTCATCGTAACGCCCGAAAAGCGCGGGAGCGCCTTCAAGCAGGGTTACTTCGGTGCCATAGGAGGAGAAAATACCGGCGAACTCGACGCCGATAGGACCGCCGCCGATAATGCCCAGGCGCTTCGGGCGCGGGGTGATCTTCTGCAGCTCGGTAGAGGTGAGCACGCGCTTCGATTCGCGGGCGCCCGGGATGGGCGGGATAGTCGCCACGGCGCCGGTGTTGATGATAAAGCAGTCGGCGGTGACGACCAGTTTGTCCTCGCCCGCGGTGACCTCGACCTCGGTGTCTGAGAGGAACCGTGCGTGACCGTCAATGAGTTTGGCGGTGGCGTTCGATTCGAGAATTTCGCGGTTCTTCGCGCGCATGGCACCGGTGAGTTTGTCACGGAAAATCACGGCGCTCTCGTAGGCGGCGTTCGCAGCGTCGGCGTTGTGTTCGCCGCTGGCTCGGAATTCGTCAGCCCGGTGCACAAGCGCCTTGGTGGGCACGCACCCGATATTGATGCAGGTGCCGCCGTACATGTTTGAGGACTGCTCGATCAGGGCAACGTTCTTGCCGGTTTTCGCGTAGGCGCCAGCAAGGGTTTTGCCGCCCTTGCCGAAGCCGATAACGACCATATCGAAGTGAAGGCGCGCAGTAGTCATAGTGTTCTCCCGGTGAAGTTTGAGGTGTTTATAATTTGTGTCTGGTGTTCCGGTGAACTTCAACGGGCAGCGTGTGGCATTTATTCCTGGTTTTTGCAAGAAAACATTAAGTTTTTTGACGCTACGCTGGCGGGCCGTCTACCTTATCTTACGCAGCCTAAAAAGAGCCTTGATGTGAATAAAGCGTTGGAAATCCCGCTTTATTCACATCAAGGCTCTTTTACGCCCAGCAGCGGGGGCACAAGCTACCGCGACACTACGCTTACGCGCTCGCGCTGATGCTCCCCCGACTCAATAAGGTCAATCACGGCGACCGCAAAATCCGCATAGCTAATTTCGCTCTGCCCGGCAGCATTCATCGTTAGCACATCGCCTGCCAGCTGGTATTCGCCTGTGCGCTCACCCTCAGGATTAAACACCAGGGCCGGGCTCAGGTAGGTCCAGGCAACATCGTCGCGGATGCGCAGCGCATCATACGCCTGCGCCATCGCGGTTGCCAGCGGTTTGAATTCTTCGGGCATGGCGGGCGAGTCTACAAGCCGCTGATCCGTGGTCGAGTCGGTGTAGAGGCTACCGGCGCTGCCGATAACGAGCAGACGGGTTTGGGTGCCGCTGAGCGCATCCGCAAGGTGGATCAGGTGTTCTTTGTGCTGGTGCAGATTCTCGGGAGTCCACGCGCCGAAGGCGTCTACCACCGCATCGAACCCCGACAGGTCGTTGCGAGTGAGTGCGAAAACGTCCTTGATAAGTGTGTGCTGCGCCGGGGTGGGGTGTTCGGAACGCATGATAGCGGTAACTTCATGCCCGCGTTCGGTGGCTTCACGCACGACGAGAGTACCGGATTTACCGTTTGCACCGATGACTGCGATTTTCATGTTTCCTCCGCGATAAACGTTGTATTCTTAGGACGTATTCAACGCTACCGACGCGATAAACACCTGTGAAGACGGCACTTTAACGTGCCCCAGTTACCCCAAGGAAACTATTGTGACGGACCAGTATCTTTACCAAAACGCCGAATTGCCACAGTGCCCCGTCGAAATCACGCTGGAGGTTATTTCAACGCGCTGGGGTGCCCTTATTGTGCGTGATCTGCTCAACGGGCCCCTGCGGTATAAGGAGCTTCAGCGCTCGCTCGGCGATATTTCGCAGAAGGTGCTCACTGAAAATTTGCGCCAGCTTGAGGCTCGCGGAATCCTCACCCGCACCGTCTACGAGCAGGTGCCGCCGCGCGTGGAGTATAAGCTGACCGAGCTGGGGCAGAGCATGCGCACCCTGTTCGATGCGCTGTGGGCGTGGGGCGAGCACTACCAGGAGGCCGTCGCGCAGAGTTAGTTGTGAAAGAACGGCGGCGGCGGTGAGCGTTATTGCGCCGGTTAACTTTGTCGCGCCTCGGCTTTCTAGTTTGGGGTTTGTTTTGCATTCTGAGGTTATTTAAGGCGCTGAATGCGAAATAAACCCCACAATAGATGTGCCTCTGCCCCTTTGGAATCTAGACTGGTGGTAAACACTTTTACCCTCGTATGAAGGAGCTGTTATGGATGCCCGCGACGTTCTGCGCGAAGCCGCAAGCCGACCCGCAACTGAGGCGAAAGCCCTTATAAACACCCTGCCTGAGGGGGCGTTGAACGCGCACGCGGGTGGGCACACGAATTCGATCGCCTGGTTGCTGTGGCATGCGGGGCGGCAGATGGATGTGCAGCTCGCACAGCTGAGCGGTGAACCGCAGGTGTGGCATAGTCAGGGGTTCAATTCCCGCTTCAACCTGGGCGAACTGGGCGATACAGAGGGCTACGGGCATACCGCAGAGCAGGCGTGCGCCGTCGTGGTGGAGGATGCCGCGCTGCTGGTCGAGTATCTGAGCGCAACTGCTGCGGCGTTGAGCGAGTATATCGCCGGGTTGAGCGAGGCTGATTTGGATGACGTGATTGATACGTCGTGGACTCCGCACGTGACGCGCGGGGTGCGGCTGGTGAGTATGATCGACGATGCCGCCCAGCACGTGGGGCAGGCGGCGTATGCGGCGGGTATTCTCGCGGGCGGGGCTGGCTCGGGCGGGGAAGCGTAGTGGCAATCAGTACGGGTGGAGCCGATTGACATGACGGTGCGAGTGTCGAGCGGATCGCGGCGCTTAGGCGGCAGGAAAAAGGCTGAGTTAATGAGTTTTACTCAGGAGCACCTCTCCCCCGCTCAGCTTAAGGATGCGGCTCCTGTGTGCTTCTACAGACTCACCAGCTCGGGGCGGGCACTACTTGATACCCACCTCGAGGTAGTGGCTAAGCACCCGAAAAAGGGCTACGGGTAGCCAGAACCAACATTTACACTTTTTATCTTTTCAATTTTATACCACCCTATCCACGCGTATACTATAACTGTAAATAAGATTACGGAATATAGTAGCGATATATGCGGAAAGTATGGATATGAGCTTACAGTAACTAAAAGTATAGCAAGCCCCACAATTCCACCAAATACACCTTTTAGCGTTTCAAATGAGTATCCTAAAATAATACATAATCCAACAAAGAAATAAATTACACCCATAAAGAAAACATTAGCTAATCCAGGGTAGTCATTGCGGAATATTTGTAGATAAGTATGAGAGGTTATTATCAGAACAGCTGATATTACAGAGATCAGTCCACCTATAATGCGCCGAATTATAAAGGAAACAGGAGAGAACTGCTCTATATAGTTAGAATCTCCAGAAACATAGGATGAAAATTTATTGTCTGTCAACCCATACATCCCAAAATTTATCGATATTTTATTAAACCCTATAAAATATTCCAACACCTTTACAATAATCCACGATAAGGCCCTCATTGCAAGTATCAACAAAAGAAAGCATACCTTCCAAAACAATATAACCAATATACAGCTAATAACTGCTATATAGGAATTTCCATACAGCTTTGAATCATATACAAGTCCATATGACAGCAATACTGCTGCAAGTACAGCAGATGCACTAGACATATATTTCTGCCTAATTGTTAAAGTATATAAATATTTCTGCATCTTCTCATATTTATCTACCTCTTCTTCGCCATACAATCTTGAAATTAAAACTGAAGGCATGACAGAACTATCATTAAAATATTTGGTATGAACCGATAAAGGCCCCCCCAACAACCCAACTACTTTAGGCGTAAGATATGGCACACCCCAAGCAATTATAGGAGTTACTCTTCCTACTATATCTCGTGCAGAGCTATATTCTTCCCACGTGATATTTTCAGGTATTCTCTCAATATTTTTATACCAATATTTTTTGATTTTAGCGATAGGAATAAACAAAATTAAACTAAATATAATTACTGTAAATACATTTCCAGGATCTAATCTAAGCAAATAAACCTCTAAACCAATAAATATCATCCATAAACGTCCCACAAAATTGGGATCCCCAGATAAGATAAACCATCCTAAATTGTATATAAAATTATATATGTGCATGAAGATGTTTTCAAGAAAACTCCACACAAAAGCGAAATGGAAAAGAAAAATAAGTGCTATAACGATAAATATAAACCAGGAAACCAATAGGTTTTTAACACCCTGTGTCAAGGAAATGATATGTATAGCACCTAAACCACTGCCAACTCCAACAAAATGTTTTATTTTCTTCGGAGGGTTATAATTTTTAGCTATTAAATACTGATGAGTCAAGTAACCACCTTGAGAGTGTGCAACTATTGTTATATCCCGCACTGATCGAGGAAACTTTTTAACCCCTTTATCGATCTCTTTAATTATTCCTTCCTTTTCATTATTATCCAAAGATGCAGCATCTTGAACATCAGATACAGCCACTCGAACATCATTAGACAGGTTCCATTTACTTTTTTCTATAAATAAAATAAATCCTACAACTAGGATAAGTCCAAGAGGCATGCTTATCGTAAACAGACATCGAAAAATACTAAAGGTAAAAACTACTAGAGTCACTAATATTAAGAATCGTGCATAAAACCTATACACCATACCCAGTATAGATTTATTACTTAATGGGTTTTTTATAAATTTTTCATCACGGATATCAAAAAATAATAAAAGTGCAATTAGATGCATCCGAAATAAAACCCATAGAGTTTTATTCTTTAATTTTTTTCCATAATTTTTTGCCCAATGAACTTCACGGATATATAGGTTATCATATTTAGACTCGCTTCCTAAAGATACCTTAATTTCCTTTTTAGCTCCTGAGCGAATTTCTTCGTCTGTTCCGTATAAAAGATCACTTCCAGGATACCGTAAAGCTCTATCCCTTAAGGATCCACCAAATTTTTGTAAGGTCTTTCCTTCTTTTTGGTTACCAACCCCATGGATAACCAATATCCCTTGGTCATTACCTAGTTTCCGGGACAATTTCTTATTCCTAGTCTTCTTACGATTTCCCATTTTTTGCTCCTACTTATGTATTTCCGTATATACAGTGTCTTCTACAGGCTCCAGCCATTCTGCCGTACCTGCCGTGATAACAAGGTGGGAGAACCACGAGTCTGCCGTAGCGCCATGCCAGTGTTTCACGCCGTCTTTGGCGACCGCCACATCTCCAGCGCGGAGTTTGACAGGTGGCTTGCCTTCTTCCTGGTACCAGCCCTCCCCCGCCGTCGCTAGGATGATCTGGAACCCGCCATTATGCTTATGCCAGTTATTACGAACACCCGGCTCGAAGCTCACATTCGCCACGGTAACAGACACATCCGGATCATTCACCAGCGTATTCATGTAGCTGGTGCCGCTGAAATACTGGGCGAGTGCATCGTTCACACCGCCGAGCGGGAACACACCCTCGGTCACTTCAGTCTCGTATTGACTCATGGATTCCTCCGTTTGTCCTTGAAACATCGTTCAGGCATTAGATTACCCTTAATGTTTCCTTAAACCTAGGATTTTCGGAGAGAAACACCCAAAAATTTTGTTTGTGGCGCTTTATGACGCAAAACCCACAGCAACACGCCAGCACGCCGCTACCGCACTACCGCCTCATCCATCTCCGCCAGGTTGCGGGCAACCCCGATAACACCGCGAGCAGATAATATTTCGGCGAGAAGATAACGGACTGTTATCTGCTCGCGCGTCTTGTGTCTTGTTTCGCCTCGGTTACAGCGTTCTTCCCGTGATAGAATCCACAGTATTATGATACGCACCACAGACCCTTCGCCTGAGCGTCCTGAATCACCTGCGCCGCGCATCCCAACAAACACACCAGACTCGCCCGCAAATCCCACATCAGCAACGCCGCTGAACGCACGCGGTCAGCTCACGCTCCTGACCGCGCAGGTTTCTGATGCTCTTGCGTCCAGTATCCAAGCTATCGCCATGCCTCTGCTCACCTACGGCGCCACCGGCGACCTCGCCCACTCCGCTATCGTCATGGTCGTCGAGGCAGTCCCCGTCATCCTCTTCGCACCCTTCGCAGGCACAATCGCCGACAAATTCAACCGCAAAACCCTCACCGTCAGCTTCAGGCTCGCCAGCGCCGCCCTACTCATCGCATCCCCAGCCCTCTACGCCGCCGCAGGACTACCCGCCTTCCTCACCATCGCATTTCTCGTCTCAACCTTCGGCACCTTCTCATCCCCCGCAGCCTCCGCCGCCATGCCCTCCCTACTCGGCGACGACTACCAAAAATACATGGCACGCCGCGGCAGCCTCATCTTCCTCGCCCAAACCCTCGGCCCCACCATCGCAGCCGCCGTCGCATCCTTCACCACCCCAGCCCTCGCAGTCGGATTCGCAGGAACCCTCAACCTGCTCGCTGCCCTCACCGTCGCCACCATACGCAACTACGACCTCACCTACGCCGAACGCACCGCCACCGTGCAGGAACACCACACCGGCAGACTCCTGCGCGAAGGCGCCGCCTACACCGCACACAACCCCATCGTGCGCGGCATGCTCACCTTCTGGTTCCTCTCCATCGCCGCCGTACCCATCACCACCCTGCCCATGCTCGAATACCTCACCCGCGATCTCGGACACGCCTACACCGCCTTCGGAATCGCAACTTCCGTATACGCTGCCGGATGCGTCATCAGCTCCTGGCTTTCAGCCAAACTCGGCGTCGGCACAGGCACCGGGCGGGTGCGTATGACCAAACGCGGGTGGATGTGCATCTCAGGACTCGGCTACGGTGCCGTCTGCCTGAGCATGGGACTGCACCCTGCACTGTGGGCGGTACTCGTGCTCTGGTTCATCTGGGGCATGTTCTACGGACCCGAAGAAGTGCTCGGGCAAGTCCTCTTCGCAGACGCTATCGACGAACACATGCGCGGGCGCGTCTACAGCTTCATGGGTGTGGTTTTCTCCCTAGCGGGTATGATCGGGTACCTCATCACCGGATGGGCGGTGCCAGCGTTCGGTGCAATCAACACCATCGTTGCCGGAGGGTCACTCTTCGTTATCGCCACCGTATTCACGTTCATTCTCGGCCCGACCGCACGAGCCATTCGGGTGCAGGAAACGCGGGATGAGACAAAGAGCCGCGCGGGTGCATGATTTGCTCTGCGCATCGCTTTGGCGCATTATCGCCTCGCACCCACCACGCTGCGGACTGCCCCGACAGCACCGCGAGCAGATAGTATTTCGGCGAGAAGATAACAAACCGCTATCTTCTCGCCGAAATACTATCTGCTCGCGCCCTAGGGTTGGGTTATGTATATGCTCGGGAAGCCTACCCGCGCCTGAGCAACACCATGACCTCATAGTGGTTCGTATGCGGGAACATATCGAGCACGCGCGCGGCGATCGGCTTGTAAGAAGGCATGCGCGCCAGGTCAGCGGCAAGGGTTTTCGCGTTGCAGCTCGAATAAATCACGTGCTCAATCCCGGAGCCCTCAACCCAGGTGCACAGCCTCTCACCAATACCTCGCCGGGGCGGGTTCACCACCAGCATCTCGGGGGTTTCGCGGGCGTTCACGGCGAACTCGGTCGCATCCCCCGCAGCAAATTTCACGCCCTCAAGCCTCTGCTCGGCGACGGTGCGCTGGGCGCTGCGAATCGCCTCCGCACTGATCTCGATCCCGGTGACCTCACCGTGCATCACCTGCGCCGCGTGCAGGGTAAAACCGCCCACACCGCAATACAAATCCCAGAGCGTGCGCGGCTGAACCTGCCCCACCCACTCGCGACCCTGCGCATACATTGCCTGCGCAATCTGCGTGTTCGTCTGAAAGAAACTCTGCGGTCGCAGGTGCAAACTCATGCCGTTCACGCGCATCGGCAGGGTTTGCCGATCGGTCAGAATAATCTCTTCATCGCCCTCAATCAGCGCCACATGCTCGCGCAGCAGATTCACCGACAGCACCGCCAACTTCGGCAGACGCTCCTGCAGCCACCCCAGCTGGCGGCGAATAGGCACCAGCAGCTTCTTCGAGCGGAGCACAAACCGCACCATCAGCTCACCCGTCTCGGATGCGGTCACCAGAATATTCTTGAGCTCACCGCGCCGGGCCGGAATGTCATACGGGGTCAAATCGGCACGCTGAATGAGCTCATGCAGCACCGGAATAGCGCGCTCAATCGGCTCAATATAGAGCGGGCATTCGCTTAAATCGGTGGCACGCCCCGAACGATAATCCACGATGCCCAGGGACGGGTTCTGCGCCGAACCGCCCACCACCAGCTTCGCTTTATTCCGAAAATGCGCCTCGTCGCTGGCGACAGGTTCCAGCCAAGTCAGGTGAGGGTACGCCGCCAGAAGCCTGCGCGCATCGGTCTGTTTCGCCGCAAGCTGGGCGGGGTACGGGGTTTCGATGTTGGTGCAGGAGCGGCAAAGACTCTCACGGTAATAGGCGCATTCCATAGCCCCACCATTCTACCCCGTGGATAGGCGAGCACGAGTAACCCGCCGGGTGGCACTGCTGGCGCGCCGCCAGGTGTGCTCCTTCGCCCCTGCCCCATCGAAAAAAGAGCCTTTATGTGAATAAAACGGCGAAAACTACGCTTTATTCACATAAAGGCTCTTTTTAGCAAGCAGGGCTGGATCGGGCGGGAAGGCTACGGCTTCTTTGCCTTCTTCTGCTGGCCCGCTTTAAGCACCGACCTGTACGACCGTGCCGAGAGCACAGATGCTTCCGATAAAACCGATAACACGCTCATGTAGCTCAGGCACGAGGCAACGGACAGCGAAGAAAAAGCCGAGCCGATAGATCCGAACGAGAAAGCCGAGCCGATCGAAAACGCCGAATTTACGGAGCCAATGCTGCAGAATGAGTTCACCGACCCGATGCTCAGAAATGAATTTCGCGAGCCGATGCTCTTTGTGTTTTGGCCGGAACGGGCGGGGGTATCGGGGGCGTTGTTTTCGGAAGATTTGGAGGTGGTGTTAGGCATCATAAATCCAGCATACCGTGCGGCTCTCCCATCCCGAACGAATCACGGCGCACGTCGCGAGCAGGTAGTATTGTGCCGAAAAGGTAAGATTTTCCTACCTGCTCGAGCCAAAAACCACCTGCTCGCGACTCTGAAAAGCATAGGCAAAAGCTCTCCGGGGCGAATCCCGTACCCGGCATTGTGCCGGTCAGGAACCCGCCCCGGAGAGCTTCACCATACTCCCTCAGTCGGGAAACGTTACATCATGCCGCCCATCGGGTCAGCAGCCGGTGCCGCAGCAGATGCGGGCTCAGGCTTGTTTGCCACCACAGCCTCGGTGGTCAGGAACAGACCGGCGATCGATGCGGCGTTCTGCAGAGCGGAACGGGTCACCTTCACGGGGTCGTTAATACCCGCAGCCATGAGGTCTTCGTACTCGCCAGTTGCAGCGTTCAGGCCGGTACCCTCGGGCAGGGAACGAACCTTATCGACCACCACGCCGGGCTCAAGGCCAGCGTTCGTTGCGATCTGCTTCAGCGGCGCATCGATAGCCACGCGCACGATGTTTGCGCCGGTTGCCTCGTCACCCTTCAGGTCGAGCTTGTCGAAGACCTTCGCGCCCGCCTGAATCAGTGCCACGCCACCGCCGGGGACGATACCCTCTTCAACGGCTGCCTTTGCGTTGCGCACAGCATCCTCAATGCGGTGCTTGCGTTCCTTCAGCTCAACCTCGGTTGCCGCGCCAGCCTTGAGCACAGCCACACCACCGGCGAGCTTTGCCAGGCGCTCCTGCAGCTTCTCGCGGTCGTAGTCGGAATCGGAGTTTGCGATCTCAGCGCGAATCTGTGCCACGCGGCCATCAAGTGCGGCGGCGTCGCCAGCGCCCTCAATGATGGTGGTCTCGTCCTTGGTGACAACAACCTTGCGTGCCTTACCCAGCATCTCAAGGGTTGCGGTATCCAGAGACAGGCCAACCTCTTCAGTAATAACCTGACCGCCGGTGAGGATCGCAATATCAGCCATCATAGCCTTGCGACGGTCACCGAAACCGGGTGCCTTCACGGCAACGGACTTGATGGAGCCGCGCATCTTGTTCAGCACGAGCAGCGCCAGAGCCTCGCCCTCAACATCCTCGGCAATAATCAGCAGCGGCTTGCCGGACTGCATGACCTTCTCAAGAACGGGAACCAGATCCTTCACGTTCGAGATCTTCTGGTTGACCACCAGGATGTAGGGGTCTTCCAGCACGGCTTCCTGACGCTCGGGGTCGGTCACGAAGTAGCCGGAGAGGAAGCCCTTATCGAAGCGCATACCCTCGGTGAGTTCCAGGTGCAGGCCGAAGGTGTTGGATTCCTCAACGGTAATCACGCCTTCCTTGCCGACCTTCTCCATAGCCTGAGCGATCAGCTTACCGATCTCCTGATCGCCCGCAGAGATGGATGCGGTTGCCGCGATCTCTTCCTCAGTCTCAACCTCTTTCGCGGAGTCGAGCAGGGTCTTGGTGACCTCCTCAACAGCCTTCTCAATACCGCGCTTGAGGCTCAGCGGGTCAGCACCGGCAGCCACGTTGCGCAGGCCCTCACGCACGAGCGCCTGAGCCAGCACGGTTGCGGTGGTGGTACCGTCACCTGCGATATCGTCGGTCTTCTTGGCTACCTCTTTGACGAGTTCGGCGCCAATCTTTTCATAGGGGTCTTCAAGCTCGATCTCTTTGGCGATGGAAACACCGTCATTGGTGATCGTGGGTGCGCCCCACGACTTCTCAAGCACGACGTTGCGGCCACGGGGGCCAAGAGTTACCTTAACGGCATCGGCTAGAGTGTTCAGTCCGCGCTCTAGACCGCGACGAGCTTCTTCATCAAAAGCAATAAGTTTTGCCATGTGGCGATATCCCTCCTGGACGTTTCGAATGGAGCGCTCAGGTTTTCCGGTCTGCCGAAGCAGATTTTGATACCGGTTTTAGCACCTGAAGGCGCCGAGTGCTAAAAACAATTTTGGCACTTGGTGCGCCCGAGGGCAAACATTTTGAGCACCGAATTTAGCTTAATCGCCCTCAGCGCATTCTTAAGGCGCACGGAAAGCCGCAATGGGGTGAACGGGTACGGCTTCGCGTGCGAATGCATGGAGCCAAAGCACCAGTTTCGATAGCCGAGCGATGTTATATGCGAACGCATAGGGCTCATAGAACGTTCCCGAAACTAGCGGGGATGATAAACGGTACCGCAAATCGCGGTCTCAAGCCGATTGATGCCGTTTAGCTGTAGTCGGTGGCGAGCACCACCACAATATCGTTCTCGCCCAGAATCAAGGTGTCTGAGCTCTCCTGAACCGTCGTGATATTCAGGGTTTTCGCAATAGCTTCGGCCTGCGACTTCTTGGCCTCGTCCTTGTAGTAGACCGTGCTGGACTGCGGCGGGGTGCCCGACCAGTTCGCGGTTTCGGTAATCGTGTAACCTTCAAGCGCGGCGCTTGCCTTGGCCGCAGACCCGCCGGGCGCGGATGCGTTATAGACCGCCACGTTCGCATCCTTAGCCTGCTCGGATGCCGAGGCAGAGGGCGACGATGATTCCGAAGGCGAGGCGGGGGCACTGTAGCTCTTGGCGCGCGCGGCGGCCTCGGGCGAGCTGCTGCGCGGGTGGTTAATGTACATGGCGCCGCCGAGCACGAGCGCTAAAATACCGGCGACGACAACGGGAATAATGCCTTTGGGGCTCTTGGAAGGGTCGTCAATAACACCGCGGTATGTTCCACGGCGGGCGGTATTCTCGTCGATGTCGTCGAATTCATCGTGCGGGTATTGGCTCATGACTTCCCTAGGTTGAGTAATAGATGTACCGCTCTGCGCGGTGGAGCCCTGCCAAAGCTCTCTCTTACAGGGTACCGTATGGGGCTTTATCCGTCCTGTTCGGAACGGCGTGCGCTCATGCACACATCAGTGCGGCTGCCTTTAGCTGCGGTCGCGAACCTCGCGCAGGCGGTGCATCAGGATAGGTTCGGCGGCGATCACGCGCTGGCTATCGATCATCGTATTGAGCTTCTGGTAGTAGGCGATCGGGGTGAGCCCGAGCGCGGTAATCGCTTTCTCTTTGGTGCCCTGATACTTCCAGTACCGTTTTTCCAGGGCTATCATGGCACGCTCTAAATCGGTGAGGGCGGATTTGCGTGTGTTCTCGGTTTTTCCGCCGGTTTCGCGGGTTTCGGGAGCGTCGGGGGCAGAAGACGCAGGCTGTGTTGTAGGGTTGGGTCCGGGGCTATCGGCGGGGACTGCCGCTGCGGGTTCGGCGGCTTCGGAGCCGTTAGCAGGCGAAGGTTCGGGGGTTTCCGAAGAAGGTATCGGCATCTGGATTCCTGACGAACATAGGTGGTCTACATGAACACTTTAGAGTATGTTGGTTGAAGTCACCGTGTTATTAGAGTCAAATTTTCTCAGGGAGTATTTTCATGACGAACCCGCCGCTGACCGACATTATGAGCGAAGACTGGGCGCAGGCCCTCGCGCCCGTCGAAGATAAAATCCACGCCATGGGCGAGTTTTTACGCACCGAACACGCGGCGGGACACCGAACTTTTCCCACAGGTCAGAATATTTTCCGCGCATTCTCACGCCCCATGAACGAGGTCAAGGTGCTGATCGTGGGGCAAGACCCCTACCCCACCCCCGGAAACGCAATGGGGCTTTCGTTCTCGGTGCAGCGGGATATGCCCCTGCCGAAATCGCTCATCAATATTTACCGGGAACTTTCCGACGATTTGGGGATTGAGCCCGCACAGCACGGCGATCTGAGCTCGTGGTCCGATGAGGGCATTATGCTTATGAACCGTGTGCTCAGCGTGCGTGAAGGGGCGCCGGGGTCGCATCGCAATAAGGGGTGGGAAGAGGTGACTGAGTGCGCTATTCGGGCGCTGGCAGCACGCAATAAGCCCCTGGTCGGGCTGCTGTGGGGTGCGGATGCGCGGCGCACCGCCCCGATGCTGGAACCGTACCCGTGTGTGGAGTCTGCGCATCCGTCGCCGCTATCGGCGCATCGCGGGTTCTTCGGTTCACGCCCGTTCTCGCGGGTGAATACGCTGCTGGTAGAGCAGGGTGCGGAGCCGGTGGACTGGACGGTCAAGTAACGCGCATCCGCCCACTCATACCTACATACAAAGGCTCTTTATTCCAATGTGGAATAAAGAGCCTTTGTAGCATCCCGCATCAGGGGAATGTAAGAACCACGGATGCGCTACTCGGCGGCCTCCGCGGGCACATTGCGCGGAACCGCGAAACGCTGCAGCAGATACTGCATCAGGTAGTTGCCCAGCGTTACGCCCGCCGCCATCGCAATCACAATCGAAACCGCCGAAATCATGCTCTGGATGCCCCAAACCACATTCGTCTCAACCGTCAGCAGGTACATGCCGCGGAAGAACGACAGGCCCGGCAGCAGGAAGGTCAGCGCGGGAATCGAAAAAACCGCCTGCGGGGCATGCAGTCGGTACGCCACGTAGGTGCTCAGCATGCCAATTATGAGGGCGGCAAGCGCCGTATTCGCACGCCCAGAATCGACCCCCACCAGGTAGGTATACAGGTGATAGGTCACCAGGGCACTACAGGTAATGAGTACCAGCCACCCCAGCTTCACGAGCTTCGTGTGTAGGGTAATCGCAAACGTAACCGTCGCCGCCAGCATGAACACCGAGAACGTAAGCGGCGAAGGAAGATCAAACCGGGTCTGCTCAATATCCAGAATCGGGCCGCCAAACAGGCTAATCGCATTCACCGCCGAGGCGATGCCGATCACCAGACCCAAAAAGCTCATGCCCGTCGAAACGAATCTTCCCGCCGCGGTCACCGGGAAACCGTTAATCGCATCCTGAACCGCGCCCACCAGACGCGAGGTCGGCAGGAACATGATCAGCCCGGCGGCAACCACCAGAGGCGCCGAAATCGACTCCCCCGGACGGCGAATCATGGAATGATCCCCACCCAGCCAAATCGCTAGGAAGGTCAGCAGACCCGCGCTCGCCGCCATGCGGAAGAACGTGGGCATACCAATCTTATTGAGCCACTGAATCAGCAGGTACACGGGAATGAACACGATCGCCGCAGCAGTTGCGGTAGACCAGCTCGCCCCCAGAGCCGCCGTCAGCGTGGTTGCGCAGCCAATATTCGCCAGCCAAGTAATCAGCGGCGGATACGGTTTAGGATGGTTCGTAATCTCGCTCAGGCGAAGGTCGGCATCCTCCAAGGTCATGCCGCCCTCGGTAATATCGTGAATCAGCCCGTAGGTAGAAGCGAGCGCCTCATAATTCTCGGTAGAGGTGCGCACCACGCGCACGAGCGTATGGGTGAACCGGGAGTCGGCGCTCATGGTTCGCGAGCTGATCCGCGACTCCATGTAAATATCGGGGTCGGAGGTGTAGTTGATGGTCACCGACTGGTTGGTGATATTAACATCCACCGAATCGAGCCCATACGCCGAAGACACCGCGATAATCGCCGAGTCTACGTCCATCGCGTCCGCGCCATAGTAGAACATGGCCTCCGCCAGGCGCAGCGTGAAATTGAGGGTGTCGCGGGCGTATTCTTTCTCGCGGTACAGGGCCTCACGCCGGGCACGTTCTTCACGTTTGGCGCGCGGGGTGAACTGCCGCTGGGCGATGCGCGCCGCACCGCGCGGCGCCACGTGCGCCGCCGCCTGGCCGTCAGCACGCACGAAGGAACGCAGGGTGGTTCGCACGCCCCACCGCCCGCCCGTGCCACGCCCGGCGGGCATCGTCGTAGTGGGTACGGATACCGGGGGTGCGCTCGCCGTGGGCTCTACACCGCCGAACCGCTGTGCCGCATGCGAATTGGGCACCTGCGGAATCATGCCCGTCATGGGGACGGGCTGGGACTGGCGGTATTTAGCGACCTCCGTGACGATATTGCTGGAGGTCTGCGCGGGAGGCTCCTGCGGATGCGGTATCTCGGGCGGCACGCTCTGCACCGCCTGGATTACGGGTTCTTCGGGGATTTCCTCGTAGGGGATCTCCGGTTCATAGGGCATCTGCGGTGCCTCGTCGAGAGGCATACCGGATTCGTCCACGGGAAGAAGCTGGGTATCGTCCGTATCGGTTTCCACGCCGTGCGCCGCTGCAACCTCATAAAGCGCCTCGCGCGCCTGCTCGGCCTGCTCGACCTCCTTGCCACTGTGGGCAAGCGCCTCACGCAGCTTGGAGTCGTGCACTTCGGAGAGAGGCACGGCGAAGAAATATCCCGGGCGGCGAATACTCCTCGCGTTCTCATCGGCTGGGTTGTAGCTGTGCTCCTCGGGGTTCTTCGCCATAGTATCCCTTGATCGTGTTGCGTGCTGGTGCGCTGTGTGTACCGGTGAGTGGCGTGACGGTGCGGCGTTTCCTAGTAGAAGGAATAGTGGTGTTTCTTCACCCACAGGCGAAGCATCAGCCGCTCCACACCGGCGTTCCAGAGCTTATATTTGAGCTCTGAAATAGGCTGATCGTAAACGCCCACGAAGTCGGTCACGTTCTTCGTGAACGAAGTTTTGAACAGACCCAGACCGTAGTAAGGATGTTCTTTATTCTTGAGTTCGGCGGCGGGCGGGGTGCCGCAGAAGTCATAGGTGCTGATCCCGTGCTCCTTCATGAGGTCGGTAATCGCAGTCCACTGTACCAGATGAGAGTCGCCGTACTGTTTACGGCGCGGCTTAGAACCGCCGTCTTTATAGGTGCCCTTCGTACCGTAGTTAATCACGTAGGCACCCACGGAAGGTTTGCCGTCTTCATAGGTGAAGTAGAGCCTGCCCTGCCCGGCATTCTCGAAGGCCCTCCAGAAGTCGCGGTAATACTCGTAGGGGCGCAGCAGAAGCGAAACTTTGCCCTGCCCCACGGTATCCATAAGGGCATACATGGCGCGCATATTTTCGTCGGTGAGCTCAACCCGTTTGACCTCGCAGCCCTCACGGGTGGCGCGGCGTACAGCGTTACGTCCGCGCGAAGACAACGACTTAAGCACCTCTTCCTCGGTACCCTCGGTGGAGAGGATGGCGGTGTAGTCATTCGGCTGAATATCGGCGGTACGAACCAGCTCGGTGCCCGCAATGACCTGCTGGGCATGCTCATCCGCCACGATTTCAGGTTCGATCTTGACGGCAAAAACACCCAATTTCTGCTCGGTAATCAGGCGGCGGTTCGCCTGCAGCAGGGCGGGCAGCTCATCTGCATCGTGCACCGCCGGGCCTTTGATGAAGTACCAGAGTTTGCCCAGCAACGGAATATTCTTCTCGAACGCCAGGCTGTAGCTGGCGAAAGGCTGCTTCTCGCCATCACGATCGACGGTACCTTCATACACGATATAGCGGGGTTTCCACCCGTAGTCGGCTTTGACTTTTGCGAATGATGCGGACTGCAGCAGATTTCCGCCGTCCGGGTTGGCGATCACGTGGGTATCCCACTCCTGAATTTCTGCTGGGGTTGCAAAACGTGCCGTAATTTCGTGCAAGGGTCTCTATCTCTCGTGGGGTGGTGGGTGTTCCGAACGTTTATCGCCCGCGAACCTTGTGCGGTCTTTTTGATGCGCTCGCGGCGCACGCACGCCTTAAGTCTAACAAGAGGCGCGGCGATTGGTGCATCGGCGGGGTTCGCCTCGTCTAAAAAGAGCCTTGATGCGAATAAAGAGTTAAAACGCTGCTTTATTCGCATCAAGAGTCTTTTTATGCCCCTCCCGACCTAATCGGGCGGACCGGGGCAGAGGTAAGGAAACGGACCGGATGCGCGCCCGAGCCTTAAAGCAGGTATCCCGCCGCACGTGAAGCGACGGGATACCGGTAAGCTGGCGAGAGTCGCCGGAAGGATTACTCTGCGTCGTGGTCGGTTTCGAGAATCTTCTTCAGGGTCTCTAGAGCTTCGTCTGCGCCTTCACCTTCTGCTCGGAGCACCACACGGTCACCGTGCTTAGCACCCAAGGACATCAGGGATAGGATCGAAGCCGCATCCATTGCCTCGTCTGCGGGCTCGCCTTCGGCTGCAATGGTGACCTCAACGGGGAGGTCGCCAGCTGCCTCAGCAAAAATTGCTGCGGGACGTGCGTGCAGACCAACGCGGCTTGCAATGGTGGCAATAACCTCTGCCATGGTTTTTCTCCTTTGTGAAGGAATCGTCTGTTATCGACTCCATGTTTATCAAACGGGAGGATGCACCCCCTGTTTTCTTGCCTCAATTGTACAGTTTTACTCACCGCTTGGGGACCAATGCCTCACCCGATCTTGAAATAAACTTTCAACACCGGTTTAGCCTTATTCTCCACCGGGTTTGAGGCGTCTTCTAGAGGCCGAGCTCGTCCAGAATCGGCAGCTCAGCGCGAGCGGCAGCCTTCGCCTCGGCAGAGGAAATCTGTTCCAAAGCCTTGTTGGCAATATGGCGTGCCTGCTCCAGGGTCACCGACTTGAGCACCGCCGCAACCGCGGGGATTGCACCGGCGTTCATCGAGAGGGTATCAACCCCCAGACCGACCAGCACCACGGCCAGCGCCGGATCGGCGGCGGCCTCACCGCAGACGCTCACATACTTCTTCTCGCCGGCGTTCACCGAAGCTCGCTTAGCGCCCTTGACGGTCAGCTTAATCATCTTCAGCACCGCAGGCTGCCACGGGTTGTTCAAGTGAGCCAGATCGCCCAGCAGACGGTCGGCAGCCATCGTGTACTGGGTCAGGTCGTTGGTGCCGATCGACACAAAATCGACCTCACCCAAAATCGCTTCGGCGTTCACGGCTGCGGCGGGGGTTTCAACCATCACGCCGTGTACCGGCAGGCCGACCTCCTTGAGCATTTTCGCGAAATTGCGAGCCTCGGAGGTGGTCGAAATCATCGGTGCCATAACCCAAATATCGGCGTCGGAATCCTCGGACGCCTGCTTGATAGCCTCCAGCTGGCGGGTCAGCACGCCGGGTACGGTCCAGTCGGTGCGGAAACCGCGCACGCCCAGCGCCGGGTTTTCCTCGGGATTCACGTTCAGGAAGGGCAGGGGCTTATCGGCGCCCGCATCCAGGGTGCGAACCACGATGTGCTTACCAGGGAAGGCATCAAACACAGACTTGTAAGTTGCTGCCTGGGTTTCAATAGACGGCTCGGCGTCGTGCCCCAAGAAACCAAACTCGGTGCGCAGCAGACCCACACCTTCAGCGTTCAGGCTGGCTGCTTTCTCAGCGGATTTGCCGTCGCCCACGTTCGCGTAGAGTGGCACGCGGGTGCCGTCGGCGAGCACGCCTTTACCGTCGAAGTCGGCGATAGGTTTGCGGTTAGCGTATTTTTCGGCGGCTTCGCGGTCTTCATCGGTCGGCTCGGTATTGACGATACCCGCGTTCGAGTCCACATAGACCTCGGTGCCGTCTGGAATATCGGTGACCCCCTTTGCCGCCACGATCGCGGGAAGACCCAGGCCGCGCGCCAAAATCGCGGTATGCGCCTGCGGACCGCCGTCCGAAGTGATCAGGGCGATCACGTTCTTCGGGTCAAGGGTCGCGGTATCTGCGGGGGCAAGATCAACTGCGGCGAGCACGAAAGGCTCCTCCGCGAAGGGGATGCCCGGCGCCTGCTGACCGGTTAGTTCCGCCACAATACGGGCGCGCACATCGTGAATATCGGTGACGCGCTCAGCCATGTAACCGCCAAGGGCAGCCATCTGGTCGGCGAACGAGGTTGCTGCCTCCCAAATCGCGCGCTCAGGTGCCATCTGCTGAGTCTCAACCAGCTTCACGGCGCTCTTAATCAGGGCGCGGTCGGTCGCCATCTGCGAGGTCGATTTGAGCACGGCCTTGCCGTCACGACCCGCGTTTTCGGCGCGTGCGAGCAGGTCCTCTTTCACGCGAACCGACGCATCTTGAATACGCTGTCCGGCCTCTTCGGGGCTTTCACCGTCTAGGCGTAGACCGGCTTTAGGCTCTTGAATAGGCTCGGGCATCTGTAGCACGGGACCAATAACGCGTCCGGCATAAACACCGACGCCTTTATATGTAGTCATGAAGTTATATCCTTCGTGTTGGGTTCTCTACAGTGTAACGCTTATGCGGCGCTCTTCGCTGGGGTCTCGGTCGCAGTCTGCCGCGACTTCGCGCCAATCGACTTCAGTAGCACATAGGTGATGGCGGATACGACGGTACCGGCGACAACGGCGAGCAGGAACATCGGAACATTGTTGCTCAAACCAATAATCCAGATACCGCCGTGCGGTGCCGGGGATGCCACATGCGCATTCATCGAAATAGCACCGGCAATCGCGCCGCCTACGATGGAGGACGGGATCACGCGCGCCGGGTCTGCCGAGGCGAACGGAATAGCGCCCTCAGAGATGAAGGATGCGCCCAGCAGCCACGCGGCCTTGCCGTTTTCACGCTCGGGCTCGGTGAAGAGCTTGGGGCGCAGGGTGGTGGCAAGCGCCATAGCCAGCGGCGGAACCATGCCGGAGATAATAACGGCTGCCATGATTTCCTTGTTCACATCGGCACCCGAGGAAAGCCCGGCGGTTGCGAACAGGTACGCCGCCTTGTTGATGGGACCGCCCAGATCGGATGCCATCATGGCACCCAGAATCAGGCCGAGGACAAGAGCGGATGCGCCAGACATGGAGGTCAGCCAGTTCTGCAGGGATTCGAGAACCCACGCCAGCGGCGCGCCCAACAGCAGGTACATGATGCCGCCCGCAACGAGTGAGGTTATGAGCGGGGTAATGACCACGGGCATCATCGAACCGAGCCAGCGCGGCAGTTTGAGGGTGCCTAAACCGTAGGCAATCAGACCGGCGAGCAGACCGCCGACGATACCGCCGAGGAAGCCAGCCTTTACGGCAACCGCGACGGAACCGGCGATAAAGCCGGGCGCAATACCGGGGCGCTGCGCCAACCCGTAGGCGATAAAGGCGGCGAGCGCGGGAACCATCAGATCAAGACCGAACTTACCGATGGTCTGCAGAACCGCGCCCAGGTAGAGGGTCCAGTGGGTGTCTCCCAGGTTGTAGATTGTGGCGTTGGCGAGGATCTTTTCGGTATCGACATCGCCCAGGTTCGGCATGGTGATTGCTTCGAGAATGAAGCCCAGAGCCACGATAATGCCGCCGGCGGCGACGAACGGGATCATGTACGAAACACCGGTCATCACGGCCTTGTAGATGCGCGAGCCCCACGAACCTTCGGCAGCCGAGGAGGTGTCTTCTCCGCTGGATGCGGCGGCACTCACGCGCTTGCCGTTGGGGTTTTCGGCTTCGGCGAGGGCCTCCTCAATCATGGCCTGCGGTTCGTCAATGCCGCGCTTGACGGGGGCTTCCACATAGGGCTTACCGGCGAAGCGGCTGCGGTCGCGCACGTTCACGGAGACCGCGAAAATGACGGCGTCGGCTTCATCAATATCGGCTTGGGTGAGGGTTTCGTTCCCGGAGGACCCCTGAGTCTCCACCTTGAAGTCGTAGCCGAGGTCTTCCGCCGCGTATTTGAGGGCATCCGCCGCCATATAGGTGTGCGCGATGCCGGTGGGGCATGCGGTGACCGCCACGATTTTCTTGGTGGCTGGGTTCTCGGATGCAGTTGCTTCTGAGGAGTCGGTCTGTGCCGCTGCGGCTTGAGCGGATGCGCCTGCACCCGCCTTTTGCGCGTTCGATGCTGCCGAGTCGGCGGAGGCGGGAGCCTTCTTCGGGGCGCCGGTGCCGAGCGCATCGTTCACGAGGTCTACGATTTCTTCGGGGGTCTGTGCCTCACGCAGGGAGGCGGTGAAGCTCTTCTTCATCAGCGAACGCGCCAGCGTGGAGAGCAGTTTCAGGTGTTCCTGGTCGGCACCATCGGGGGCGGCGATGAAGAAGATCAGATCGGCCGCACCGTCTTTCGCGCCGAAGCTCACGCCGGGGTTGGGTCGTGCCATCGCGAGGGTGGGTTCGGTGACCGCCGCGCTTCGGCAGTGCGGAATGGCGATACCGCCGGGGATGCCGGTGTCGGTCTTGGACTCGCGGGCTTCTGCAGCGGCGTACAGCTGATCGTAGTCGGTGGCACGTGAGGCATTGACGACGGCGTGCGCGAGCTTGCTGATGACGTCGAATTTAGTCTCTCCCAGATTCTGGTCTAGGAGCACCAGCTCTGGGGTGATGAGCTCAGACATAATACCCTCCTCGGGGCGTATGATGCGGTGCGCCATGATGCCTATGCGGGCGTTTTCAGTACGCACTCAAGTGTCCGTAAATATGTTGTTTTTAGTGGTTGACCAGGCTATATGCTATATGCCTGATATGGAATATAAGCTAAATGGAAAGCTGCTTTAGGGTTACTTTCTCGGGGGTTGTCATGGCTGCCGAAGGCATTTGTGTTCCGGGTAAGGATGCTGCCGCCGAGCCATGCGCAACCGCCTGCACGAGGCATTGCTGCGGCGACTCTCCCCGCTCATAAGCAAAGAGGAAACCGGAGAGCGACGAATCCCCGGCGCCCACCGTGCTGCGCACCTTCACGGGTTCATGCTGTGCATGCCAGGCACCTTCGGCGGTCACGAGAACCGCGCCGGACCCGCCAAGTGTTGCCAGCACATAGGGAATGCCGTCATTCACCAAGGTTCGCGCGGTACGTGCAGTCAGCTCGGGGCTCGACTCCAGCTCTTCCCAATTCTCGGCGCCGGTCAGCTGTGCCAACTCCTCAGAATTCGGCTTAATCAACGTAGGCTTTATCTGCCCCGCAACGGTAGCGATCAGCGGCGCCTCAGAGGTATCGACGGCGATCTTGCCTTCATATCCGCTGGCGCGCAGCTTCGCACACAGCTCGGCATAATACGTTGCATCCAGTCCGCCAGGCAGCGAACCGGCGAGTACCACCCAATCTGCGTTTTCTGATTGGGCGATCACGAGCGCATCCAGGGCGTCGCGCAGCTCAGGGGTAAACTCGGTGCCGGGGGCGTTAAGCTTAGTAGTCGTGCCGTCCGGATCAACCACGGTGATATTCGAGCGGATAGGCTCACCCGTGGGCAGATTCGCAAACTGCACGCCGCTCGCCGCAAGGGCGGTCAGCACGGGGTCGGTAGCCTCTCCCGGAACCACCGCAACAGTAGGCACCTGAGAAGTATGTAAGGCACGCGAAATATTGACCCCTTTACCGCCGGGGTCTTGAACCGCGCCTACGGCACGCTGAACGGCGCCATGTGCCAGAGGGGAACCCAGTTCAATCGTGCGATCCAAACTAGGGTTAGCGGTGAGAGTCAGAATCATGCGATGAGCACCTCCACATGAGCGGCTTCAAGAGCCTGAGCAAGCGCACCATCGGGGGCGCGGTCGGTGATCATGGTATCGATATTCTCGAAGTCGGCGAAGCGCACGAGTGATTCCTGCCCGAACTTTGCCGAATCGCACAGAAGCACCACGCGGCGCGCCGATTTGCAGATCGCGGTCTTCACGATGGCCTCATTCATGCCGGGGGTGGAAACACCAAATTCGGCATCTATGCCGTTGGCACCAAGAAACGCAATGTCGGGACGTACCGTAGCGAAGTATTCGGCGGCACGAGCACCAATTGCCGCCCAGGTCATCTTACGCAGCTGACCGCCCACAAGTTCGAGGGTGACCCCCTCTGCCTCAGCGAGTTTGACTGCAATGTGCAGGGCATGGGTAATAATGATGCGGTCGCTGCCGGTCTTGAGGCTAAAGTTTTCTGACCCAATATAGTCCGCCAAAATCTCAATGGTCGAGCCGGCGTCAAGAACAATCGAACCCACATCAGAGTCACGCAGATACTCATAAGCCTTCGCAGCGATGCGGCGCTTCTCGGGAGTATTCATGCCCTGACGTGAGGCAATAGAGGACTCTAGGGAGGTAGACTGCTCAACGGTAACGGCGCCGCCATGCACGCGGCGCAGCTTACCCGCTTCTTCGAGGGCGGCAAGGTCTCGTCGCACAGTCTCCATGGTGACGTCATAGCGTCGAGCGAGATCAGCACCGTTAACGCGGCGTGCAGAAGATACCAGCTTCGCAATTTCGGCACGACGTTCTTCAGCAAACATATGCGCACATCACTTTCAAGGTATGGGTGTGGAGCGAACGAACCGTTCCACGCGAATTCTTAGGTCTGTGTATCATGGCGGAACGGCGAATGCGTATCACCACTCAAGACAACAGTCTTGCCCTTGATTTTATGTGGGTTTATGTGGGTGCGTCAAGATAACCCACGGATAAATCATCGATTTTTTGTGAATTTACCCTCGAAACCACACTTAAGGTCAAATAATCCACAACAGACACACACTGTTCACCCCACAACGCATCTAAACCCACACCGGATGCGCGGCTTCTAAACGTTCGGGTGCGAGTAGTTTTGATCTGCCTTGAATCACAAAGGTTTTCTAGTGCGTGGCGCGTTCAGGATGCGCGGGCATCCTCTTTGTACCGCCGTGTTCCTACTGCCGCCAGCGCATCCAGAGACTATGCACACCCCAGGCGGTCAGGGAACCAATAAACGCACCCGTCCCGTTCATGAGCACGTCTAGAGGGTCGCCGGTGCGTTCGGGCATGGCCGTTTGAATGAGTTCGATTCCGGCACTGACCGCCACCGCGCCCAGGGTGATCGCCCCTACCCTGTGCCACGGGCGGGTACGGCAGAACAGCAAAAGCATGAGCATAAACCCGCCGGGGGCAAACATGATGACATTCGAGAGCTGTTCGATGCTCGCATAGGTGATAAACCCGGGCAGCCACCCCTGTGCGTGACCGGCATCGATAAGCGAGGTCAGGCGAGAACCAGCCTCGTTATCGTCCACATGCTGCGGGGCAAACACGATTGTTGCAACGGCGGCGCAATACAGCGCAAAAAGAGCCCATCCGATTACCTGGAACACTCTGCCAGATCTACCAGACAAGACGACCCCGTTCATCGAACACCGTGTTCTCATCAAAGGCGAAAAGCCCTTTAAGATCGACCTCTAAAGGCTCGGCGTTCGGCACAGTCTGCGTATGCTCGTACCCCTGCGCCGCCGAAATAGCGCGGCGAATCAGGCTCCCGTGGCTCACCGCAATGATGCGCTCCCCAGGATACTGGCGCACAATCTCACGCAGAACACGCACGGCACGCACATACACATCGCGTTCGGTCTCTACCTGCGGATAGTAGCGGTCGGGGGCGCGCCGCTCGGGAACGGGAATATTCACGCCCTCGGCGGCACCATAATTACGTTCCACCAAGTCGGGGTAGGTTTCACTGACCGGAAGCCCGAAATCCTCGCCCACCAGCTGCGCGGTCTCATAAGCTCGCGAAAGCGGTGAAGAAATCACACGATCATAGCTCAAACCCAGACTGCGCAGCTTCGCCCCGGTTTCACGTGCCTGTGCGCGACCGGTGTCGTTCAGCGGAATATCGCTGATACCCTGCATGAGCTGGTTCTTATTCCATTCGGTCTGTCCGTGGCGAATCAGCGTGAGCGAACCGCCCGCCAGATTCTTAGGGAAAGGTTCGGCGTGCAGCTTAGGCTGGCGGCTCACCAGCACGTGGGCATCAATCGCATCGTCAAGATAGTCGATAGGAAGCTCGGTGAGCGAAGCATTCGGAGGAATAGGGAACATGCCGTCGATCGTCTCGTAGCCCTCATGCTCGCGGCCTTCCAGAAGCACGGTCATCGTCACCGCAATCAGCATGCCGTGAGTAGCCACCACAATGTTCTTGCCCTCATGCTCGCGGCGCACCCGGTTCAGGGCGGTCAGGGCGCGGCTCACCAGGGCCTCGCGCTCCTCAACCCCGTATTTATGCCCATCCGTGCGGGATGCCGCCACCAGCTCAGGGGTTGCAGCCTCACCCTCCAAATCACCGAATGAACGTTCTTCTAGCCCCGCGTATGCACCCAGATACGGCACCCCTAGTGCCTGGGCAACAATCTGCCCGCTCTCCGCCGCGCGTTCAAGCGGGGACGAAACCACACCGTCAATCTGCACGCCGCGCTGAGCCATCTCACGCAGCTGCGGCACGGCACCCCGAATCTGTTCACGCCCCGTATCGTTCAACGGAATATCGGTTCTGCCCTGAAACCGGTGATTTATATTCCAGTCGGTCTGCCCGTGCCGAAGCAGAAAAATCTTACCGGGCGTTTCAGCGTGTTCATGGTGGGTCTGTGCGTCAGTCATGGTCTTAAGTATGGCATCATCCTCACGATTTAGAGCCGTACCCCAGAACACGCCCCACTCATCCTTAGGGATGAAAACCCGCGAAAAACCCGGCATTATCGCCGCATTTTTTCACCCCGCAGACGGATAAAAACGCCCCGTCACCCTTGGAAAAATGGATGCTATGAATACTTCTTACACCTCATACGCACCCGTCATCTCGGTGCGCAACCTTACCAAATCCTACGGACAGCACACAGTACTGCGCGATATTTCGCTCGATATTTACCCCGGCGAATCCGTGGCCGTTATGGGACCCTCCGGTTCCGGAAAAACCACGCTTCTGCACGCGCTCTCCGGCATTATTCGCATAGACTCGGGCACCATTCAGGTGCTCGGCGGCGGACCCGAGATACCGGGCGGGCGCGTTGAACTCGGCGCCCTAAGCGAAAAACAGCGCACAAGCCTGCGCGCAAACTCCTTCGGATTCATCTTTCAGCAGGGACTTCTCATCCCTGAGCTCACCGCAGAAGAAAATGTCTCGCTCGCCGCCATGATCTCCGGGATGTCGCGCGAGCAGGCACGTACCGCATCCGCAAACCTGCTCGCCCGGCTGGGGCTAGGCGACATGTGCGAGAAACGCATCGGCGAACTTTCTGGCGGGCAGGCACAGCGCGTGGCAATTGCGCGTTCACAGATTACCGGTGCACCGATTACCTTTGCGGATGAACCCACCGGCGCGCTCGACAGCGTGACCGCCCAAGAGGTCATGGATCTTCTGCTCACACTCGTTCCGCAGCAGGGTAAAACCCTCGTGATCGTCACCCACGATCCGCAAGTTGCGGCGCAATGCTCCCGCACAATCCACCTGCACGACGGGCAGATTGTGCAGGATAACCGGCAGGATCCCACCGCGCCAGGTCAGCAGGGCGGGGATTCGGTACAGTATCGGGTGCCCGCACCGCCGAGCCAGCCGGTACCCCCTCAGGATGCGGCACCCGCTCCTTCCGCACAACCGGGCGTCTTCCAGCCTGGGAACCCCGCGGTAAACCCGCCCCAAACATACAACCGGGTTTCCGTACAAACCCAGCCGCCCGCGAACGTTCGCTACTCCCCCGCCCATACTCCGGGCACGGCGCACACCGCGGCCTCACGCAACCATGCACCAGCGCCGTATAAACCCGCCCGGCGTCTTTTCTCGATGCGCGGCCTCCTGGGGAAAGGCGCCTAAGAATGCAGACCTTCAAACTTCTCGCGCGCCGCACCCTGCCCACATCCCAGGCGATCCTTCCGGTGCTCGCGTTTGCCGCATCTGCGGCGCTCTTTCTGCTGATCGCCGGAGGTATTCACGCCTTCTACCTGTGGCTGGGCGGGGACGCCAGCACGGCCACCTCGGTCGAGTCGGGACCCGGCACCAAAAACACGGCGCACACGATGCAGCCGCTATACCTGATGCTCGCCTGGATTAGCGGGTTCCTGCTTCTCACCCCGCTCTTCACGCTCGGCGCATCCGCGGCACGGCTCAGCGCACGCCGCCGCGACGACCGCCTGACAACCCTGCGGCTGCTGGGTGCCTCCACCCGGCGGCTTACCCTCTACACCATGCTCGATTCCGTGATCTACGCTGCGGTTGGGTTCGTGCTCGGGTTTATCGTGTACCTGATTCTGGTGCTGCCCTTCGGGATGCTGCGCTTCCAGAACATCCCGCTGGGCCCCGAAAATATGCTGCTGCCCCTGCCCATCGTACTGGTCTGCGGGTTTGTGAGCCTGATCATCGCCGCAACCAGTTCGCTCTTTGGGCTCTCGAAGGTGGCCATCAGCCCGCTGGGGGTACGCACCCGGTCGGATAAGCCGTCTCTCGGTAAACGCGCCCTCATTCTGGGCTGTGTACTTCTGGTGATGGGCTTTGTCGGGGCGATTGCTTCCCAGGTCATTATGAATCTCGCCGCCGATTCGATGGACTCGAACGGGTTCGTGCTGGTACTGGTAATCACCATCATGTTTGGGCTGCCGATCCTGCTCACGATGCTCGCCGTAGACCTGATCGGCGGGTTCGTGGTGGGTCTGTACGCCCGCATTCGGGTTCGCACCGCCCGCACCCCCGCAACCCTGCTGGCATATCGCTCCATTTTGGAATCGCCGCGCGCCGCCTGGCGGCAGGTCTCCGGGGTTGCCATGACCACGTTTATTGCCGCTTTCGTGGGGCCGATTCTGGGCATGGTCAATTCCGCGCCGGGTGTGGAAGAAGGCTCGGCGGAGTCCTATCTTATTGGGGATATATTGCAGGGTCTGGTGCTGGTGCTGTTCCTCTCCTACCTGCTGGTGGCGCTTTCGGCGCTGCTAAACCAGTCCGCCGCTATCTATGAGCGCAGTTCATTGTATTCTTCTCTGCGGATGATGGGTACCGAAGCTGCGGTTTTGAAGCGTTCGAGGCGCATCGTAGTGTTTGGCCCACTGCTGCTGGTGAGCTGTATGTCTGCGGTGGTGGCACTGCCGCTATTCGTGCTGCTGCTTGGTTCGGCGCTCACCGAGACGGGGCTGCTGTACACCGCAGCACTGGTATTCGGCTCGATCGCGATGGGGCTGGGGCTGGTATTCGCAGCGTTGGCGGCAACCGGGCCCGTCATGGAACAGGTCAGCCGCAAACCGGTCTCGGCAGTGTAGCGTTTTCTTTTCCCGCGAGCAGGTAGGATTTTCCTACCTGCTCGCGGCATACACTAAGCGTTAAGACTAAAACTCGAACGGGTTGAGAATATCGAGGTCCATGCCCTGAAAATCTGCAACGTTACGAGTCACCAACATCAGGTGGTGTTCTCGGGCAGTGGCACCGATCAGCGCATCGTATTCTGATTTCTTATGCGGCACGTGGAGTTCAGCGCAGGTGAGAGCAACCTCTAAAGAAACCGGCAGGATGCGCCCCGCAAACTCCGGCGCAAGCTCATGAGAAAACCATTGCTGCAGAATCTGAGCCTGAGCCGCATCTTTACGGGCATGCCGCAGGATTCCTGCGCGAATCTCCATCATGCTAATCACGCTGATATACACGTCGTTCACGTCTACATGTTCTACCCAACGGCGCACCGAAGGATGCATTCTGCCCGAACGGTATTTACGCAGTTCGGAGATCACATTTGTATCGGCAAGGTACACGGATTAGTTCTCCTCGCTGCCGAAAAAGTCGCCGTCTTCTGCGAAGTCTACCTCGCGGTGAGGATTTGGGATGCTCGGTTCGCGATCAATATCAAAATCAATCTCGCCCGCCTCTGCCGACATGGTGGAAAGCGCATCCGCCAAGGAACGCCGAGGTTGCGGTTGGGCCAGTCGTTGATAGTCTTCAATACTCAAAATAACGTTGGTCGGTGTGCCGCGTTTGGTAATAAAGACGGGTTCTTCTGCGGCGAGGCGCAGGGCGGCACTGGCATTCTGATTAAATTCGCGTGCTGATACTGTAGTCGTCATAGTTTTCTCTCCCCAAAATCCAATTGTAGTAATGTTACTATATTTCAGAATACTGCGAGCAGGTAGGATTTTGCCGACAAGGTAGGATTTTCCTACCTGCTCGGACCAAAAACCACCTGCTCGCGGTATAGGTGGAATAGGAGGGCGGGTGTGAGAAGATGGAGACATGTTTGAACACACCGTGCCCGCATCCTGGTTCCCCCGCTGCGCAATCTTCGACTGCGACGGGGTTCTTCTCGATTCCGAGACCGCCTGGAACCGCGTGCAGCGCGAACTCTTCAACCGCTGGAACATCCCCTTCAGCGACGACCTCGAAGAGCAGCTGATCGGGCTTTCTGCGCATCAGGTTGCAGAAACGCTCGCCCGTCTCTCATACACCGGCGACCCTAACAACACCCAGGAATACGCCCAGCATCAGCACAATACGCTCACTGAACTTGCGCGCATCGAAGCAGATATTATCAACGCTGGTGTGGACCTCGTACCCGGTGCCCAAGAATTCCTCAGCTACCTGGGCGAGCATATGCCCGTGGCCGTCGCATCCAACTCCACGGCAGGCATTCTCGACACCAAAATGCACACCTACGGGTATGCCCCGCTCGTGCGCACCTGGGTTAGCTGCGACGACGTTCCCCACGGCAAACCCGCACCCGATATCTACCGGGAGGCGGCACGTCGCCTAGGCTTCGCCGGGCCGGATGCGCTCACGATCGAAGACTCACCGGCAGGCGCGCAGGCGGCACGAGACGCCGGAACTAAGGTTCTTATTTACGTACCCCACGGTGACTTTGCCGAGGCACCGCGCGGGTTTGGGCACTTCGACACGTTTACCGACCCGCAGCTTTGGCGCACGGCGCGCGACTGGGTGGCACGGCTGGAGGATTCGGCGGTGAAAGCATCCACAACCCTGATGGCGGAGAGCTAAAATGACACCTCAGAACCCGGGTAAAGATGCCCGCAACGAGCAGAATTTTGGCGACCGACCCGAGAACTCGCAGGGGCAGGACTCGGAGCGAAATCGGGCTGAACAGGCTCGCCCGAATCAGCATGAACAAACCCCACGCGGGCAGTATCAGAGCGGGCAGAGGCGCTACGGTTTGCGCTTTGAGAATATGAGCGCCGAAGAGCTCGAATACTACCGCCCGTTCTGGGAAGAAAAACCTGACCCGGATGCGGTTCCCCCCGAACTCATCGACCACCTGAAGGTGCGGGCGCGCCGCCGCCTAGTGAACGCCCTCAGCCTGATTGCCGTGGCGGTCGGGGTAACCCTCACGCTCTCGGGCATGCTCTCAGGTGCCCTGTACCTTTCATTTCCCGGTGCTTTCGCCTTCGGAGCAGGCATCTTCGGCTGGGTCGCGGTGCGTCGTCGCCTCTTCGCCTGGCTGCGTCTGCCCGGGGAGAGCGCGCTCAAACGCGGCGAACGAAGCCGCTGGTGGATACTGCCGCATGTGCTGGCGGCGGCGGGAACCGCATCCATTCTGGGGTGTTTCTCGGTGGTGCCGATTATTTACGCGCATGTGGACGATACGCTTAGGCGCAATCACATCGTCATGTGGGGCGAGATCGGCACGACCCTGCTGATTTTCGCGGCGCTCATATACGGCATGATGGCGCTCGGCGAATACACACAGCAGGACGACGACGAACGGGTGCTGCGCCCCACCGACTACGCCCAGCAGAAGGGCACATCCGGCGATGCACCGCAGATTCCGCGGTACCGTCCGGGGATGCTCAACCCCCGCAATAAAGACGATTCCTCGTCGTAGCGGATACCAAGCAGCCACACGAGGCAAGCCGGGCTCCCGCAGCGCTGCCTCAACCAGTGGGTGTCCTTTTACCGCGATATGGGAAAAGTGAGTGCCTACACCATCACCATGCTCCAGCTCAAACATTGCGCGTTCGCTGACGCTCACGACGCAAAACTCGCAACTCGCATGGGATGATGCGGGCTGCGCCAACAACATTCCACGGGCCGACAGTTCCCCGTTACCTCTGTGGCATTTTCGAGAAAAACCCGCTCACCCGGCACACGCGAGAAACACAAATAGGAACCAGGCTCGGGCTGCACTATCATTCACAAGCCCAAACATAACTCAAGGGGTTTCCCACGAAACACGATTGCTTCACGGGAAACCCCTTGAGTGTGCCTAATCCGGCGAGACTTAGCGGCGCAAAGCCTTCTTCGCCAGCATATTGCCAATGAGCTGCACGAGCTGCACCAGCACGATAATGACCGCAACCACAGCCCAGGTGATCTGATCCTGGAACCTCTGGTAGCCGTCCACGATAGCGACCTTACCCAGGCCGCCGCCGCCCACATACCCGGCCATGGCCGACATATCGACCACGCCGATCACAATGAAGGTGTAGCCCAGGATCAGCGGTCCGAGCGATTCAGGGATCATCACGGTGAAGAGAATCCGCAGCTTGGAGGCACCCATCGCGCGGGCAGCCTCAATCACACCCGGGTCGATCGAGACCATGTTCTGCTCCACAATGCGCGCAATAGCGAAGGATGCGCCGAAGGTCATTGCGAAGATCGCCGCGTTTATGCCTAGACGGGTCTGTACTACCGCGCTGGTGAGCGGACCTAAAGCCGCAATCAGAATAATGAACGGGATAGGCCGCACGATATTCACCAGAACGTTCAGCACCGTGTAAGCAAACCGGTTCTGGAAGATATTTCCGGTGCGCGTGGTGTACAGCAAGGCACCCATAATCAGACCGAGAAGACCGGCAATCACCATCGTTACAGAGACCATGTACAGGGTATCGAAGATGGCGGGAACCAGCTTATCGGGAATGAAGGTATCCCAATTCACCGACCGGGTTGATGCCGCTAACGGCAGAGTAGTCACAAGTGCAGACATTAGCGCACCTCCTGTACGCGGGTTACGGTCTTCAGCTCGGCAACCGCGGCATCAATACTCGTCACATCGCCAAGAAGTTCGAGGGTGAGGGTTCCGTAGGCTTTCCCCTGCAAGGTCTCAATGCCACCATGCACAATATTGAAGCGCACGTTCCGCGAACCCAGGTACGCCAGGATTTTGCCGAGTTCCTGGTTGCCTTCCACGATCTCGACGTTCACCAGGTAGCCCTTGTGGTTCTTGCGCAGCGCGGCAGCCGCATCGCCGGTGGGGCTCTGCTTGACGGTAGTCGCCACGAATCGTTGCGCAACCTCGGTCTGCGGATTCGAGAAAACCTCGTAAACGCTGCCGGTTTCGACCACGCGGCCTTCTTCCATGACCGCCACACGATCGGCGATCGAGGAAACAACATCCATTTCGTGGGTAATCACGATGACCGTAATCCCAAGCTCACGATTGACCTCTTTGAGCAGCTCAAGCACCTCATGCGTGGTTTCCGGGTCAAGGGCGCTGGTTGCCTCATCCGCCAACAGCAGGGAAGGCTTCGTAGCGAGCGCACGGGCAATACCCACACGCTGTTTCTGCCCACCGGAAAGCTGGCTTGGATAGTATTTCGCGCGGTCTGCCAAGCCCACGAATTCGAGCATCTCCTGCACGCGTTTGGTGCGTTCTCCTTTGCTCCACCCGGCGACCTTGAGCGGGAACTCCACGTTTTGGGCTACGGTGCGTGAGTTCATGAGGTTGAACTGCTGGAAGATCATGCCGATATTGGTACGGACTTTTTGCAGCTCAAGGTCACGTTTACCGGAAATCTCGAAGCCGTCCACGGTCAGGGTGCCGCTGGTGGTGCTCTCCAGCCCGTTGATCAGGCGCACCAGGGTGGATTTGCCCGCGCCCGAGTAGCCGATAATCGCGAAGATCTCGCCCTTCTTGACGGTGAGGGAAACGTTTTTGACGGCGGCAACTTCTTTCTTGCCCTTGCCGAAAATTTTGGAGACGTTATCGATCGTGACCATGGGCTCGGCGCCGGTGTCCGCTGCGCCGGGGCTGATGAGGGTGTTAGTGCCCTTCGGTGTGGTGGCGCCGGGCTCTGGGTTCTTTGCCCACGGGGCTGCCTGTTCGCTCACTGTACGCTCTCTTTGCTCTCGTGTGATTTAGGGCTGGGGCAAAATACGCCGGATGCTCTCGTGCTCGGCGGCGCGCATCCGCATGTATTCACCCCAGGAACGGCAAAGGCGGTAAGCCGGTTTTCGCCTGGTTTTCAGGGAAATGCCGGGTTACCGCATTTACCGTGTGCATTCATGCACGTGTCTGTTTTACTTGCGAAGCGCCGATTCTTCTTTCTGCAGCGCCTGCTTCAGTTCATCCTGGGAGAGGTTGACCTCAACCGCAGTGTTCTTGGAGTCTTCCTTCACGGCATCCTGCACGGGCTGGGTGTGGAAGATTTCGACGACCTTCTTGTAGGTTTCGTCGTCTACCTTATCCTTCTGCGCCACGAACAGGTTCACGTAGCGGCGGGCGTCGGGGTTGTTGGGGTCATCCTGCGCGAGGGCGTCCGAGGGGTTCAGTCCCGCATCCGCCAAGAAGGTGTTATTGATGACGGAGGCGTCCACGGAGTCCAGGGAGACCACGGTCTGCGATGCATCCACGGGGGTAACCTTGACCTTGGACTTCTCGGTGTCAATATCGTCGTGGGTGGGGCTGTGCACGTCAGACTTGAGGGTTACCAGGTTCTGAGCCTTCAGCAGCAGAATGGCGCGTGCCTCGTTCACGGGGTCGTTCGGGACGGCAATGGTACCGTCCTGGGGAATTTCGTCTACCTTCTTGTGCTTCTGCGAGAAGAGAGCCATGGGGTAAATATTGGTTGAACCGACGATCTGCAGATCTTTACCCGAGTTCACGTTGTAGCTCGCCAGGTATGCGATGTGCTGGAAGCGGTTCAGGTCGGTATCGCCCGATTCCACGGAGGGGTTGGGCTGGTTGTAGTCGGTAAATTCCTGGTATTCGATGTCGATACCCTGCTTGGCGGCTTCTTCCTTGAGCACGTCGTTAGCTTTCTCGGTGCCGACCACGCCGATGGTGACCTTCTTGTTGTTACCGTTACCGTTCGAGGAGGAACCGCAGGCGGCGAGGCTGAAGACGAGAGGTACAACTGCCAGTGCAGCAACAAATTTTTTCACGGCTATGAAACTTTCTGTTGTTTGGGTTTACGATGCGCCACCACGTGCACGGTTTAACTCCTGTGCGGGTGGTTCCCGGGTTTCCGGGGGTTTTTACCCATTAGAGCATGCCCCCGGCTGTGGATGGTAGTTATTTGACCCCACTGTGACACACTCCGTCAAGCTCGTCATATTTCGTAACATTTCAACCAGTAAAGTTAACATCCCTGAACTATAGATATGTACCTATATCACTTCGGTAACGGATGGATCAAGCTATGGTAAATACATACGCAGCACAATGGTATCTAGATTAGATTCATGCAATGAAATATCATCGCCTTGGCTCGCTAAGGCATGAATCTCTTCAGACAACCTAGCCACCTGCTGGTGAATCTCGTTAGTCGAATCATATCGAGGAATCATTATATTCTTTAGCACATCGATCCCTCGATTTAATCCTACACCATATGTGTCTATAATGTCTCGTACACTTGGAGAATTTAAAATACCAGATAGATAGTATGCTTCTAACATAGACTCTGTACTTACCATCAGAATTTTAGAGTCAACTACTACAGGCTTATCCTGACCACCAAATATTGATAAATCACTCATAGGCAAAGTACTGTAGGGCCCAATAGCAACAGCAGATGAACTAGCAGCCTGTTCTTTCCAAATAACTTTATAGGCTGAAAAGGTGTACTCTCCTACATTATCCAAACGGTACCAAGGATGAATCTTAGGATCATAGAACTTTCCATTTTGCCTTCGGCTTGCATCAAGCTCTTCCCGATAATATTCTAACCATTTATAGGTTTCAGTAGCATTCCTGGCCAGATCTATCTCACTCATACCATAAGGAGTTTCGGGAGTATGAGGAACTAACATAAATTCATTAGATATTACTTTCCAACGCCGAATGTTCCTTCCACCCAACATAGGATATACATAAGTGTCCTCAATAATTCCAGGGTGTTCGCCACGATTTTTAATATCTTTACGGCGCTGCCTAGACATATCATTTACAATACGAACAAAATTATCTCCCAAAGGTTCTGGTTTTTTAAGAATATAAACTCCCTTTGCACCAGCAGGTTCTATCCCTTTACGCCCACGATAGCAAGGTTTCTCACCATGCAACAAGATATTATCAACTATTTCAATCTGCTCATTCGACAATGTCGCCCAAGAAGATTGAATATCCGATGAATCAATAGGCCTCGCTACTTTTTGGGTATTGTAAATCTTTCCTAAGACATTATCCCAAGTATCATGGGCTCCAAATATCTCCTTTTTAGCTTTATAATCCCATTCATACCACATATTCATGGGATAAGTATTTTGGACACCTTTTTCTAAAAGCATCCCTATAGTACGAGCTGTATGCTTGGGCTTAAATATTTGCAAAGTATTATAGTCATCAACTAAAGATACCTTAATGGGAATATCTTGATTATTACGCGTTATCTTAAACTTCCTAAACCCGTGCCCGCCTTTTGTAGACTTTACAAAAGCCCAAGGTAGTAAGAAATATAATTTACCACCATTAGCTAAATATTGATCCAACGCAACATAAGTAACCGCCATTCCAAAATCATCGTGCGTAGTTTTTTTATCATATGCGTTTTTTTCAAAAATTCCATAACTTTTCCAAACCTCTAAAGTTCCGCGTCGATATGTGCTGCTCATTGACTTCCAAGATATCCAGGGCGGGTTACCAACAACGTAGTCAAATTTATTTTTAAGCAATACAGGAGCAAAACTATTCTTAAGAATCTTTCCCCAAAATGAATCTCGAGCGCTCCTATGGAGTAGCGTAAGATCTTCATACATTGTCTTAACAGCCTCTTTTTGGGTTTCAGTCAAATTAAATTTATCTAAAACCATAATAGAAAATATCGCATATCCTCGACTATTAGCTATAGACTCAGTAACCCCGTCCAAAAACTCACTAGCTTCACTGAATGTATCAAATTTCGGAATTTCAAAATCCCCTACGGAAGTGCTAGCAACAACCAATTCACTTTTCTGTTCGCTATATACAACAGGGGATAGAACGGAATCTGCTATATAAATTGGAATAGTAATATTCAAGTCTTTCGCCAATATTTCCTCATCAATAGAAGAAAAAAGCGTCAAAATATAGTTAGCTTTTGCAGATATCGCAGATATTGGGTTGAGGTCGAACCCTACTATATTATTAACTATATTTTTAATATCTTCTGTCCCAATATTATATTCCTTCTTTGAAACAACCCGTTTTAGTGCCTGAATAAGAAAAGCTCCTGACCCACAAGTTGGATCAATAAGCCTAGCTTCTATATCACCCGTATATCCCACACGATCGAGAGCATGTTCAACAATCCAATCCGGCGAGAAATACTCCCCAAGCAAGTGCCTCACTTTATCAGGTATTAACGACATATATATTTCTTGTAAAATATCCTGAACCGTTTCTGGTTTTAACTTAAAGGTTGCCAAATCCAACTTATTTATATTCTCTTGAACATTATTAATTACATCTTGCATCATGATTTGATGTTCTTTACTAAAAATATCCCCACCTATATATGTAAACCACTCATAATAATGAATTTCAAAAAAGTTATTTATTTTTTTAGAATTATAAGTTTCATTACCTTCAAATATTTCAATTATATCGCTCCATTTTAAATTAAATCCAATATCTATAGTTGGATCTGAAACTATTTTTATAAAACTATTGATAAGCAGCTTAAGAACTAGATTAAAATAAGTTTGTGTCGAGAATAGAAATAATTTATAGTCTACAGTATTATCGATATTATATAACTCTCGAATTGCATCAGATGTGGCATTAAATTCCGTCTCCTGAGATACATCACCAAACATAACTCCGAAACTTCTATCCCACTCATTGAACAAAGTCATAATTCGAGTTGGAGATTTATCATGATTATATTTATTATAATTATCCAAAATTATACTATATATATTCTTTATAGCATTAGAAACATAAATTTTTTCGGGACCAAACAAGCTAACAAGGTTATTTTTGCTCATTTTTAATTTATTCATTGCGTTAAAAAGTGATATTATTTCCTTTATACCTTCACGCAGATTATAAACTTTATGCACAAATTTATAGGGAAGCTTCCTAAATGAACTTTGAGAAGATTCAAACCTTGTCCTAGTTAAATCAATGTCTTGCAAATCGCCTGATTTCATAAACCTAGAGATGATCCACTGTTTACCATCAAATCCAACTCCAAATGTATCAAGAATTGAATCATCTACATCGTTATTTTCTATAGAATTTATAATATACTGGTACAATCCACTATCATTAATTTTAGATTTTCGTCCATATAATGCTTCATTTATACCCGTATTTTTTGAGAAATAATTATATTTTTTATATTCGATAACAATATTTCCTACAGTTGCATCTGCCCTGCCTCCTTTTTTAAAATTATGCTCAGACAGAAATTTAACGTGAGGTGCATATATCTTACGTATTGGTTCGATTATGCTACTGTATGTATGTATTTTTATATCATCTTCATTAGCAAAAGTTTGATTTTTAAATGAATCTAGAATACTGTCGATATTTATATCTTGCACGTAGCACTCCCCTAAAATCTTCACTGCACAGCAATACTATTGTAACCTCAAATTTCAAAATAGAATAATCTTTATATTATTATGCTATCCGAACGTACGTTGTTAAGCGGCTGGTAAAACACGACGGCAGTCGCCACAAATCCGCCCGCGATAGCCCAACCGCCGTGCAGAACCGGAGCATCCGGCATAGTCGGGATGCGCGCCGTGAAGGTGCCGCGCGCATCCTCTCCCCTGCGCCCCGCCCCAGATTCGACGTCGCAGGCTACGGAAATATCGCTCACGTCAAATCCGCGAAAGCCCAGGGGGTACCAGGTTTTGAGCGCCGCCTCTTTCGCAGAAAACAGCACCTTCGAGTAGGCCCCAAAGGCAAACCGCCGTTCTTCGTCACGCACAATAAGCTCTTGCACGGCGGCAGAGAGCGGTACCGCAGGTTCAACATCGATCCCGACGCCCGCATAGCGCTTTGCCGAGCCAACCGCCGCCGCACGATACCCGGCGCAGTGGGTCATACTCCCCACAACCCCGGCAGGCCAGGCGGGCGAGCCATCGGCGCGCGGCACGAACACCGGCTCAGTCGGCGGTTCGGTGAGCTCAGGCTCCCGCAGGTACAGCCGTTGTAGCGCCAACCGGGCGCAGGAACGCGCCGTAGTCGCCTCGCGCACGCGCTTGAGGACGGCGTTGGCGAAATACTCCCGTTCAGCATCGCGAAGGTGCCCGAAATCGCCGGTGGTTTCTGCCACGCATATCTCCGGCGGGAGCAGGCTTCGCACCAGCGATTCGCCCGTGTTCTCGGCGGTGCTCATATGCTCAAGCCCCACGAATTTTCGGTGCCGCCCGAGCTCTCGGCGCCCTTCATATCGTCAAACGCTGCATTCACGCGGTTCACCATACCATCACCGCCGCATCCGCTGAGGTATTGTGCCTAGTCAAAGGACGGAATTTCGCCCCGTTGCATGGCGTGCACCGCATTGCGGAAATCTTCGGTAAGCACACCGCGGGCGAAAAACTCGTGCTCGGCATGCATATGTTCCTCAAGCTCCACAACATAGCGCGCAGCCAGCATAGACTTGGCGGCGCGCACCGTATGAGAGGCCGAACCGGCAATCTGCTCCGCGAGCTGTTCGGCGCATGCATTCAGCTCACCCGGCTCTGACACCCGATGCACCAGCGAAAGCTCCTGCGCACGCGCGGCACGCAGAACAGGCTGGGTGTATAACAGTTCGGTGGCGGCGCTGAACCCGGCGTAGCGCGGTAAGAACCAGCTCATCCCGCCGTCCGTGGATGCCCCGATCATGCCGTAGGCAATATTGAGTTTGGTGCGTGGTTCGGCAACACGCAGATCGCATGCGAGCGCCAAGGACATGCCCGCCCCCGCCGCCTGCCCGTTAATGGCGGCGATAAAGGGGATAGGCGCGGCAACAATCCCAAGAATAATGTCTTCGAGCAGGCGCGCGAGGTCGCGGCTGTACGCTAAGGATTCTTCTTTTTCGCGCGACATACCTTCGGCGAAGTCGTCGTAGCTGCCGCCTAAGCTAAAGTCCTGCCCAGCTCCGGTGAGCACGGCGGCTTTGAGCGTATCGTCCTCGTGCAGCCGGTTGAGCACCTCGCGCAGCTCGGTCGCCAGGTGGCGGCTGAGGGTGTTGCGGTTTTCGGGCTGATTCAGGGTCACATACGCGATGCTGCCGCGGCGTTCGAGGAGTACGGCGGGGTTATCTGCGGTGTTGTTAGTCATGAAGTACCATCCGAACTGTGGCTGTTGTGGCGGGTTTGCTCTGGCCTTTAACATGAACGGCAACACGAATTTCGGCGAGGGTGGCATCCCCAAAATCTTCGGCGCTCACGATTGATGCGCTGCCGCATACCTGCGAGTCCACCGGCACGGCGCTGCGGAACCTGGCGGCACTCACCCCGGCGTTCACAAGCATAGAGGTACCCTCTGCGGGGAGCAGCTGCCCGGCGAAGGTGATGGCGAGGCTCAGCAGATACGCCCCGTGCACGATGGTGCCGCCGAAGGGGGTGTGCGCCGCGCGGTACGGGTCTGTGTGAATCCACTGGGTGTCGCCGGTGAGATCGCCGAAGCGGTTGATGTTCTGCTGGCTGATGCGCATCCAGGGGGTCTCGCCCAGGGGTTCGCCGATGCGCGCGCTCAGGTCGGCGGTGCGTTCCGCAGTCATGATGCGCCTCCGGCGGCGTGATCGGCGGCGGTTTGTACGTCTTCGGGGGTGATAGCGCCGCCTGCGCCGGTTCCGGTGACGGTTTTCAGATCGACTCCGAGGGAGCGGGCGAGCCTGCGCACGGCGGGCGAAACTTTGGCACCCGAACGGGCCTTACCGCCTTGAGTTTTGGCGGATTTTGGCGGCAGCGCGGTACCGGTGCCGCCGGGTTTGATGGGCATTTTGCCCCTGCCCACCAGGTGTTTGCTCTCTCCCGCGCCGGATTTGGCGGGGAGCTTATCGGCTGAATCCTTCGCGGGGGCTTCTGCACCAGCCATGGGCGCCTGGGTCTGCGGGGTGGGGGTGCGCAGCTCGATGAGGGGCGCATCCACGTCGACAACCTGACCGACCGGTTCGAGCAGACGCACCACGACGCCCGCGACCGGCGAGGGGATTTCGACCGTGGATTTAGCGGTTTCGACCACCACGAGCACCTGATCCAGCTCAACCCGCTGGCCTTCGCTGATGAGCCACTCGATAATCTCGCCCGAGCGAAGCCCCTCCCCCAAATCCGGTAGGTAAAAGGTGAAGGGGTAGCCGGAAGCGTCGGAACCCTCGGGCGGTAAGGGTTCGGGGCTCGGGGCGGATGAAGCGTGCGGTGTATCAGTCATGGCGTGTTTCTCCTAGTCGTTCTCGGCGTAGAGGGTTGCGATAGCGCCCAGAATCTTCTCTTCGTTTGGCAAATACAGGTGTTCCAGCCCGGGTGGCGGATAGGGCACGTCCAGGCCGGTCACACGCTCTACGGGGCGTTCTAAGTAATCGAAACAGCGTGAGGTAATGCGCGCCACCACCTCGGCGCCGAATCCGCCGGTCTGCGGGGCCTCGTGTACCATGACGGCGCGGCCGGTGCGCATCACGCTTTCGCATACGGTGTGTTCGTCGAACGGGGTGAGGGTGCGCAGATCGATCACCTCAACGCTGTACCCGTATTCGGCGGCGGTTTCGGCGGCGGCAAGCGCCATCGGTACCGTCGGCCCGTAGCTGATAAGGGTTACGTCCTCGCCGGGGCGGCAAATTCGTGCCTGCCCAATCGGCAGAGGGTTCGCCGAGGTATCAAGGTCACCCTCTTCCCAGTACAGACGCTTGGGTTCGTAGAAAATCACCGGGTCGTCGCTGCGAATCGCCTGGCGCAGCATATGGTAGGCATCCGAAGGGTTGGAGGGGGTGTACACGTGCAGCCCGGGAGTATGCGCGGCGTACCCCTCCGAACTGTCGCTGTGATGCTCCACGGCACCCACCCCGCCGCCGTAGGGCATGCGCACCACCACGGGCATGGAGAGGTCGCCGCGCGTGCGGTTGCGCATTTTCGCCAGATTGCTCACCATCTGTTCAAAGGCGGGGTAGCCGAAAGCGTCAAACTGCATTTCGATCACGGGGCGGAACCCGTACATTGCCATGCCGATCGCAGCCCCCATAATTCCCGCCTCAGAAATAGGGGTGTCGAAGCAGCGTTCCTCACCGAACCGTTCGGTCAGCCCGTCGGTCACACGGAAAACACCGCCGAGGGTGCCTACGTCCACGCCGAACATCACCACGCGGTCGTTATGCTGCATTTCGTGGCCCAAGGCCAGGTTGAGGGCGCCCACCATTGAGGTTCGCTGCACCGCATCCGAGCGGGATTGGGTCGATTTCGGCGCCTGAGGTGCGGTGTCAGATGCGGTCTTCGCGTCGCGTACCTGAGTATCTGCTGCCTGCTGGCTCATGCGTTTTCTCCATTCTGCGCGGCGTGCTGTTGTGCGTACTCCTCGGCGACGGCGCTCAGGGTTGCCGGCGGGTTCACATACACGTGGGCGAAAAGATCCTGTGGGTCGGGCATCTGCAGCTGCATCATGCTGGTGCGAGCCTCGGAGGCGATCTTTTCTGCGGCTAAGATCGCGTTTTCGATATGGGTCTTCGCGTTCGGCAGGCGCTGGTACATCTGATGCTGAATGCGGGTGAGCGGGTCACGCCCGCGCCACTGCTCAACTTCTTCACGGCTGCGGTACCGATCGGGGTTGTCGGAGGTCGTATGCGGCCCCATGCGGTAGGTCATCGCCTCAATCAGGGTGGGGCCGCCACCGGCGCGGGCGCGCTCGACGGCTTCGTGCAGGCGGGGGTACACCTGCTCAAAGTCGTTGCCGTCAACCCGGTAGGCAGGCATGCCGTACCCTTCACCCTTCGCGGCGATACTTGCCGCGCGCATCTGCCGGGATACGGGGGTTGAGATAGCGTACCCGTTATTCTGCACGAGGAAGACGACGGGTGCCTCGAAGACGGCGGCGAGGTTAAGCGCCTCATGAAAGTCGCCTTCGCTTGTGGAGCCATCGCCGCACATCGCGAGGGCTACCGTGGAATCACCGGCAAATTTTGCCGCCATCGCCAGCCCGACCGCGTGGGCGGTATGCGTGGCGAGCGGGGTTGCCTCCGGGGCGGTATGCGTTTTCGTGGGGGCATACCCGCAGTGCGAAGACCCGTGGAAGGGCGAGAGGACTTCGGCAAGGTCAATACCCCGGCTCATGACGGCGACCGAATCGCGGTAGGTGGGGAAAAGCCAGTCGGCGGGTTCTAAGGCGAGGGCGGCGGCTACCTGGCATGCCTCCTGCCCCAGGGATGAGGGGTACGCCCCCATATATCCCTGTTTGGCGAGGTTGCTCGCCTGCTGATTAAAGTGCCTGCCCGCGATTATGGCGGCGTGAGCGGTGATGAGCAGGTCATCGCTCACACCGTTCTGCACCTGCTGCGGCGGGCATTGTAGTGTGCTGTTGGGCATGTTAACGCCTATCTGTCAGTCCCCTCATAAAAGCTCTTTTTATGAGGGGTGTGGGTGGCATAAGAGTGAAATACGGTGACGGATTCTAGCTGCACGCAACCGGGATGCGCCCTGGCCGCCAGCGCTCAGGCGGTGGTTTTGAATCCGATTACGCCCGCGCCCCAGGTGAATCCCGCCCCGAAGGCGGTCAGCGCCAGCAAGTCTCCCGGTTTCACGTGCCCCTCCTGTTGCCCGACGGCTAGGGTAATCGGGATGGAGGCGGCAGAGGTGTTCCCGTACCGGTCGATATATGAGAGCACTTTGGAGGAATCCCAGCGCAGCCGCCGTGCAACCGCCGCCATAATCCTTCCGTTGGCCTGGTGGCAGACCAGCTGGTCGATCCTCTCCGGGTCGATACCGCACGAGTCGAGTACGTAGGTGATTTCCTCGGACATCGCATCCACCGCCGCCATATAGACCTCGGCACCGTCCATCACCACCTGCTGCGTGGAGTCAGAAATATACAGCGCCTGCGCCTGGCTGCCATCGGAACCGAACGAACACATATAGGGGTATTCGTCCTCGCTCACCTCGGGGGCCGCCTGTACGATAGCGGCACCGGCACCGTCGGCGAAGAGTACCGCCGTGCCCGCATCCTCGGGGTTGGTCAGGCGTGACATTGCATCGGCACCGATGACGAGCGCCCGGTCGATACTGCCCTGCTCGATTTTTGAGGCGGCGTAGTCGAGGGCGTACAGGAACCCGGAACATGCGGCGTTCAGATCGACCGCGCCCACCTGCGGGGCGCCTAAACCTGCGGCAACGACGGGCGCGAGCCCCGGCGAAACCTGGTCGGCGGTTGTGGTTGCGGCAAGCACAAAGTCGATTTCTTCGGCGCTTATACCGGCATCCGCAAGCGCCTTCTCGCTCGCTTCAAGCGCCAGCTCGGCGAGAGTCTGCTCCTGGCGCAGGTGGTGGCGCTGGCGCACTCCAGTGCGACTGGCAATCCATTCGTCGTCCACGCCGAGCGCGGCGAATTCGCTGTTTGGAATGGGGTCATTGGGCACGGCGGCGCCAACGCCCGAAATTGTCACACTCATGGTGCCTTTCTTGAATTTCTACATAAAGGTGAATCGGCTGCGTGCCTTAACGGCGCCGCCCTGATTCACGGTGATCTCTGTCTGATAGGTATCGCGGTGTTTCTCGCACCACAGCAGGTTGAGGGTTGGAATCTCGGTGAGCTCCACGAACTCGAAAAACTCGTGGGTTTCTTCCGCCACACGCAGGTTCGCGGGGTCTGCCCCAGTACGATGCGCGAGCGCCGCCACCGCGAACTGCCGGGCTGCGCTTGCCATCATGAGCCCCGGATAGTGGTCCAGCGGGCGGTCGAAATGCCGTGGCGGGGCTGTGGGCACGATGCGGCATTGGGCTAGTACGGGGGCTCCCGGCGGGTTCTGAGGGGACCGTTCCGAGGTTTTCTCCCGCGGCTCTTCCACCTGTTCTTGGGCGGTTTCGGTACCGTGAGCCGTATCGTTATGGCGCACGTTTCCGATCAAAACCTGGGATGCGTCGCTCACCCCGCACAGACTCGCGGGGGCAGCCTGCACGTGCCCGTACGGCGTTCCCCACACGCGCACAGCCTTCGGGGGTTCGGCGGATGCGCCACCGGCGACAGTCGCAGCCTGGATTTCTGCGGTGTCCCCGAGTTCACCGCGCAGTTCCTCGAAGGTATCGGCGGTGAGGAAGAGCGCCGCGCCGTCGCTTTCGGCCAGGCAGGTATCGCCCACCCAGAGAGTGATCGCCCCGCTGATCGCATAGCACGGCTGCCCGCGCCTGCGGCGGATGGTACTCACGGGAACGTGCAGGCTCAGCTCGATCGGCTCGTCTACGCCGGTTGTGTCGGGGCCGCGAACGTCGCCGCCCAGAACATGCGGGGTGAACCTCAGCCCTGCGCCGCGAAGCACGAAATGGTCGGCGGATTTCACGCCGAGCGCCTCGCGCCCGAGCGCCTCGATCCCCTGGCGGTGCAGGTCTTGCAGGTATTCCACGTCGGTCACGCTCAGCTTGAGTGGCCCACTCACATCGGGGGCGATGCGCGTATCGTACCGCAGGAACACGCGGTATTCCCCGCCATTCTCCGGGTCTTCGGCGGCGGGGTTTCCCGCTTGCGTGAGATCCGCATCGGCTGCCGTGCTGGAGGCAGGGTGGTAGGCGCATTCGAGAAACGCCGCGTATCGCGGGTCTGCGGATGCACGTCCCGCCGCCAGTGGCGCATCCTCGGGAGACTGCCGGGTACTCATGCGCGTATCGCCAGGGTCACGTTGTGCCCGCCGAAGCCCAGGGAGTTTGAGAGTCCCAGCCTTTTAGGCGTGCCGTCGGCCGCGCTGAACGTGCCGGGCGCTAAATCCTGCGGTTCGCCGCTGATGCGCACCCATCCCAGTCGCTTATCCAGGTTTTTCAACCCCAGGGTGGGCGGTGCCTGCCCGTGCCGAAGCGCCTGAAGCGTGGCGATGGTCTCGACGGCGCCCGCAGCCCCGAAGAGGTGCCCGATTGCCGATTTCGTGGAGGAAACCGGGATGTCCTCAAGGGCATCCCCGAGCGCCTGCCGCAGCACGTTCACTTCGGTCGTATCGTTCAGCTCGGTTCCGGTGCCGTGGGCGTTCACGTACGATACCTGTTCGGGGGTTGCCCCCGCGGTTTCAAGCGCGCGGTTGAGGGCGTAGGCCGCATACATGCCGTCCGGGTTCGGCGCCGTAATGTGGTGGGCATCCGAGGAGAGCCCGTACCCTGCGATTTCGCCCAGTATCTCGGCACCTCGGGCGCGGGCGTTCTCGGCTGATTCGAGCACGAGAATACCGGCACCCTCCCCCAGGTTGAAGCCGTTGCGCTCCTCATCGAAGGGGGTCGAATTCCCGTCGGGCGAGATCGCCCCGGCGGCGTTGAAGATAGCGCGGGTGAACCGGGTGGTCCCCGCCTCTGCGCCGCCGACGACGGCTGCATCCGCCTCGCCCAGCAGAATACTGCGCACACCGGCGATAATCGCCTGTGCCCCCGAGGAGCACGCCGTGACGATTGCGGTTGTTTCGCCGTGCAGCCCGTGGCGCATGGAAATATGCGCGGGCGCGGCGTTCGCCATCATCATGGGCACGGTCAGCGGCGAGACTTCTTCGGCGCCCTCGGTGTGCATCACTAAATGCTGCGTTTCGAGGGTGTCCAGCCCGCCGATAGCGGTGCCGATATAGCAGGTGATGCGCCGCGCATCGCACGGCAGTCCGCCGCCCCAGCCCGCCTGCGCGATAGCCTCATCGGCCGCCGCCACGGCAAGCTGGGTGTACCGGTCCATGCGGCGCATCTCGCGGCGACTGAGCGGGTTCTTCACGTCAAAGTCGAGGCATCGCCCAACCTTGCCGCCCAGCCCGTTCTCGTTTTCGTCGTTCAGCCCGCTCAAGCCCGCCACGGCACGCTCATGCAGCGTCTCGGCGCCAACACCCAGCGGGGTGACGGCACCGATTCCCGTGATGACTACTCTCGTACTCACTTCTCCTGTGCCTTTTCACGAATAATATCTACGGCATCCTGCAGGGTGGCGGCGTTTTCAAAATCCTTGGGCTTGACGGGAATCATCAGCTGCTTCTTGACCGCCTGGGTGAGCTCAACAACATCCAGGGAGTCGAGCCCCATCGAATCGATTTTGGCGTCGAGTTTGACGGTGCTGGCGGGCACGCCCATGTCGATCACCTGCTGGGTCACGAACTCTTCCAGGGATGCGGTGTTAACGGGGGTCTCAGTCATGGTTCTCTCCTGATCGGATTATCTGGTGTTTTCTGTGGTTGGTTATCTTTTGTTCACGGCGGATACCCGTGAACTTATCCGGCAAACGGCGAGCTTGCTCGGGGCGAGCGCGAACCTAGTTCAGCGAAAACGCCTGAGCACTCAGCCCACCATCTACCGCAATGCTCTGCCCGGTAATGTAGTCGGCGCGGTCGCTGGCGAGGAACGCCACGCACTCGGCAATATCGCGTGCCTGCGCGGGGCGAGCCATCGGCACGGCGCGCTGCACCGACTGGGTGAAGGTTTCAACCTCTTCGGTCATTGAGGTCTCAACGAGTCCGGGGCATACCGCGTTCACGGTCACCCCACGTCGCGCCACCTCGATAGCAATCGCGCGGGTTATTCCCAAAATTCCGCTTTTCGCGGCGGAATAGCTGCCGGTTCCGGCGATTGTCCTCCCGGCGAGAATCGAGGAAATATTGATGATTCGCCCAAAACGTGCGCGAATCATCGGCCCCAACGCCCGCCGAGAGGTACGAAAAACCGAGCTTAAGTTTGTCGAAATCGCCGCATCCCATTCGTCGTCGCTGAGCCCCGCAACCAGCCCGTCGGAACGAATTCCGGCGTTATTGACCAGCACGGTGACCTGCCCTAACGAGTCTTCGAGCGCATCAAAGGCGTCATCAACTGAGGTGGTGCTGGTGACGTCAATTTTGATGGGCATCGCTGACACGCCGCACTCGCGGATGCGCCCGGCAACCTCTTCGGCGCGCTCGATTCCGGTGGCGTAGCCGACGGCTATATTCCATCCGTCCTGCGCCAGTCTGAGCGCGATTTGTGCGCCAATATCTCCCGACGCTCCGGTGACGAGGGCGCATCCTGGGCGCTTCTGGTGTGTCATCTGACTCCTTAAAAGGTTTGGTTCTTATGCTGCGGCGGGTTCACGGCGTATCGCGTGCCGTGGTAGTTCGCCGCGCGGTGCTCAATAGCGTTACGTGGGATGCGTGAATGCGTGTTTCGCCCGTGTTTTAGGCGAAGACGGCTTGCCCGGCATCTGCGGGGGTGGGGTACTCGGAGTTGAGAACACCGATCTGGCGCAGCAGGCCGAGCTCATCGCGCCCGCCCCAGTGCTCGATTGCCTTGCCGTCTTCAACACGGAATAGGTGCAGGTGGTGAATCTCGAAGGGCTTACCGGTGGCGGGAATACCCATGAACTCGCCGGTGTGAACGCCGCTGAACTTGATCACCATGGTGTAGTGCTGACCGTCCGCGCTTGCCACGATCTTCTGGGGCTTCCACGAGGCATCGGAGAACGCCTGGTTCATGTATTTTGCGGTTGCCAGGTACCCTTCGGGGCCACCGCCAACGCCTTCGCTCGCCTCATGATCGACGAAGTCGGGGTGAATGTACTTGCGGGCGGTTTCGATATCCATGTTCGTGAAAATCTCAGCCACGCCGAGGGCAACGGTGCGCAGGTCTTCGGGCATCTGCGCCATCATGTCTTCGATAATATTTCCCCACTTACCCATGGGTTTTCCTTTCGTTGGGTGACCTTCCGGTCACGGGGTTTAAACTGTTTCCTCTGCCGGTGAGAGCAGGGGGTGCAGCTGTTTCACGCACTCTTCGGTTGTGGTGAATTCGATGGCATCCCACCCGGCTGCACGGGCGCCTTCGCAGTTACGCGCAAGGTCGTCAATGAGGATGCACTGCGCCGGGTTCACCCCGGCAAGTTCTGCGGCGTAGTCGTAGATACCGCGCTGCGGTTTGCGGTATCCGACCTCGAAGGAGAGCACAATATCGTCGAAAAGACCGGGTTCGTTGAGCATGGCGCGCCAGTGGTTATCCCAGGTGGGCACCATATTTGAGATCAGCCCTACCTTCACACCGTGCGCCTTGATCTCGTGCAGGTACGCCACCCAGGATGCGTTGGGCTCGCGGTCGCGGAACCAGTCGTCGGCGAGGGTATCGAGCTGGAATGCCCCGCCTACCTGTTCGGAAATTTCGCTCAGCCACTCTTTTTCGCTCATCAGGGGCGTATCGACGAGTTCCAGCGGGTCGGTGAGGTTGTGGTTGCGGGCGACCGCCTCAAATCCCGCGCGCAGCTGGGACTCGGTGAGCCCGTATTTCTGGCAGAAGACGCGCATCGTGTGGCTGACCGGCGGGGTGAGTACTCCGCCGAAGTCCGTCCACACATATTTCGTGGTGTTGTAGTCGGGCGACATAAAGGTCCTTGTCATCTAGCTTTTGAGCGCGAAATCCGCGATCTGCCGGTTATCTTGTTCAACCACGAATTCCCCGGGCGCGGTTGCACGGATCTGCACGGGTGAATCGAGTTCTGCGAACGCCAGGAAGTTCCCGCGTATTGAGGAAATTTCGGGGGCGCGCTCGCTATCCGGGCGGGTTGCCAGGTAGAGCTGCCGTGCCGCCTCGGTCAAAATTTGCATGGTGATGTGGTCGTAGGCGTGGTCGAAAAGCGCCTTATTCGCCACGTTCGGGGTCACCTGCGCACTCGGGGCTTCGGCAGTGTTCAGCTGCGAGATCACCACGTTGAGGGGATTGCGCCTGCCCACACGCTCGGGGGCGATGGGATCCTGCACGTCTGTGAAGGTCAGCTCGTGCAGGTTCGCGGTCGTGGGCGGTGGGGTGCCGCGGTATTCGCTGCGCAGAATCTGCAGCTGGTTTTTGGTGAGGATGCGCCCGCCGCTGAAGTGCTCGGCGATCACCCGGTTGCCCATGATGAGCTGCTGGTAGCACCGACCGGAACGCGGGGCACCGCGCCGAATGGAGGTCCAGTCGAAGTAGTTGCGAATCAGCAGGTTGGTGTCTTCGGGGTTTAGCGCGGCGATTTCGTGCGGATAAATCGTGAGCCCAAACTCGTTGGAGATCAGGGTGTTTCCGACGTCTACACCGACTTCGTGGGCGCTGGCGATTGTCGCCTGCCGCGCAATTTCGAGCAGCAGGAGCGCATCGGGGGTTCCTTCGGCATCGTTGTAGATGCTGTCGTGAAAGAAGCTGTGCGATGAGGGCAGCTGCGCCGCCACAAGCACATGCTGCGTGCTCTGCCGGCGAATATCCGTGAGGAAAACTTCGGAAACCGCTGCACGGTGTACCTTATGACGATCGACGGTACGGTCATAGTGCAGATCTTCTATATCCGGGTCTATCGTGATAGTTTCGTCGAGCTCTGGTGCCGACTCGTATATGAGGGTCATATGCCCTCCTCCTTTGGCTGTGGTTGGTGTATGTTGCACGTGGTTATGGGGTCCCGCGGGGCTTACTGCGTGCGGGTAAGTAAGCTCCTTGGGTGTGCGTTATCGGTGTTGTTATGCCCTGCCGCTGGATACGGGCAATATGGTGAAGATTCTCAATATCAAAAAGACATAAGTATGGTCACTCTGGTGTGAAGGTGTGATGATCCCTTGATATTCCTGCGGATTCACGATGGATGCGGGTTGCGAAAGACCGAAAGCGCAGCGGCTTGTCTATCCCGGCGTATACCTGGGAGTACGCCGCTGCCCGTGAGGTTGGGTCAGCGAGGATCTGAATGTCGGAAGGCTTCGAGTGCTCAGGCAGCGCACCGTATCGTGCGTTATCTGGCGTCTGTTATGAATTCTGCTGATTTCGTCGGTGTTCATAGCGTTCATTCCTTTTTCATCCCTACCGTGTGGGTAGGAGATACCATCGGAACGTTTCGGAAGTTTGAGTTAGGTTCTGATGGTTGTCTGTGGTTGGTTGAAAAATATGTGCAGCTGGCCTAGGGCAACTTAGCTGCGGGTTCTGGCGCGACCGCTCGTTCAACGGCGGGTGCGCCAGTTTTGGGAAGCACGGTGAAGACGGCAACAGCACCCAAAAGCCCGACTGCCGCACCTACCCAGCACGCAGCGGCTACGCCTCGGGGCGATTGTGCCGTTGCGGTGGCGATTCCGATACTTCCCATCAGCGCGATACCCAGGGCGCCGCCGAGCTGCATAGCAACATCGGCAACCGCCGAGCCCGCGCCGGTTTGTTTCTTGGGGGTCGATTCCATGATCGAGTTCACGGAGGCCGGGGCGCCAAAACCCACACCCAGACCGAACGTGAAGAGCGCTACCACAACCTGCCCGCTCTTGGGCGAGGGGCTGATAGCCAGAAGCACCATGCCGAGGGCGACCATGAGAGGGCCGGTAGCTGAGACGGGACCCAGCCCAAACTTTTCGACGAGTTTGGGCGAGATCGGTGCCACGAGAACCGCCGAACACATGGCGAGCATATGCAGACCGGATGTAAAAGGGTCAAGCCCTAGAACGAACTGCAAATGCTGAGTCATGATGAACAGCCCGCCGAAGACCCCAAAAAATACCGAAGAGATCGTCAGCAGCGGCCCGCCGAACCGGCGGTTACGGAAGACCTCATGGCTGAGCATGGGCGATGCGCTGCGGCGCTCCCACACGATGAAGATGAGGCTCAGCACCACACCCGCAATCAGCAGGGTCAGCGTCAAGCTTGAGGTCCAGCCTGCTTCCGGGGCGGCGATAATGCCGTACACCAGCAGAGCAGGTCCGAAAATCGAAAGGATCAGCCCGAAGAAGTCCAGGCGGGAAGAGTGCTTTTTTGAGGATTCCGGGGCGAGCATCAGGCATGCTAAGAATGCCACGGCAATAATAGGCACGTTGACCAAGAAAATGGATCCCCACGAAAAACTTTTGAGCAGCAATCCGCCCACAATGGGACCGAGCGGAATACCCAGCGAGGACATTCCCACCCAAATTCCGAGAGCTTTAGCACGTTCATGGTCTGGAAAAATATCACGAATAAGTGCTAGGGTCGAAGGCATAATAAATGCTGATCCGAGACCCATAATTACTCGTGAAAAAATAAGTACTTCTGCATTAATAGAGAAAGCCGCAAGTATTGAACCAAGCAGCAAAATAAACATACCGGCTAGAAAACTTAGTTTATGTCCGATTCTGTCGGCAAGACCGCCAAAGAAAAGTAGTGGTGCGGCAAATGCAAGTGAATAGGCTGCAACAACCCATTGCAATTGTTCGCCCGTTGCCTGTAGTCCAGTCTCCATAGACGGTATGGCAACCGCGACAATGAGCGAGTCCAGCCCGGTCACAACCAACGCTAGGCACATAAACCCGAGGATGGCCCAGCGCTTGGGGTGGGGTGTGGTCACACTCATTTTTTAGTCCTTGAAGTGGTTGGAAGACATAGATATATGTAACAGTGATGTTTCAAGTATACATTTCAAATTTGGTCTGTCAATTGTTTATTTTCTCTATTTACGCATCAATTATTCACATATATTTATTTCCGCCTAAGAAACAAAATTAGTGTCTCCGTAAATTATTAAAAGAATTACTAGAATGAATGTTTAGCTTTTATGTTTTCCTTGTAAATACTTTCATCAAAAATTCCCTATGATTATCATATATACCTCTCGTGCCGTGTTGAGCGCATAGCATAATCCCAGCCTGGTCATCGCGGCATGACCGTCGTTTCGGGCGAAAGCTAGTGAATCTTGAGAAACCCCTTGTGTGGGATGCGTTACGCCCCAAAATTTGTGTACCCGCACGCGGACGGGTTGGTTTCACCAAAATTTTTGGTGAAACCAACCCGTCCGCGTGTCGTATCGAATTCTGAGGAGGCTCAGCTCGCAAAGCCGAGCCGATATGCAACAAAGACGTAGCCCTTAATTACAGCCTAGTAACTCAGCTCTCCGGAAATCTCGTAGTCTTGTAGAGCGTATCCGTTAGACCAGCTCACGCACCCCCAGTCACTGAGTAGCTATTCAGAGCCTTCACCGATTCGGAAGCTTTAGAGCTTCTCCCCCAAGAACCCGTCATGGTAGCCAACCCTGACGTCGCGCCGCACTGATTCTTATGCTTGGGGAAGCGAAGAAACATACATAGCCCTTTCCTGCTCCCTGCGCTTATACAGCCCCGGGATGAAATTTCCGCCAGCGTGCGAATATTGCAGCAGAGCATCTGCGGCGGCCTGATAATTTCCCTGGTTCGTGAGTTCGAGAACGTCACTCGACTTAAAGGTACCCGCGCCCAGATTGAAGGTGAATGACACGAGCGCGTCGTATTGCTTCTGAGTAATTTCACGAGTAACAGCAGAATTCACAACGGCTTCGGTAGGTTTCAAATCTGCGCGAAGGATCTTTTCCCCTTCTTCTTCGGTGATATGCTGCCCCTCATGGATGGGGTATTCCTCAATACTGGGCGCATAGATCGAATGCCCGTAACCAATCGTGAGAACACCCGCCACGTCGTAGTAGGCGTCACTCCTGAACCCTTCTTTCTCTTTCAAGAAGGCAATTCCTTCAGGTGATATCTGATGCATTGGTATCAACTCCTCTGAAGAATAATTACGATTCCATTAAGAGGTTCCGGTCCCCACCGTAACTAAGGATTCAGAGTCACACAAGAGGTATAAAAGACAGCTTTCTGCCTTGACGCTCGAACTCGCAGTTGTGCCAGAGCGTGTTTTTAGTCAAGCTCCCCGCTGGCGATTAACTGTTCACGTACCTTGCGGCGCAGAATCTTGCCGAGCATCGACCGGGGCAGATCGTCCACCGCCACAATCTTGCGCGGCACCTTATAGCGGGTCACGCGCGCATAGCAGTGCTCGCGCAGTGCATGTTCATCAACCGCGTGCCCTTCGGCAGGAATCACGGCGGCGACCACCATCTCTCCCCCGCTGGCCTGCGGGATGCCCACGACCGCCGCATCCGCCACGGAATCGTGCTGTTTCAGGGCGGTTTCCACTTCGGTGGGTGAAACGTTGAACCCGCCGGTAATGATGACTTCCTTAATACGATCCACGATCTGGATGAAGTAGTCTTCGTCCAGGCGCACAATATCGCCGGTGCGCAGCCAGCCGTCAGCCGTAATGGTTTTCTGCGTGTCTTCTTCGCGTTTCCAGTACCCGGCGAAACACTGCGGGCCGTGAACCCACAGCTCGCCCTCTTCGCCGAGCGGCACATCCTGAAGAGTTTCGGGGTCTACCACGCGAATGTCGGTTGAGGGGAAGGGAATGCCGATTGACCCGGCGCGGCGCGTATCGTTGAGCGGGTTGCATGAGACGAGCGGCGCGCACTCGGTCAGCCCGTACCCCTCAACCATGTACCCGCCGGATGCATCCTCCCACTCTGCCACCAGCTCGGGCGGCAGGTTCATGGCGCCCGAAACCGCATAGCGAACGCCCTGCAGCGATATGCCCTGCTCTTTGGCGACATCCATCAGGCGGCGGTAGACCGGAGGTACTGCGGGCAGAATCGTGGGGCGAGTCTTCTTCATCGCCTTAGTAATCAGGCCCATATCGACGGTTGGGAAGAGCACCAGCCGGGCGCGGCACAGTGCCGCAATCGTCACACCTAAGGTCATGCCGTAGGCGTGGAAGAGAGGCAGCACCGAGTAGATGCATTCGTCGTCGCTGGGTTTAATCCAGGCTTCGCCCATGCGCCCGTTCGATTCGAGGTTGCGGTGGGTGAGCATCACGCCCTTGGGCAGTCCGGTGGTGCCGGAGGTGTACTGCAAGAGCGCTACGTCGTGGGCGGTGGGCCGTTTAAAGTCGGGGTCGATCGGCGGCCTCTTGAGCAGCTGCGCCCAGCTTGTGGTTCCAGGGGCGGCGCCTTCGAGCTTTTCGCGGGATTCGCGCGCCTTTTTGACCGGCAGTTTGAGCGCCGCGCGGGTGAAGACTGGCATCGCTTTAATAAGGTTCACGGCGTAAATATGCGCTGGTTTGATGTCTGCGGGCAGGCTCGTAATATGCCCGGAAATTTTATCCCACACGATGGCGGCCTTCGCGCCGTGGTCCTCGAACATGTGCCTCAGTTCGGCGCCGGTGTAGAGGGGGTTGTGCTCCACGACAATAGCGCCTAGGCGCAGAATCGCGTAGAAGGCAATAATATGCTGCGGGCAGTTGGGCAGAATCAGGGCGACCCGATCCCCCGCCTGCACCCCGGCCAGGCGCAGCCCTTCGGCGGCGCGGTCGATCTGACTGCCGAGTTCAGCATAGGTGGTGGTTGCGCCGAAGAATTCGAGGGCGACCTTGTGGGGAACCTCGCGGACAGCATCGTCAATCAGGTGGCTCAGCGAGGTTTCGGGCAGGTGAACGTCTACGGCGACGCCGGGTGAATAATTTTTGAGCCAGGGGCGATGCGCCAGCGGGTTCTGCCCGGAAGCGGCATCAGGCGTAGTTTGAGCGGGTGCGGGTCTTTGAGATTCCTGCGCGGAAGCCTGGGCATCGTGCGGATGCGAGTCGTGATATTGCGGGTCAGTCATGCTTCGATTGTGCCTGCTGAGAGTGTTTCGCTCAACCCGCGACGCGCTGTGTGCTCCCATTCGGCGAGCATCCCGCCCCATTCCGCGAGCAGTATTCGAGGTTTCTTCGACCATACACTCGCTCCCACTTGCGACGTCTCTATATACAACGACGTACACCACATGCATCAGCACACATCGCAATGTTACGGTGGAGAATATGAGTGAGAAGTCTTCCGGCGATAATCCCACGCACCAGAATTCGAGCTCGCAGATCTCGGCAGCGGGCACCACACGCCCGGCTCTTCCTCTCCGGAAACTCTACGGTATGCGTTTGGGATTAGCAGGTATAACGCTTGCGCTCATGGCTCAGACTTTTCTTGCCATCTTTTATCCGAGTTCTCTCAATTATTTCCCGGTATATACATCCTCACCTATCCTCGTTACTGTGCTCTACTGGGCTCTGCAGATCACCGCGACAGTATTTTATCTGCGGTCACGGTATTTAGGGTTTATCCTCGGAGCCAATATCGTGGGTGCGCTGCATCATGGGCTTGACCTCTTCATGCTTATCTTCCTGGGGCTTCTGTATCACCCAGGCGGTATCGGTCATTATCTCGAAGGTGCAAACGCTGTATATATAATTGCTTACTGGCTCGGACAGGCTGTTACCCTCATCGACTTTACGCTCTGCATTGTCTTTATCATTGTGCTCGTGCGTGTGTTTTCTCGCCGCCGCCAGAGCAAAGTTCAGCCCTAGCGCCTAGCCCAGTTCCCTGTGTTCAAGCCCTAGTTGAGGGCGCTATACAGTAAGCCTGCATCCGGTGGGGCCTTTCTGAGATACTAGGTGTATGAGCAACAGGCATGACATTACCGATGAGCAGTTTAAAAAGCTGCTCCGAGAAATCTCGAAACGCTTCGCCATTCTGGGCGGCATCGTGATTCTCATCGGCTTAGCAATTATCCTCATCATGTACTTCTGGATGGGAGGGACTCACTCATGAGCAAGCCCAACCGCCAGAACCTCAGCGAGGCTTTTGAACGTATGACGGCGGGCAAAGCCTACCGCTCTACCGAGGAGAATAAGCAAGTCGGCGATTCTATCTACCAAGCGGTCAAGTTTTTCGAGCAGTACTATGCGCGCGGCGAGCACGCCCACGGCATGCATGTGCTCCGCGACTACTTGGGCAGCCTAGGCGAGCATACCCAGATGCGCCCGCCGGTTGCCTTCGATTTTGGGGTCAATACCCATATTGGCAAGTATTGTTTCTTCAATTTCAACACCACGTTCCTAGACGTAGCCCCCATTACCATCGGCGACTACGTGTTCGTCGGCCCCGGCTGCCAGTTCCTCACCCCCACCCACCCGATTAATGTTCAGGATCGCATCAATTTTTGGGAGGGCGCTCTGCCGATCACGGTAGGCAATAACGTGTGGATAGGCGGCGGAGCCATTATTCTTGGAGGCGTCACGATCGGCGAAAACGCGGTGATCGGGGCGGGGTCTGTGGTCACGAAAGACGTTCCCGCGAACACGATCGTCGCCGGTAATCCGGCGCGCACTATCCGCACGATTGACCCGCAGCAGCGACCGGCACATCCGCACCAATACAGCGACCAGGAAATGACGCAAGCGCAGGAATTTTATGCGCGCCTTGAAGCTGATAACTTTTAATATCGCTCAACTTCCGACCCTTAAACTGAGCGCCACAAGCGCCACAGTTTTTATGAGCATATAAAGATAAAAATTCTCAGATGCCAACCACCGATATGGAGGAGACCATGACATCTACCCCAAAGAATACCTCAGGTCCCCATCACAATACCCCTGCTGAAGAAAATACCGCTCACGCGAAGGATAAAACGAACCAGAGTGAGCTTCGGGAGAGCTCTCATGACGCATGGGACGCCGCTTTTGAGAGCGACGACCCGACCGTCGTGCTCTCCCCCAAGGATGTACCGGTCGATGATATAGCCGAAGAGAAAACCCGTCCTCTCTCTGCCGCCGACCAGCAGAAATATCTTGAGGAAAGCTCTTCATCCGCCAATGCGCAGGTGAAGACTGATGCGGGTACCGCCAAGGAACGTTCACGCGATGGCGATTCTTCCTTCGGCTGGTTAGAAGATTCCGACGAGTCTGCCAGCAGCGACTCCGTGGATCAGTTGCGCCCCGCCGTGCCCAGCAGCATGGTTACCTACAGTACGGAGGCGCTTCCCCCGCTCCCCGAACATCCCACAACGCCCAGGGAAGTCGGCGACAGCGATGCCATTGTGGCCGTGTCTGCTCCTTCCCCCACGCAGGGTTACCTCATAGAAGACGGTGAAGATACCGACGAGCACGCCCCCATTCTCACGGCGGCAACTGCGTTCGAGCTTCAGAAAGCACGCTACGGGCGACTTCAGGTTATTCCCGGGCTGATGGGCTGGTTCGCCGCAATGGGCGTTTTGCAGTTTTTGCTCTGGGTTACGGCAACCGTGGTCGAGGCTAATCACGGGTCCCCCTACGATTCCATGGCTCCTATTGTGCGTGGGCTATTCTCGGGGAACGATGCGCTCGCCCTCTGGCAGGGTATCGGAACCGGTGCCGCGTACCTGGTGGCGTACTGCATTGGCGGGTATGTGGCTGGCCGCATGGCGCGGTTCTCCAGCGCAAAGCAGGGCATTTCGGTGTGGCTGTGGCAGGTCATGATCATGTTTGCGGCAAGCCTGCTCACCTATTTCACGCCCCAGGTTTTCCAGGGAGGCTCCGCAAACCTTTCCGTGCAGTGGTATACGCAGCACGGTACGGCAAGCGCTATTCTTTCGGTTGCGTTGGTTCTCTGCATCACCTTCATCGCTGCGGTTCTGGGCGGCCTGATGGGCGGTCTCTATCACCGTCGTGTGGAACGCTACGCACAAAACTATGTGGACCAGGAGTTATAACGTTTCAGGCATATAACCCATAGGGAATATAGTGATTGGGGCAGGGTTTCGTGACGACATGAGAACCCTGCCCCCATTTTTGTGTGCACGATATGGCTATATGCCAACTCGGGAATATTCCAGAAACAGAATATGTGTGGTTTCAAGACCCAAAAAATACACCAGGGCGCCGAAGGATTCGTGTCTCCTTCGGCGCCCTTGAGCGTTACTGTACTTGTAAGCGCTACATATCCAGAAGCATGGCGGGTTCTTCGAGAATTGCGGCAACATCTGCCATGAAACGCGCCGAGAGGTCACCGTCTACCACACGGTGATCGAAAGAACCGCCCAGCGTGGTGACCCAGCGCGGAATAACCTCGCCATCAACCACCCAGGGCTTTTGCTTAATCGTGCCGAAGGCAACGATCGCCACTTCGCCGGGGTTGATAATCGGGGTTCCCGTATCGATGCCAAGCGAACCGATATTCGTAATCGTCAGGGTTCCGTTTGCCATCTCGGCGGGCTGGGTCTTCCCCTCACGGGCGCGAGTCGTCAGGTTATTCAAGGCGATCGCCAGCTCACGTAGAGAGAGCTCTTGCGCATCCTTGATATTGGGCACCATCAGCCCGCGTGGGGTCGCCGCCGCAATGCCCAAGTTCATAAAGCGCTTGATCTGAATCTCGCTGTCCGTCCACGTAGCATTCACCTGGGGGTTCCGTTCTGCCGCCCATATCACGGCGGCAGCAAGCACCAGCAGCGGAGTTACCTTCACGCCCTCGAAGTGGCGTGACTTCTTCAAACGCTTGATAAATTCCATGGTGCGCGAGGCATCCACGTCCACGAAAATCGACACGTGCGGGGCGCTAAACGCCGAAGAAACCATAGCCTTCGCGGTTGCCTTGCGCACCCCGCGCACCGGAATGTGCTGCATGCGGTCGCCCTGTGTGGACGGGGACTGCCAGAAACGCTGGCTCGTGGACTCCTGCACGTCGTTAAGATGCGCCACATAGTTCAACAGGTCTTGTTTCGTCACCTGCCCGCGCGAGCCGGTCGCGGTCACATTCGCCAGATCGACGCCCAGCTCTTTTGCCGCCAAGCGTACGGGTGGCGCCGCCAGCGATGGGCGATGCGGCACCGGCTCCTGCGTCGGCTGTGCGGTTACGACGGGCCCCTCAGCCCCGCCTTGGAAACGCTGCACCACCGTATTAAACGGGCTGTTTTCCACGAATTTGGAGGCGCGTTCGGCAAGCTCGCTGAAAAGCCCCTGATTGCGCGGCTCGGGTGACGAGGGGGTATGCGCCACCGGCATCTCCTGAGCGGGTGAAACCTGGGCCTGCGGTGCGGCATTCTGAGCCCTTGCGGATGCGGGACGCTTGCGGGCGCGGCGCTTCACCGAATCGGCCTTGGGCCCCGAACCCACGAGTGCCTGGTTACCGCTCTCGCCCTCATCGGCGGATGCGGCAGGCGCATCCTGCGGTTCGTCTGCAGTGGATGCGGCACTGCCGGAGATCGCGATAATAGGCGTCCCAACTTCGATCGTCTCGCCCTCGCTCACCAGAATCTTCTCCACGGTGCCGGTGTAGGGCGAGGGCAGTTCCACAACGGATTTGGCGGTCTCGATTTCGACGAGAACATCGTTGATGCTGACCTCGCTACCAACGCTGACTTTCCAGGTGAGGATCTCAGCCTCGGTAAGACCCTCACCCACATCTGGGAGATTAAAAATCTGGGACATTTTATGCCTTTCGCTAGGGAATATAGCCTATCGGGAATATTCTTCGCGGGTTATATAAGGAATATGGAATATACGGTTTAGTATTCAAATGAGCGATCAACGGCTTCAAGAATACGGTCAATATCGGGCACGTATTCGTCCTCCGTGCGTGGTACCGGGTACGGCATATAGTAGCCGCCCACGCGCAGCACCGGGGCCTGCAGGCTGTAGAAGCAGCGCTCAGTGATCGCGGCGGCGAGTTCGCCGCCCATGCCCCCGAAGGTCGGCGCTTCGTGGGCAACAATCAGGCGCCCGGTCTTCACCACGGATGCGGCGACGGTGGGTACATCCATCGGGGAGATCGACCGCAGATCAATGACTTCGATCGAGCGCCCATCTTCGACGGCAGCCTCTGCGGCGGCAAGCGCTACCGGCACCAGCGGACCGTATGCCACGATGGTCGCGTCTGTGCCTTCGCGCACCACCTGCGCCTGGAACGGATCAAAATCGGTGTCCGCAAAGTTCACCTCGCCCTTGAGCCAGTAGCGGCGTTTGGGCTCGAAAATAATCACCGGGTCGTCGCATTCAATGGATTTGCGAGTCATCCAGTAGGCATCATGCGGTGAGGACGGTGTTACGATGCGCAGCCCGGCGGTATGCGCGAACAGTGCCTCGGGCGATTCCGAGTGATGCTCGACCGCCCCGATTACACCGCCGTAGGGAATACGGATCGTAACCGGAACAACGTATTTTTTGTCGCTGCGGTTGTGGATTTTGGCGAGTTGTGTGGTGATCTGGTTGTAGGCGGGGAAGACGAACCCGTCGAACTGAATCTCGGCTACGGGCCGATAGCCGCGCATCGCCATGCCGATAGAAGTGCCCACAATACCGGCCTCTCCAAGGGGAGAATCCATCACGCGCTTCTGCCCGTGCTTCGCCAGAAGCCCTTCGGTCACGCGGTATACGCCGCCGAGTTTGCCGATATCTTCGCCGATCAGCACGACTTTGCGGTTATCTGCCATTGCGTCGTCGAGGCCGCGAGTGATCGCTTTCGCCAGGGTCAGGCGCTCAACCTGTGCATTCTGCTCGCTCATTCTTAGTCCTCCTCGAAACCTGCGACGTAGTTGCGGTAGAACTCGCGTTCTTCTTCTACCTGAAGGTGTTCTTCGGCGTAGGCGCGGTCGAAGAACCGGTCGAATTCATAGGGTTCGGAGGCAATCGCCGCCTCGCGCACCCCGTTAGCAAGTTCTTGTGCTTCTTCGGCGAGTTTTTCGAAGAAGGCATCATCTGCGTGCCCGTTCTCGCGCAGATATTTTTCCAGGCGAATCAGCGGGTCTGCGTTCAGACGCTGCTGGAGTTCTTCGTCGTCACGGTATTTGGTGGGGTCATCGGCGGTGGTATGCGGGCCCAGACGGTATGTTTCCGCCTCGATTAACACGGGGCCTTCGCCGCGGCGGATTTTATCGAGCGCATAGCGGGTGACGGCGAGGGTGCCGAGCGCATCGTTGCCGTCAACGCGCAGTCCTTCAAAGCCGTAGCCTTGGGCGCGGGTTGAGATGGGCACGCGCGACTGCACGTCGAAGGGTACCGAAATAGCCCAGCGGTTGTTTTGCACGAAGAAGAGTACGGGGGCATCGTAGGATGCGGCAAAGACCATGGCCTCGTGGACTTCGCCTTCGGTGGAGGAACCGTCGCCGAAGTAGACGCCGACGGCGGGTTTCACGGTGTCATTCTCGGGGTTGGTGGCCTGCCCTTGACCTGTCTGCAGCTGCCCGGTTTCCGCCGCAATATCGGCATCAAAGTTCAGGCCCATAGCGTAACCGACCGCATGCGTAACTTGTGCGGCAAGCACTTTGGTGTAGACGTGGAAGTTATGTTTTTTAGGATCCCACCCGTGGGTGTGTGAACCGCGGAAAATCGTGATGAGTTCGCGAAAATCTACACCGCGGGCAAAGGCAACCGCGTGTTCACGGTAGGAGGGAAAAATATAGTCGTTGGGCGCGAATGCCAGTGCGGAGCCGATCTGCGCCGCTTCCTGTCCTCGACTGGGTGCCCATAGAGCCATTTGCCCTTGCCTCTGAAGTGCCGTTCCTTCGTCATCGATACGGCGGGTGATGTACATCAGGCGGTAGGCTTCGCGAAGCTGTTCTGCGTCTACGTCCTGCACATAAGAGCTGAAGGTGGGGTTCTCATGTACCTTGCCGTTCTCATCCATGAGCTGGATGCGTTCAGGTACTCCCGGATATTTTTCGTTCTCGTGCATCAATCCTCCACGCAGATACGAGCTGTCCTTCACGCCGAGCGCACGCAGAGAGTTTCGGCACGCGGGGCGGAAGGCTTGGGCATATTTCCTCTTATTTTACTCGCTTAAGAACGAAGTGAAGATTTATTGTGCGGTTTTCTATGCTTTCCTTCTGGCGTAATGCACCGTTTCTGTGTGCATGTTGATTCGCGGAATACTTACGTGGGCGAGGAGCAGTCTAAGTGTTGTCGCCGAGAACCAACACGGTCTCTTCCCGAGCCCTCGGCGACATAGCTCAACCCCGCGAGTTGAGGGAGTTTAGACTCTGTGCGGGAACTGCTCGCAGATGCTGATGAAGCGGTCATTTGCCTCGTCTTCGCCGATGCTCACCCGCACGCCCTCGGAATCGAATGCGCGCACCGCTAGGGCGTTAGCGCGCGCCAGTTCGGTAAATTCCGCGGTGTGTTCCCCCAGGGGAAGCCACACGAAGTTGGCATAGGTTTGCGGTATGTTGTACCCCAGCTCGTGCAGCCGGGCGGCCACGCGCTCACGCTCAGTCACCAGGTGTTGTACACGTTCCATCACCTGATCTTCATGTTCTATGGAGGCGACGGCGGCGGCCTCTGCCACGGCGGTGACGGCGAAGGTTGTGGCACTCACCCGCAAATACTGGGTCAGCTGCGGATGCGATACCGAGTACCCCACGCGAAGCCCCGCAAGTCCCTGTGCTTTTGAGAAGGTTCTGAGCACGATCACGTTCGGGTATTCACGGTACAGGCGCAGACCGTCCAGCGGTGCATCTTCCCCATCGGGTACGGGTGATACCGTGCAGAACTCGAAATATGCTTCGTCGAGCACCACCACAATATGAGGCGGCACTTGCGCTAGGAACTCGCGGATTTGTTTTTCGGTGACGGCGGGCCCGGTGGGGTTGTTAGGGGTGCACACCAGGATCACGCGAGTGCGGTCGGTGATCGCATCGAGCATTCCCTGCAGGTCGTGGGCGCCGTTGGGCAGGTTCGGAATCTGCACGCTTTTTGCGCCCAGCAGCCCCACCAGAATGGGGTATGCCTCAAAGGAACGCCAAGCGTATATGACTTCGTCCTGCACGCCGTCGGCATCGACTCCGGCAAACGCTTTGAGAATCTGGTTGAGTGCACCCAGGCTTCCGGCGCCGGTCACGATGTTCTCAGCATCCAGGTCGAACCGCTTGGCGAGCGCTTCACGCAACTTCGTTGAGAGCGGGTCTGGGTAGCGGTGTACCGCATCGAAGGTGCTGAGAATTTCGGCAACCTTGGGGACGGGTCCGAGAGGGTTCTCGTTGGAAGATAGTTTGTACTGGGTTAGCCCGGCAACCTGCGGCGCGGGTTTTCCTGCTACATAGGCCGGAAGGTTCGCAAAAATATGGCGCGGGGGAATCGGTGATGTCTGCGGTTGGTGTGATTCACTCATATCCACAGTATAGTGCTCGCCAACCTCCCCGCTCCGGATTTTTGCGCTAGGTCACGCGGGTTTCTGCCGATCGGGCGCGGTTGCGTTTACGCTGGTGCGCCTAGGAGCCTGGGGTCGTGTGAGGTGCGCATCTCGGGGTCTGGGGTGTTGGTGGGCATACGGCTGCCGGTATCGGCGGGGGTTACGGTCTCACCATCGGGCTGCAGCTGATTCTGTGGTATGTGCAGGTGCGGTGTCTCGGCGGGGTTGCTCATCAGGTGCTCACCCAGCGGCGGCAGGTATCCTTCTTGTATTTTCAGGTCAAGGTTCGGCAGCAGGTTTTCGCCTCCGCCCGTGCCGTGGGGCATATCGAGCTTGGGCAGGTGCAGGTCTTCCAGCAGGCGCGGCGCATAATACGGTTCGGCGTGGGAACCTGCCCCGGAGGGTATGATCCCTGCCCCGTGATAGCTGTACGGCATGGGTTTTGGCCCCGATATGTTCTCCAGCGACTCGGGAGCATGCCATGCTGCAGGTGAGTGTTGGGTATCTGTGGTGCCGGGGTTCTGCACCGGTGCGGGCAGTCCCGAAATCTTCGGGTCTGTGTAATCGACGGGCTTTCGTGGATCAAGCGCATCCATACTGGGTTTCAAAAAATCGGGTGTCCATGACCGTGCCTTATCTTGGGCCAAGTCAACCCCTATATTTCCAAGTACTTGAGGATTTACACCACGCTCATTTGATAATGTTGCGGCTCCGCTCTCCCATAACGAAGGTCCTCCCTCAGAGGTAGCGTTATAGACATTTCCGCCTTCGTAGGTGTAGTTACCTTGAGGCGTAACAGCCATAGGTTTCTGCGCGTTAGCATCCCGTTCTAATGATTCACGATAAAACCTCATATCGTGAGTCATTTCATGTGGTTTAGGATCTCCGCCCTGGCGAAAACTTCTACGGTCAGTAATCACGGTCGAGTCACCTGGGCGTTCCTTCCACGTCTGGCCGCTGATGATTGCGGGGATAGGATCGCCTTTATCTTTGGTTTGATGCACGCGGAAGGTCTTATTTCCTCGGTCTGGTAATGCTTGTACAGGGCCGCCAAAAGTGTACACATCGCTCACGTGGTAGCGTGAGGCAAATTCGTTGTTATTGGCGGCGTTATAGGCGATAGCTGCGCCTTGAGAATGTCCCACGAGAATCACATCATCGGCTGAGGTCACGCCTTGATCTCTTAGCGCACGGTCTAGGGCGCGCATCATGATATGGCTGTCTTGGATAGAGGCGTTCGGGGTATCGGCGCCTATTTGCAGGGTGCCTTGGATACCGTCGGGCTCGCCAGGTTTATTGGAAAAGTCCGTCCCTGGGATATAGGCGTATACGATTTTGCGGCCGGTTTGGGGGTCTCGGTATACCTGTACCTCAATCCCCGAATAACCCTTCCCGTCTTTATCTTCGCCTTCGTATTTTTTCGAGAGGTCTCCCTTGCTCACGCGCTCCATATTCTGGGCGATCTCGGCGCGGGTGCGGGGCATTTTATCCGTCGGTTCTGCCTTATCACGATGCCAGTTCTTGAGTTCACCGCGGTTCTTGTTGTCCTGTTCTTTCTTCCCGAGCCACGGCATTTTTCCATTCGCAATTCGTTCGGCTATCTCACGGGGAATACCCATTTTTTCGAGTTTTCGAGCTATACGTCTGCGCGCCATCTCCGGGTTGGCGCGCATATCCTGGTAGGCGGTCGCCCCGAAGAGAGTGATCGCCGTCAGTGCGGAAAAGCCCATAATATAGGGGTTGCCGCTACGCATACCCCACCCGAAAATGCTCTCTGCGGCGCTATATCCAAGCTCGTACTTTTCCCAGGACCACATGTCGTTGAAGGCGCCTTGCGGATGCATGAGCGCGTTGCGCATCCACTCTTCCTGCGACATGCCGTTAGGCATCTTCCCGTCCTGAGTGAGCCCGATGCGGTTGAACAGTCCCTTCGCGGCTTCTTCTGCCTGATGGTAGCCTTTCGAGCAGGCGTCTATTGCACTGGCGGTTGCCTCCAGCTTAACGGCCCGCTCCCCCAACGTCGCTGCGGCAGAGGTGGTCATGACCGAGGCTTGCCGCCCATGTTCGTTGGTGCCGAGAAAAAGCATGAGCTGCGCCGCGATACCGCTCATCGGCAGGGGTAATGACCCGCAATCGCCGCCTAGCTGGTGTACATTCTGTGCGAGCTGCGGCAGCTCTTCCAGCAGAACGCTAATGGTTTTATCGTCCCCACCGGCTGCTATCTGTTGTCCCGGAGTGTTCATCGTGAGTCCTTCCCTGTTGTCTAGCGATTAGTGAATGCCCGAGCTCTGTAAGAGCCCGGTGGGAACCTGCGAATAATTGAGTAACTGATCTAAGGCATGCTGAGCGTTCAGTGCGCCGGAGGATTTGATGATGTCTGCGGGGTTCAGGTTTTCGAGGGTATCGGCGGTGGTGTTCAGCAGGCCTTTGAGCATTCCGTCTAATCCGGCGGCGGTACCCAAAATAGTGTTTGCTTGGGATTCCAAGGCTGCGGCAACTTCTTCGCCAGCGCGGCGCGCATCCTCGGCTGCGTGCTGTACTTGCTGGTGAGTTTCGGTCAGGCTTTTTTCGTGCTGTTCTAATGCGTTTCGATAGGCTCTCCCTGCCGAGGATTTCCAGTGTTCGGCACGCATACCGTGGGCTTTGTGAAGCATCGTCTGAATGCTCGCGGCATGTTGTTCTAAGCTGGCGGCGAGTTCCTGACCCTTACTGCGCGCCTGCCCCGCTAACCCTTGCAAAGACGCCGCAAAACTGGTTGCAGCGCTGGTACCGATCCCCATGTCACCGGCGGCACGCAGAATATCTGCGGACGTGGGCGGATGCGCTCCCGGGGGAATATCGCCGGTATGCGGCTGGGGCGTTGGTGCGGGTGCGATGGCTGTCATGTCTTCCTCGTTAGCTCTTTGTGTACGGCGGGCGGCTCCCGGTGTGCGGCCGCACGGGTACGCCTGAGTACCCGTGCGCGTGACCGATGCTGTACCTGTTTACCTTCACCCTAGAAGGCTCGGCACAGGTTAATACCCGCTCTCTCGTTGCCCTGTGGATAACCTGCCGTAGTGGGACACTTTCGCTGATTATCCACAGGTTATTTCTCCCGATTTCGTTGGATGCGCGCACTCGCATGACCGAATATGACATGGGCCCGCACAAGCGTGGCAGACCGCGCATCCCATAAATAACGCCTTAGCGGAACAAAGAAAATAACATCCAGAATCCGCAATACGCCGCACCAAGACAGACACGGCGCCCCAGCCGCCATAGAAGACACCCAATCTGACCTTTTACGCCAAAACGTGCGAAGATAGAGGTATGTCTCACCCTGAAAACACGCTCCTGCCCTCGGGAAGAATCGACCTGGGCACCAGTAATCTTGCGCTCGGTCCTCTCGATGGGCGTTACGCCCCTGTGACCACGCCTTTAACGAACTATCTCTCCGAAGCCGCACTGAACCGCGACCGCATCCATGTGGAAGTCGAATGGTTCATATACCTGTGCGAGCATGCCGTTCTTCCCGGGCTCACGCCGCTCACCGATGAGCAGAAGTCTGGTTTACGCGCTATCGTGACCGAGTTCAACGCCGATTCCGTCACCGAACTCGCCGAGATTGAGGCGGTCACTGTTCACGATGTGAAGGCCGTCGAGTACTATATCGGTCGCCGCCTTGAAGCGCTGGGGCTGGGGCATCTGGTGCCGCTCGTGCATTTTGGGTGCACCTCCGAAGACATTAATAACCTCTCCTACGCCCTGGGTATTAAGGACGCGGTCGAGAATGTATGGCTCCCCGCCGCCCGCGATCTGGTGCAGGTTTTGCTCGATCTCGCCGAGACCGGCAGAGATGTTCCGATGCTCTCTCGCACGCACGGCCAACCCGCAACCCCCACCACGTTGGGCAAGGAAATGGCTGTGCTGGCGTACCGTTTGAAACGCCAGATTTCCCATGTTACCGCCACCGAATTTTTGGGCAAGATTAACGGCGCGACGGGCACCTATGCGGCGCATTACGCCTCGGTTCCGGGGGCTGACTGGCAGGCTATTTCGCGGGGTTTCGTGGAGCATCTGGGGCTTAGCTGGAACCCGCTGACTACGCAGATCGAATCGCATGACTGGCAGGCGGAACTGTACTCTGATGTGGCGCATTTCAACCGCGTGCTGCATAATCTGTGCACCGATGTGTGGAGCTATATTTCAATTGGCTTCTTCCGCCAGATTCCGGTGGCTGGTGCAACGGGCTCGTCGACGATGCCGCATAAGGTGAACCCGATCCGCTTCGAGAATGCGGAAGCTAATCTTGAACTCTCCAATGCGATTTTCGATTCGCTGGCATCCACGCTGGTGACTTCGCGTTGGCAGCGTGATTTGACCGATTCTTCGGCGCAGCGCAATATTGGCGTGGCGTTTGGGCATTCGGTGCTTGCGATTTCCAATGTGATTAAGGGTCTGCAGCGCCTCGATATTGCCGCCGACGTTATTGCCGCCGATCTGGAGTCCAATTGGGAGGTTCTGGCGGAGGCCATTCAGATGGTTATGCGCGCGGAGGCGATCGCGGGTACCCCCGGCATGGAGAACCCCTATGAGCGTCTGAAGGAGCTTACGCGCGGTCATCGGGTGGATGCGGTGCGCCTCAAAGAATTTGTGGGCACCCTGGGTCTGTCTGCCGAGGCGCAGGAGCGGCTGTCGAACTTGACCCCGCATACGTACAACGGCATCGCCGCGCAGCTGGTGGATCACGCGAAGGATGCGCAAGGCTAAACGCCTTCGACTCCTTTCGCCCGCCCTCTACGTCCTAAAAAAGGCTCTTTATTCACATAAAGCGGTTTTTCCAATGCTTTATGTGAATAAAGAGCCTTTTTATGGTTCTGACAGGGGCTATAGAACACCCATTTATTCGCCAGGTTTCCCCCTCAACACAAAAAGTTGTTAGATTAAGGATGCTCTAATCTAACAACTTTTCGCACTTTGACGGAAAAGTGTTAGATTAGCAGGCTGCTAATCTAACATCAACTACTTCACCTACAGAAATTCAGCAGATTACCGCCCCTGATGAACCATAACGTACCTTGTGGAACGACCCTGTCCTTCCTGCCTTAGAGTACCTTCATCGACTAGAGCGTCTAAAGCCCTTTTGGCGGTACCGCGGGCTATATGCGTCAGCTCCATCAAATCTCCCGTTGTGATTGCACCGGTGAGGTCGCACCACGCCCGGATCACATCGTGCATAGCCTGCGGGGATCGTGACAGATAGGGCAGCACATAGTGGTCGTTCTCGCCCCGAGCATTCTGAGCAAGGTTAAGTGCACCTTCACCCAGAACCCACACCTGTTGCTCTTTAAGACGGGCTACCAGCGGAACGCCCTCAATAACAGTCTGTTCGGCAGCCCGCAGCGTGAGCGCCGCTGATTCTTCAGAAGATTGCAGACGTTCGGCCAAAGTTTTCAATGTGATAAAAGGGTGCTGTATCAAATAGCTGAGAATAATAGCGATTCCCACGTCTTTCTGACGTGCGGTAGGAACAATCGCTGATACGACCTCTAGTACAGGCAGTACTGGTGTTCCTCCCACGAGCGTGCATTCAATATGCGGACCCGCCACTTCCGCGAAGATAGGGGGCAGATGCCCAAGAACCATCATGGACTGGTACATCCGATCAACCCCCACTCCCTGTTTCTCAACAAGGGTCAGGGCACGGAACAAATCGGCGAGCGCGGGGTATCGTGCAGAACGATTACTGAGCACATTATCCGCAGTAACTCCACCGTAAAATCCGCCTGGGCTTCGCACCACGAGGGTATTATCGAGTGTAATCCAGCGGATATCGGTAGGTTCAGAGCTGTTCCAATCGCGGTGAATAATGCCGTTGAGAATAGCCTCGCGCACAGCGTTTTCGGGAACCTGCCGGACTGCGCGGTGCGCAAACCCGGTGGGAAGCGTAATTTGTGTATTTACGTTTTGCAGAGCCTGCTCGATCTGCCGTATTTGTTCCAGCAGCGGCAGGTCAGCGTCGGGTCGCACAGTATTGAGGATTGACCCGGCGGGAACGTCGAAGATAGTGAGTTCAAGCAGGGTTCGGGATGCGGGGCACAGGGTGAGCGCGGCGGCTTGCGAGAGCTTTCCATCGGAACGCAGTGCGCCCAAACGCTGCAAGACCTCACGGTCCGTGAGGGCTGTATCGGCTCCGAGCAGGGCGCGCACATAGTTCATGGTGGAGCGTGGAATATCTTCAGGCGTGTAGCGGGTGCTTTGAGCCATTTCGTCGTATTCCCGCATATTTTCACGGTGTTCCCACCAAAGGGAACGGTCAATAGGCTTGCAGTGATCCCCAACGCGCCACCGCAGCTTATTGCCGGTATCATACACAGGCTCTTTGGCCTGGGGTACGTAGAGAACCAGCACGCGCAGACCCTGGGCTCCGCCAAGGTGGTGTTCCACAATATCGGGGGCGACCTGTACCGCCTCATCAATACGCTGGCGCAACCATTCAGTATCAAGCTCGGTTCCCAGTACCGTTCCATGACTGTCTTCAACACCTAGTATCAGAGCGCCTCCGCCGGGTGTATTGGCAAAGCAGGCGACTTCATCTGCAAGTTTTGATGCTGCTTCAGCGTTGCGTGTTTCGCCGGGCAGAAGAATACCGCCAGCGCCTCGGCGTCCTGCTTCCTCTTTGAAATCTATGGATGCGCTCTCCCGGTTTGCGTGAAGCTGCCCGTCTCGATACGAAGCAAGGATTTCGGCGACCTGTTTTTCAAGGTCTCGCCTGCGTTCCGAAAGTATCATGCCGTCTCCACAACAGTAGGTTTCAGGGTGGTTGGAGTGTTCTTCTTGACCAACGTCACCACCAAGTCTACCTAAAAACACAAAAAGTTGTTAGATTAAGGATACTCTAATCTAACAACTTTTCGCACTTTGACGGAAAACTGTTAGATTAGCACCCCGCTAATCTAACACTCTCCCGTGTATGTCTCGTGAAAACCGCGGCAAAACGGGCACTCTTACCCGCGAAATACCGGCGAGCAGGGGCAAGGGGTTAGTTCTTCTAGTTCCCCATCGTCTTGCGATGCTGCGCGCCAGGGTTTTGCAGCCCGTGAGCGTGCGCATCGTGGTTTTTCGTATCGGCCTTGGTGCGCTTGAACTTACCGGTCAGTGCTCGCGTAACCTTGGGTCCGTGAGAGTTTTTCTGCTCATCAGACGTGAACTTGGGGGCACGCGGGGTAAGCATCAGCTCAGCCGGGAAAAACGCGGGAGCATCACCAAACGCATTACGGGCGCTCTTAACCACGTCACGCCCCAGCGCCAAGTTTGCGCCGCCGCCGACCACGGCGCCCACGCCGAACGGCAGGGCACGCCCCAGCAGGGCTCCGCTCTGGCGGGTCAAGAAACGCTTGATAAACATATTGCGAATCGTGCGTTCCACACTAAAAGTCTTGCCCGCCGACTTACCGCCCAGCAGCATGCCCCACCGGTTGGAAACGCCGCTCGCCTTCCCGGTCTGCAGCAGCACGGTATTCATCAGCTGCGAGCCTTCTTCGCCGAGCATAATCGCCATCACCATCGAACGTGCAACCTCGGGGTTCTCCACGTGCACGCCGTGCAGCTCAGCCACCGCTTGGGCGAACAGTGCGGTCCTTTCCAGGTACCCGCCAACCGCGAGCGCCGAAAGGCTCATCGAGGTCACGGTTCCGATTCCGGGCACGAAAGCGGATGCGCCCGTCACCCCGCCGATCGCGGTCACGTCACGCAGATAGTTGCGTTCAAGGCGCCGCAGAATCTTTTCGGGGGTTTCGTCCGGATGCGCCGCCCGCAAACTTTTCACCATCGACAGCGCTAGGGGGCGCTGAACGCGCAGAACGGTATCAAGCGTTTTGGTGAGTGCAGGGCGGGGATTGCCGTTATCGTCAAAAAGTGACTTTTTCGGGTCTAGCATAATGTCAGTAAAGCACGTTTTGACTCAAAGTAGGTACCGCATCCTGCAGAAACGGTGCTTATTCCGCCCAGCGAGTATTCCGCCGCGTTCATGATACGCTCCTGGCCTGGAATTTTGGTGCGTCAAGAACTACCTTCCCCAGCTCTACCTGTGCACACTACACATGACATAAATCTTGCCCGCTAACCCATCGGTACGGTATATACGCCCCAAGTCCAGACCTGGTATCTCAAAGCGGCATAGCTCTTTCCGCCGTTTACCTTCGGCAGGTTTTATGAGGGAGTAAATTTCACGGTATGACGTTTTAGTTCGGCTTTTCGCCCCGAGGGCTTAGAATTGAGCTAGGTTACACAACACACTCGTTCATTCAGGCGCTCCGACGCGTCTTCTGCGGTGTTCAGCAATGGCACTAACACCGGCCTTCACACAGTAAGGAACCTATATGTCTGCTCCTGCTTCGGCGCGCTCGCCACTGGCGACTCAGGGCCTCGGTATGGCGTATGCTATCGGCGCCATTATTTCGGCACAGTTCGGTTCTGCGCTCGCTAAGACAATGATGGGCGATCTGGGCGCGTGGGGTGTGGTGGCTCTGCGCATGATCACCTCGTCGCTTCTGCTGTATCTCTTTTTCCGCCCACAAGTTCGTCAATGGACGCGCCCGCAGTGGCTTGCCGTGATCGTCTTGGGGGTTGCCCTTTTCGGTGCAAACGCCTTCTTCTATGTGGCAATTCAGCAGGTTCCGCTGGCGATCGCGGTGGCTATCGAGTTTATGGGTCCGCTCGTGTTGGCAACGGTTCTTTCGCGAAGAAAACTCGACCTGATCTGGATTCTTCTTTCCTTTACCGGTATGGCTATTTTGACGGCAGAGTCGCAGTCAAAGCCCGAAGATTTTGCACTGATAGGTATATTTTTCGCTATTCTCACCGCCGTTTCTCGTGCCGCCTATATTCTGGCAACAGAGCGTGTGGGCGCCACAATTCCGGGGATGGGCGGTATGGTGATGGGCAATCTTGTCTCCACGCTCTTGGTTATCCCGTTCCCTTTCTTCATCACGGGCAATCATTTAGGGAAAGTAGTCACCGACCCCGCCTTACTGGCGCTTGGTTTTGCGATGGGACTTCTGGCCTCTGCGCTTCCCGCACTGGGCGAGATTTCGGCGCTTCGCATGCTCCCCTCGAATGTATACAGCGTGGTGCTTTCGCTGGAACCTGCCGCGGCGGCGCTGGTGGGCGTTATTATTCTGCAAGAACCCACCGATGCGGTGCGTTGGATTGCAATTGCGCTGCTGATTACGGCGAGTATTGGGATCACGATATCGCACGCTCGGGTGGAACGCCGAGCCCTTGAGGAAGGTACAGCGGAGACAATTACGCATTTCCTGCCTGGCGCGGTTGACAGCATCGGTGCCGACCTTGTGCAGAAGACCGGGGTGATTACCCTGCCCACCACCGAGCAGATCAAGCTCGACCGGCAGGCTAAGGAAACCCGGCCAGAAGGCTCCTCCCAAACGTAGAATATCCTTCACATTTGGGGTATTCCCTAGGTTACAACAGTACGCAGGCTACGTTACCATTATTCTCACGTGGTACCGCCGCCTGTTGTCGTTGTGATCTAGGAGGTTTCTTGACCAGCCTCAGCCATCATAGTCACCGCAAGCGCCCCACCGTCGGCATCATTTTTGTGGTCATCTCGTGCCTTTCTCTGCAATTCGGTGCGGCTTTCGCGGTGCACCTTTTTCCGCTTTTTGGTCCGTGGCTCGTCACAGTTCTGCGCCTGCTTCTCGCCGCGATCACGGTGGGTGCGGCGGTCTGGATTGCCGGGCGCTGGCGGGCGCATCGGGCAGGTGCACAAGCCGCATATATGGCAGTACCCGCAAAAACATCCGACGGATTCTTAGGCTGGTCTTCCCGCCAATGGCGTGCCATGCTCATTTTCGGTGTCACGCTCGGGTTCATGAACGGCTTCTTCTACAATGCGCTGGCTCGCATCCCGCTCGGGCTGGCAGTAGCGGTCGAGTTTACCGGTCCGCTCGTACTGGCCTCTATCCTCACGCGGCGTAAACGCGACCTAGTGTGGGTATTCTGCGCGGCGGCAGGCATGGCGGTACTCGGCTTCGAGGCGGTACACGGGCAGGCAACGGACCTGCTGGGCGTACTATACGCCCTGATTGCGGGCGCATTCTGGGCGCTCTACATTCGCTCAAGCGCCTCAGTCGGCGAGCTCGTGCCCGGTGCAAGCGGACTCGCCGTAGCAATGGCCGTGGGAGCCATCTGCGTGGTCCCCGGAGCCCTGCTTTTCCCCGGCCCCGTAGCGCTCTGGAGCGTTACGCACGATACCCAACTGGTGCTCTTCATCATCGGAACCTCCCTGCTGGCATCAGTCGTGCCGTACAGCAGCGAGTTGGCAGCCCTGCGGCACCTTCCCGAACAGGTCTTCAGTGTGCTTCTCAGCCTGGAACCGGCGATTGCGGCGCTCGCGGGGTGGGCGCTGTTGGGTCAGGAAACCGGCCTGATGCGCTGGGTTGCGATTATCCTGCTGATCACGGCAAGTATCGGAATTACCCAGACGACTGGGGACTCTGCACATGCGGACGAAACTTCGGATTCTTACCGGAGGAACGAACCTCCCGAGCATACCTCTCCCCTGCCGTTGCCGGAGTAGACTGCGGGATACTACGCTGCCTGCGTGCCGGGTCGGTTCTGCAACGGGCAGCGTGGGCAGCTATTGCTCGGCCAGGTACCCCAGAAAATCCCGCAGTTCTTCGGTACCCAGCACCTCCGCCGGATGCGGTCCCCGCGCGAACAGCGCATCGGCGGTGTCCTCGTCGAGCTCGCGTGCGGTTGCGATCAGCACCAGGTTCCCCTCGTGCTCACCGCTCAGCATGGAAGAATCGCACAGGCACCACACATGCTCGAACGTATCCAATAGGGCGTGCGCCTGACCCTGGAAGAAGGGCAGCCCGGCATCATCGCCCACGTTCACGGCGAGTGCCCCGCGAGCGCTCAGAAGCTCACGCAGCTCGGCGTAGTAGTCGGCGTTGGCAAGGTGGGCGGGCGCATCCATGCCCGTAAAAATATCAAGAATAATGGCGTCGATCCCGCGAAAAACACCGCCGTCGGATGCGGCATGAGCGCCGAAAAGCGCGGGAATCTCGGGGAGTACGGCGCGCGCATCCGCAACCACGAACTCGCACCGGGTACCTGCGGGCAACGGCAGCACCTCGGTCACAAACCCCATCAGCTGTGGCTCATAATCGACGGCCACTTGCGAAGACCCCGGGCGCGTGGCCTGCACATAGCGGGCAAGCGTGAGTGCCCCGGCCCCCAGGTGAAGAGCCGTCACGGGTTCGCGCGGGGGTGCGAGTACATCCAGCACATTGGCGATGCGCCGCAGATACTCGTAAAACACGACGGTCGCATCAGCAGCATCAACATGGGATTGTTCGGCACCGCCAATGTCAAGCACATAGCCGTGCTCGCTGAATCCGTCCTCAAGAATACGACCGCGCTGGCCGCTCACACTCAGGTGAACGCCCAGCGCGGCACGCTCTCGTTGTCTGTCATCCATCACGAAAGATTAGCTCAGCCCTGCGGCTTTCTTGAATTCTTTAACCATATCCTCAGCGGAGGTCGAAGAATCCACATTCTTAAGAACCTTGTCATTAACCGCGAATTGGGGGGTGCCCGCCACACCGATCTTTTGAGCGTACTCAAAATCGCCCTTGATCAGGTCGAGGGTTTTTGAATCCCCCAGATCGTCCCTGAACTTCTCCTCATCCAGTCCAAGTTCCTGAGCATAGCCGATGAAAACTCCCGCCAGATCGGTCTGGCTCACATCTTTCCAGGAATCCTGAGTTTCAAAGAGCTTATTCGCCATCTCTAGGTGCTTACCCTGAAGCTCTGCCGCCTGCACGGTCAGCGCAGCGGGTACGGCGTTCTTATGGGCGGGCAACGGCATATTGCGCACGGTCACGTTCATAGTGCCCTCAAGGTCCTTGGCAACCTTTTCATAGGTGGGTTCAGCCTTGGCGCAGTAGGGGCACTGGTAGTCGGTGTACAGGGTCACGGTGGGCGCACCCTGCTTAGGAGTGTTGAGGTGGTATCCAACCTCGTCACGCTCACCAACTTTGGTGGCGGTCATTTTGGCGGAGTCACCCGAGGCCGAAGCCGAACCGGATGCGCTTGCCTCTCCCCCGGCGCTAGCGCTGCCGGAAGCATCGCCCGAGGGAGCGCTGTTTGCTGAGCCGCTTGAGCTGGCGTTAGAGCTTGAACTGCCGCTTGCGGATGCACTCGACCCGGAATTTGAGGTGGCGTTCGCGCATGCGGAGAATACGACTGCGAGAGCGGGTACCCCGAGTGAAAGCGCGGTACGGCGATTAAGCATAGATGTCATGAGGGTTCCTTTACCGTAAAGATAATAGATCTTCGTTTTATCCTCCCATATCTTGCGGGGGAACGCACCCCTTTCGAGTTATGGGTCATATTCGCCCTGCCCTGTAATCTCTGCTAATATTGGCGATGGTATATGCGCCATCTAGGGCGTATATGGGGTGCCTCCTTAGCTCAGGGGTAGAGCATTTCCCTCGTAAAGAAAAGGTCGTGGGTTCGAATCCCACAGGGGGCTCAGCGTAACCCGTCGTCTTCTGCCAGCGGGCAGAGTACGGCGGGTTTTGTGTTTCCCATCTACGGATTACCCTTGAAAACCCGTACAATAAGGAAAGAGTTTTATCGTTTTGTTTGCACTTCGAGAGGGGCATCATGCGTCATAAAAAACAGACCCAGCGTTTTGGGTTGGTATTCGTGCTTCTGCTGATACCGTGTTGTGCGCTGTGGTTCTTTTATCGATGGATTTTCGGTGAAGATACCATTATTGCCGTCCCCATCGTGCTGGGGGTTGTGACCTCCTATATTTGCGCCTATGCCTTTACCGGCGGCAGGACTCCGTACAACTAGCCGCCCGCAGCGAAGCTGTACCGCACAGAGAACACGTGAGCCGCGCATCCTAACCAGAGGCAGGATGCGCGGCTCACGTTCTTGTACCAAGACTTTAGACGTTGGCGCGCTGGGCGTCACTTTCGGTCTTTCCCCACAGCCCGTAGACTTTGGCGAGTTCTTTGACCTTCTTGGCGCGCAGGTAACGCGGCAGATATGAGCCGTCGTGCGGCCCGTCAATGGGCACGTCAAGCATTTTGTGCGCCTCGGCGATTTCGTGGTCACTCGGTGAGAATGCCTGGTTGATGGTGTCTGCCTGATCGGAATCGAGGGTGAGTTTGCCGGTCATGCCGTGGGCCGTGGCGTAGGTGCAGGCTTCAGTGAGAGCCGCCTTGTACTTTCCCACGGATGGACCGTCGATAGGACCGGGGATACCACCCAGAGTTGAAGCGATCACGAGCTGCGAGCGCACATAGGCGAGCGCCATGGGGGTGTCGCTGGAACCGGTATCGCGGCGGTAATCGCCTGCTCCGAAGGCGATGCGGAAGGTTCCGATAGCGCTGGCGATTTCGACGGCGTTGTGCACCCCGAGAGCCGATTCGATAAGCGCGATGATGGGCGTTCCGGCGGGCAGTTCGGAGGCGGTGCGGTCGATATCGGTCGCGTGCTCTGCGGTGGCGAGCATAACGCCGCGCAGACCTTTGGTATTTTTGAGGGCTTTAACGTCTTTCCACCAGTGCTCGGTGGTGATAGCGTTGATGCGCACCCATGCGACCACGCCGGAGTTGAGCATTTTGACGACTCGACTGCGGGCTTCGTCTTTTTCGTCTTCGGGGCACCCGTCTTCGAGGTCTAGGATAATGGAGTCTGCTTCACTGGCGAATGCTTCTTCAAAGTCTTTTTCGGCTGAATTAGGGCGTACAAGAAGCCAGGAGCGAGAGAGACTGGGGCGTAGCTGGCGTGCACGTTCATTGCGATGGAATTCGAGCATTGGTTGGTCTTTTCCCTGATGTGCTGGTGTCCGAGCTTTTAGTGTAGGTGTCTGATCCATGATGGTTATACTAAGCTCAACCTTAGTTAAGGTTCTAGTTACCTCATATCGTGTGGGTTTTTACGCGGATTTATATGGTTTTATGTTGGATAATTCGCGGCATGAAACCCTCAAAAGACACTAAACCCCCGAAATTACCGGGGAAATTATACGGAGCCCGCGACTACACAACTATTCGCACATCGCCGCTAGTTTCACGTTTATGACGTTAAACCGAGGTTGTCTGCAGAGACAGGTTTTCGTTGCGCGCCTGTGCAGCTTTTTCATCACGCGCGCGGGCGATCAGGCGTTCCGCATTTTCGACATGCTCAACCACACTCTGCACGCGGCGCTCTACCGTAATCTTGCGGTGGCACTGCACACTGCACTCGCCAAAGCACCGCGCCATCGCCAGCGCCTCAGCGCAGAGGGCTACCGCATTACCAGCTTTTGAGAGCGCCCGATGCAGATCCGAGAACGTGCCTTCAGGGGAGGCAGGAATATCCATGCCATCACTGGGGGCAATACGCTGCGCTTCCATCGCGACGGCACGAACCCGCGGAATAAGATCGGCAAGAGTATTCGCATCCGGCACGATAAGTTCGATCATCTCGGTATCGGCAAGGCGTTCAAGAACCTGATGAAAACGATCAATACCGCGAATAAACCGGTCGTGCGCACGACGCCAGAGACCACGCCCAAGTTCCGCGTCATCACGCCGTGATTGCAGGAAATCTTTGAGTCCCATAGCCCCTCCTCATGCTCAGCCGGTCGTGCGTCTAGAAAGCTCTATATACTTAGGGTACCCTAAATCTCGTTTTGGTGACAGGATGTCGTACAAAAAATGTTGATGTGGGATTAAGCTCTCGAAAAATTCACGCATTTAGCCCGGCCAAACCAGCACAACACGACTTACATCACACGCAAAACAACCTTGCCGCGATGCTGACCCGCATCAAAATACTCATGAGCCTGCGACGCCTGCCACCACGGAAATTCACGATCAAGATTCGCCGAAAGAACGCCACGTTCGAGCAACGGTAACACGTTCTCATGCACCCCTGCCATAATTTTTGCCTTCTCATCCGCAGACCGTGACCGCAAAGACGTACCGTGCACCGACAGGCGCTTTGTTAGCATAAGACCCAGATCAAGTTCCGCGCGGCGGCCGCCCTGCATGGCAATCGTTGCCAGATGCCCGCCATCAGCCAAAGACCGCAGATTATCTTCCAGGTACTTTGCGCCCACCACATCAAGAATATAATTCACACCGTGACCGGCACTCTCACGCTGAATCACCTGACGAAAAGACTCCGTGCGGTAATTAATCGGATGCGCCCCCAACGCCCGCACCACCTGAGCCTTCTCGTCATCACCGACCGTCGCAAAAACCCGCACACCGGCGGCGCGCGCCAGCTGAATAGCGTGCATGCCCACACCCCCGGTACCGCCATGCACCAGAAGCGAAGTCTGCTCATCTTCCGCCGGGTTATTCTGCACGGGATCAAGACTCATTCCACACAGAAGCACCAGATTCGAGTACACCGTCGCGGCGACCTCCGGGATGCACGCCGCCTCAACCATGCTCATACCCTTAGGAACGGGCAGGGTATGGCGCACATCTACCGCCGCATACTCGGCGTAACCGCCGCCAGCAAGAAGCGCCATAACGCGCTCGCCCACCAGAGTGGGATCAACGCCCTCACCCACAGCCTCTACCACACCCGCGATCTCAAGACCGTATACGGAGCTTGCCCCCGCAGGAGGCGGATAATGCCCGCGCCGCTGCAGGGAATCCGCCCGGTTCAGCCCGGCGGCATGCACCCGCACCAAGACCTGCCCGGGTGCAGGGGCGGGAATCGGAACCTCAGAGAGCGTTAGAACCTCTGGATCTCCATGTTCTTTCTCGACAATGGCGCGCATAGTAGCCTCAACAACCTTCTTATCTGTATCTTCCTGCACCGAGATTAGCATGTGTTCTCGGGGCATACCGCAATGTTCAGATTTACAGAAAAGCATAGAACATGAGATAATCGGCGGGTACCTTTTCCGCTCAAGGGCGGAAAATACCGGGATGGTTGTCCGAGCGGCCGAAGGAGCTGGTCTTGAAAACCAGTAGGCGGTAACCCCGTCTCAAGGGTTCAAATCCCTTACCATCCGCACACTAAACCCCGCGATGCCCCTGAGTTTTCAGGTGTACCGCGGGGTTTTCTGCGTAGAATCTGCAGGTTACGAGACCAACCTTGAGAGGAACCACAGCACAATATCAAAGACACCGAGGATACCCCCGATAAGCGCCATAGCGGTATAGCCAGCATTCTTTCCCTTATTAGCAATAAGACCCCTAATACAGGAAACTACGGCAACAATCCCAAAACCGATGGTAAAAATCCCAATACCGACAGCACCTAGAACAAGGGAAGTAATGGAATAGGTTTTTGCGTTTTTCTCTGCTTTGATTGCTTCAGGATCAATTGTCGGCGGGTACGGCTGCTGGTAACCTTGCTGAGGGTATCCGCCCTGTGTGTTCTGCTGGGGCTGGAAGTTGTAGTTTTCGGACATTACTATCCTTCTTGGGGTAGACGATCCTATCGTTGCACATAAGATCTATTTCATTATCGGCTTTATTTACTGTACAGGGTTAAAGATAAGTACACACTTTCTAGCCCGCTGTGTTAACAACCCCGCACCAACACGGCATACGCTTTAAAGCGCCCAGATCATGCACAATAAAGCCCCGCTGTCCTCCCGGCATCGGGATTCTGCGGGGCTGCATCTGTAAGCCCACAGCTGCTACCGAGTGCTGGCTATAGCGGCTATCACAAACGCCACCATCGGAATAAAGAAGAACAGAGTCTCAATCGCCCCCAGCGACAGGGCAATCCAGCTGGTGGCAAGGCCGCCTCCGGCGGGAACTCCGACACGTGAAGCCTGAGCACCTTTAACCGCGCCCCAGATCCCCAAACCCAGTGGAATCACACTCGTAACCCAGAAGAGGGCGAGCACCAAACCAACAATGCCCAGCGCTAAAGAGGTTTGTGCCGCCTGCTCACCGGCAATCTGCTGCGGGGTTTTGGGGACAACCGTCATCATGGGCACGGGCTGCACATATACCGGCTGCTGATAGTAGTGTTGAGGAGCAGGCTGTTGGTAATACTGTTGGGGGGCGGACTGGTGATAGTACTGCTGAGGAACAGTTTGTTGATAGTCTTGCTGTCTAGGAGCGGGCTGCTGGTTCTGATAAAGCTTAGTGTATTCGGGCAGAGAGTCAGAGAGAGGGCGAGTTTTCTCGTAGGCGTCCTCACCCTGATGGGGGTTTTGCGACTGAGACGGTTGCTCTCCCGCGGGATACTCAGACATAGCTATTCCTTTCGGTGACAAGAAGCGACAACTAGACCTGCCCACTGTCTACCTGCTGTAAGGAAATATCTGGGGAACCGTTTTCAGCCTGCGTGAATGGGCGTGGCAATAACTCTAACTATAGCGCGTTGTTTTTCGCTCGTGGGGGAAGTTTGGTCGGCAATTCCGAATTGACCAGCCTGCTTACTCCCGATATTCTTATAGGGATGCACTCGTTTTGTGCACCGTGGAGACGTGCCAGAGCGGCCGAATGGACTTCACTGCTAATGAAGGGTCGGGGTTGAACTCGACCGGGGGTTCAAATCCCCCCGTCTCCGCCAAAGAACGAACCCCCACACTGTAAAAGGTGCGGGGGTTCGCTGCCTCCTAGGAGCGTAGGGCATCAGATTTTTGCAGTCTGTCTTATGATGCAGCTTTGTTTCCGCCTGGCTAACCTTGCCCTCCCAGTCGAAAAAGCGGCGGTTCAGCAAGAAGGGCGAGGGCGCAACGTGCCGACTGCGGATAGGATTTAGAAGCTCATAAAGTCGATGAGGCGCGCATCCGCACCGTCAAGAAGCGCCCACTCCCCCGGCACCTCAAAGACCGCTACGGACGAAGGCGAAAAGCCATAGGAAGCGTCCATCAGGGAATTGTAGTCAGAGTCGGGGCTCGCAAGCTGTAAGGTCACATCTTGCACCGCAGGCAGATGCGACACCACCATAAGCGTGCGCACGCTCTCAGAAACCCCGTTAATGCGCGCCAGCACCCGGGATGCGGGAACCTCGTACAGCCCCTCGTCCAGGTGCGGGGTGGGTGCCTGCTCACCGAGCGCATCTGAAATCCAGGTGGTGGTCTGCCGGGTGCGCAGCGCCGCCGAAGACATCAGCTGTTCAGGAATATAGCCCTTCTGCTTGAGCCAGGAGCCCGCATCCGCAGCCTGACGATGCCCGCGTTTAGTCAGTGGGCGATCAAAATCATCCATACCCCAGTCGGCTTCGGCATGACGCATGATAATCAGGCGCTTAACGTCTCGGAGTGAGTTCTCAACCATACCTTCATAGTACAACGTAGGCGCCCCGATACGCCGGGTTGCCGCATGATAGCGCGCCACAAAACCGGCAGCGAAAACCCCGCGCTCTTAAGAAAAAACGCGGGGTTTCGAGCGTAAAAAGACTAGATAGAGTATTCGGGGGCTGCCCACACCACAACTTCGGGATGCTCAAAGAACCTGTACCCCTGACCGCGCACGGTACGCACGGTTCCCGAAAGACGCCCCAACTTCGAACGCAGACGCCGAATATGCACATCAATAGTGCGTTCGTGGGGATGCTCATCCCCGGCGCTCCAGAGCGACTCCAAAAGCTCATCGCGCCCCACGGTACGGGTGGAGTTCTCAACCAGATGCGCCAGAAGCTCAAACTCTTTGAAGGTGAGCATCAGCTGTTCCCCATCAAGGAACACCTCACGACGCGCCAAATCGATCAGAACGCCATTGGAACTAGGAGTTGCGGGCTGCTCGGCTTCACGCGCCTGCTTGTGCAGCTCAGCCTGGTAGAACACGGCAGTCGGATCGCCAAGCGCATTGCGCACAACCTCAAGATCGCTGCCCTCCGCATGAACGGGAGCCAAAGCAACGGCGGCATAGGATTCGGCCTCAGGTGCCAGATGGTGTGCATAGGTTCGCAAATCCTGCACAATACGCACCAGCGATGTGCCGTTGGCTGCGGCAAGTTCTTCATTGAGCCCCACATACAGCACAAACCCGCGCGCCTCGTTCTCCTGAGCTCCTGCCTTCTGGGTGCCCTGCTGATCCCCGGAGGAGAAGGTCATCGGGCGCAAAGTAGCTGCGGACCCTTGTGTGCGGTTCTGCTGCGGCACTTGACGCTTTGCAGCACGACCACGCTGGGAGATGTGGACGTATCCAGGTACTGCACCTGACATTGTTCAACCTTCTCTCAAGATTTGTTGCGTACGGGTCCCTTGATTCTGCATGATGCGGAATGCTCAAACGCCGCGCGGTAAAGGCGGCGTTTCCTTTGCTATCAATATTTCTATTATTTGACTCATAAATCAAGCAACTTGGGGTATCTGCGACGTTCCGCTCGCAGCTTCACGCCCTCGTGAACTTTGATTCAGTGCCGGGAAACGACGCTGACAAGCACCGTTTCTCCCTCATATTATACATGGAGATTCGGAACCGATACCCCAAAAAGCCGCGCGCTCAGCGCCCCAGACCGCATACGAGCCGGGTGCAATTTCCACGTTCTGGCGCGGAGGCTCCCAAGGGTACCAGCGACTCGTGCACTACTAGTGTTTTTCGCCGCACTCGCAGATGCATGTGATGAAGGGTGCACACCGCAGTATCAAGGGGTCCTGAAGGACCGACGCTCCGTGCGCAATCTCAGAGTCAAGTCCCAAAGCACATGTTTGCGGCGCCCGACGTCTAAGACCGCCCGCGCAGAATTGTCAGACCCGTGAGGATGCGCTACTGCGCCAGCCCGTAGAGGCGGTCGCCTGCATCGCCCAAACCAGGAACTATATATGCCTTTTCGTTCAGGCGCTCATCTTTAGCGGCAAGGAACAGGTCGACATTCCGCAGACCCTCAACGCCCTTCTCGAGAGCCGCAATACCTTCGGGAGCGGCAATCAGGCAGACACAGGTGATGGATTCGGCGCCACGTTCGCGCAGGAATTTAATAGCCTCAATTAAGGTGCCGCCGGTAGCGAGCATAGGATCGAGCAGGTACACCTGACGACCGGTCAAATCTTCGGGCAGACGCTCGGCGTACGTGACAATATCGAGGGTCTCTTCGTTACGGGCCATGCCCAAAAACCCGACTTCGGCGGTGGGCACTAGACGAGTCATGCCTTCGAGCATGCCCAGTCCGGCGCGCAGAATCGGCACGACCAGAGGCTTCGGGTTAGCGATAACGGTTCCCATCGTGCGCGCCACCGGGGTTTCGATAGGACGCTGCTCAACCCGAATCTCACGGGTGGCCTCATAGGCGAGCAGGGTAACGAGTTCATCAACGAGCTGGCGGAACGTGGGTGAGGGAGTGTTTTTATCGCGGAGCACACTAATCTTGTGCGCCACCAGCGGGTGATCAAGAATCTTAATACGCATACTCTCAGTTTACTCTGCCTGCCGCAGTGGGTGGTGCAGAAGCTAATAAACACTAATCAAGGCAGCAAAGTCTGTTGGGGTCTTATGGTGTAGGTTCCGGCGGGTTTTGCTATATACACTCTATCTGGGTTTATGGGAGCTTCCCCAGGAGCGGTCGAGCAAGTAGAGGAGAAAATATGGGCGGCACTGTTCGATCTTGAGAGCTTCTAAATCTTTTGTAACATTTTACGCCCGACATAAGATTACTCAGCACCCATTGAATAAACTGTAAAATACAAGCTCCTTTAAGGGCGTTCTGCTTTCTCAAACCTTGTCACAGACGTAGATCCAGAGTTAAAAATCCAAAAATTCAAAAGAATCACTTTAATAATACCCACCTACCTCCAAAGAACCTGAGTCAGAAGTCATTCATCTGAGGTGGTCTTGAAGCTATAAAAGCAACCCGCGCACTACCAAGAACACTTGACCGTAGGAACTGATGACCCTAGGAAACACGCTGAAAAGTACCAGCCGGCAACTTGATATGGACAATGACAAGCTCAACCATAGCTCGGCAATGATCCCTCTAGGTGGTTTTTGCTCGGTGCGATCAACCCCAACCCGGTATACCCTTTATCTGTTAGAGCGTTCCGACCATCCAGGCTTTACTAACAGTGCACAACTATCATAGTGTGCGCCTCAGAGACAGAGGCCGTGAGCACCAGGATCCCATCAAGAATTGACAAATAGCCTGGTGGTTGAACCCGCTTTGGCGGCATTTACCGCTAAACAGTCGCAGCATTGGGGTGGTGCGCAAATTGTAGGTAGGCGCAAGAGGTACCGTCCACGATGATTACGCTAAAAAGAGTTTAACTTGTGAGCTAGAGGACACGACCGGGCGTAGAATTATCAGTGCTGCCTTTCCGATGATGGTGATAATACAACCTTGAAGTTTTCGGCGAGGGTTCTTCGGCATGGCTTTTCCTCAGGTACAGCAGGGTGTGGCCACAAAGGCTTGCTTCAGAGTGAGCTTGTGGAGTTCAATGTTCGGTGCGTTCCAGGTCAGGCTACCGTTCAATTCAGGGTGATGAACAGTGTCTAGCTCAGTCCTGTGGTATAGCGAGGAGGCAACGATTTCTTCCGCTATGACCCAATGGATTAGTTGGCTTGATTGTAAGATTCCACAGTACCATTAGATAAGGATTCATGGTTTTACATACTGGAACATAGGGGGTGATCTATCCTAATGAATAATCACTATAGATATAAATCCTCCCTACCAATAAATACCTTTATTATAAAATAAGCTAATCCAGATTTATTTTATCCTCTCGCTCCCACATTGCACGGTAATAATTAGATATTTTTAATAATTCAGCATGCTTGCCAAAAGCTTCAATGGCTCCACTTTTCATCACCACGACGTTATCCGCATGCTGTGCTATGGATACCCTATGTGAAACAATAAGTTTAGTTTTTGTTCCCTGTAGCAGTTCTGAACTAAAGATTCGATCTTCTGACTCACCATCAAGCGCGGATGTTGGCTCATCTAGGAGTAGTATAGGTTTATTACTAGCGATAGCACGGGCTATAACAAGCCGCTGGCGCTGTCCACCAGAGAGCTGTGCCCCTGCCTCTCCAAGCACCGTATCCAACCCATTTTCTTTAAAACGTGTATCTAAACCTACATCATGGAGCGCTCTGATTAAATCTACGTCCTTAACTTTTGGATTTCCAATAAGAAGATTTTCACGCACAGTCCCAGGTATGACCATTGAATCTTGATCGACATATGCAAATAGGTCACGCAAAGCATACAAATCCATGCACGAAATATCCTGTCCTCCAATACTGATGACACCCTTTTGTGGAGTAATGATTCGTAGCAACATGGCTAATACAGTAGATTTTCCAGCTCCTGATGGACCAACAATAACAGTAGTCGACCCATGCTCCAAGTTAAGAGTGAAATCTTTTAAAAGTTTCTCTGACGCACCATAACTAAACTCAATATCTTTAAAAATAATTGATTGATTCTCCAATGTTTTCTTTACTCCATTCGTTTTCTCTAAAGGAATATCGAAAATTGGTTGAACACGCTTAAACGCACCTTCACCTTTTTGAATAAAACTGATACAGCCAAATGCTTCACCAAAAGCACTTGTTGCCACTGAAAGGTAAAGAATGAAAGATATCAAACCTTCCATAGTAATCGTATTGCCGATAACCCTCAAACCACCATATGCCAATACCACAAGCAAAGATAGTTGTAACGTGAGATTGGAAATAGAACCCAATACTGCATCGAAGGCAGCAAGCACACGACCACGACCTTCAATACCTCGAATGGAAATACTAAGATAATTACCAAATTGCTTTAGTGAGTTGGATACTTTAAGAATGCGAAATCCTTCAATAAATTGGACTATACGTTCAGAAAATAAACCCACTTCATCGTGATAATTCTTAGAGTAACCATTAAGTTTACGTGAAGATAATAAAAAAGCTGTAAATATTATTATTAGTAAAATAAAAACTACAGTAAATAATTTTATATCAATACAGGCCATACAAATTGCAGATCCAATAACCAAAATAATTGATTGAGGTAATCGAAAATATCCATCGGAAAAAGCACTTTTTACCTGGGTTATATCTGCCCCTAGACGAGATGCAATCTCACCTTTGGACCATTGTTCGACTTTAATGATATGCCCAGACAAAAGGTGTTTTATCAACTGGCGACGAAAATTAGCAGCTATATTCTCTCCAGCAATACCGAAGGTATATTGTTCCACTGCTCTAGCTATTGCACCGACTATCAACAACACTAGTAATGCAAACCCATAAGTGCTTATAGCAGGGCGATCCCCTCCTCCAAGCAGCTGATTAAGTAAATAGGGCTGAATAATTGGGGCAATAGTTGCAATTATAGAAGAAATAATAGCCAAAAAAATCACACTATTACTTATTGAAGCATAACTAAAAATACCTACCAAACGATTTCCAATATTTTTGTGAGGTTTCATTCCTTATTCCTTTGAGTATTTGATTACCATAAAACAAAACTGCAATTCGATAATACAATTTATTTCATCGAGTAAAATTGTAAAAAACATGGAATACAATAGAAGACATTAACCCATATTTTTCACGAATTTTAGTTGCCAAAAAAGCAAATAGCAACATATGTAATACTGCTTTCTCTCGACCGAGTGGATAATGCAATACACCAAACCCAGCAATTGACGTCACTCTATCAAAAGATCCATCTATATTTCCTCGCCAAATAATCTCTTCTGCTATTGCCACTGAGATAAGATTCAAATCTTTTAGCCGCTTAGTGTCTATATTCGGCGGTAGCCCTGCTACCCAACGACTAACCTGAGCAAAAGTAATCCCAGTAGCGGCACCCATAATAAAACTACTAACATTAGATTTACTTATATGCTTTTGTTTTATATCTGGAATATCTAATAATGCAAGTGCAAGTGTAGGACCATCGTAATAGAAAAATTCAGGCGCGTTAATACGCCATAAATTTTTAGGAGCTTTTAGCGTCCAAATACAATGCATTCCTCGTAATATACACTGGATCATAGTTACGCACGTTCTCCCAGTGCAATAATGTACATCGGAACATCGTCAATACCATTTATATCAGGGAGAAAACTAACAATTTCGTTATCAATGAACCCACCGAATATACGCGTTCCCAGCCCCAAATCAGTAGCAACGGTTAGCAAGTTTTGGGCTAAATGCCCAGATTCAATGCAACAAAACCGATAAGCTCGCTGAGCATATTTAAATCTACACCGCCATATACTTGCGCTAATAATGATAAATGCTGATGCTTCTTTAATTGCATCAGGCAATAGTAAAGCATCACGAAAACTGTCCAAGTCAATACCTTGAGCCATATCAGTTAGGCCATGCCGAAATGGGTCAAAGAAATAGAGGTTCTCTGAAGTAAGACCTGTAACATCACGTGTTACTATGAAAATATCCAGTGGATAAAGGGCACCACCTGATGGCGTGTTTCGACGAGTTTGCCCGCCATGCACATCGTAGGCACCATAGGAATTTTCCAATACTGATGCAAGCACTGAGAGCTTCAGTGATTTTTCTTTAAACTGCTGTGTGGATCGTCGTTGCGAAAGAGCACGCTTGAGTGCCTTAGATATCTCTGTGACCTCTTTGAATGAAGTGAATACTCTAGAGTCGTACCGGCGAGCAGAACGCATGGTTGTTCTCTGCAGGTCTTCCGATTCCATCAGAGTTGGAATCATTGGAGTCTCCCATGCTAGCCCTTCACGAGTTAACTTAGAAGCTTGAAGATAATTTTCGGCAGGATCATTAATTCCTGGAACCGGTCCCCCATGTATGAGCTCACGAATATTGGACCCATGCTTTTGTAAAAAGTTTTTATCATTCATAATGTGTACCTTACGGAAATGGATGCGGCCATTGATTAAAATCGGTTATAGTAAGTTCGGTATTCTTGAATCCCATCTCGACAGGTCGATTCCGAAGCCTCGACCCTCCAAGGAAGCGTCGTCCATAGCCACAATCGAGCTGCTGAAAACCGTGGATAATAGTTTTGAATACATGTCCTCCGACTTGGCTAATATCAGGAGTCGTCAGGTCAAAAGTGAGGACTCTACCATTTTGCTGTCGAGCTTTCTCAATCAGTTCCTTAAGTTGAATAATTTTCGAGTTAGATTTTTTTAAGTCATGTGCATTATTCAAGGGCTGTAGCTCTCCTTCGTAGAAGAACCTAGCTTTGTCTGCGGCTTCTCGCGGAATATAAAACATGATGTGGTCTTCGAAATCTTTGATGGTTTCATAGAGATCATCCGTTAGATTAATATTGCTGATTCCATCTCGCTGATTGGCTTTTACCCAATTGCGAGTTTGTAAGCTTTCTACTGAAGCCGATTTGCACGCGTCGAGTAATGATGCAGCAGATGATGCTCCAAATGCTATTGGAGCCACATCGGTCGTCCGGTTTACTGATACTGCAACAACCGTTGGAATCTCATTCACCTTTGAGACATCAATCAGCTCGACATCAATTCCAGAAGGTTCGATAAAATCTTTCCAAAAATATCGTAGCTCTTTATCGCTGTATGGATCGATGCGTGGAAAAGTTAGTCCACCATACCATGCTATACAAAATGCATCTCGTTCAGCTTGCTCATAAAGCCCAGAGATAATAGCGTCGAGAGGAGTGGAATGTGATGCCAAACCACTACTTGTGCTATATCCAATTGGTTTTCCTTCAACTTCGGCAAAATTAGTCAGCAATAATAACGCAGCTGGATAATAGATTTCAGTACTATTAGTTAGGTCAAATCCACGGACCCAGTGGATCACACTATCTTCATTGAATTCTCGAAATTCAAATCGAGAATCCTCAAACTGTGTTGGGTCAAAAAGACTAATATCATTCGGATCTATTGCTTGAAATCCATCATTAATAAGCTCACGGTATGAAGCTTGTCGTTGCAAATCAAAGTGAGGATAAGCGCCACAATAACGTTCAATAGTCTCACCGACGGCTGCAAGATAAGTTTGGGTCTCATCAATCCAGCCACCACCATTATATTTGTTGGTCGTGGTACCAAGGGTAAATTTAGATTCTGCAGCAGTTGACCCGATAGAGAAAGTATAAGCATCATCCCAATCGTGAGTACGGTCTACAGCACGTACTACGACACCATATCGCGAAGATGTAACCTTTCGTGAAAACTCTAAACCTAGTTTCGTGAGGTTAACAGGCTTATCCCATTCTTTTAAATAATCCAAGAATTCTGTATATGTCAGTTTTGAACGTTGTGTATTCATTTTTGCCCCATTTCTCCATGAAACCAAATCTGTGGATATCCAGTGTGTGCAGTTGGAGAACATTCTTCACATCGCGGTACTCGCAATATGTAATGATTCTCGGCAACGAATCCATCCATAGAATTAGAAAAATGGGTAGTATAACCATGTGGTGCCTGACCGATGTATCCATTAAGTCCTACATGCATAATAGAAGAACGTGCTATTTGAGCAGATAGGATAGTCGTTGCAAGCGAATCGTCAGCATACAATGAACGAGTTACTGGCCTAGCAATAGTATCCAAATCTGGGGCAACATAGTTATCGCTCCAGCTCACACTAGTTTTACGTAGACGATAGCAACGGTAACATGCGCTCGAATGGGGATAAATCCATGGACCAATCTGCGAAGATGTACCCATCGGTGGGGAAATAGGTAGCCATACTCGCCACTTCTCTTTTAGGGCAGTTTCATTTACATGATCAAATAGCTGATCACCATCTGCTGAACCAACGACAAGAATTAAAGATTTTTCACTGAGTGCACCAATACTCTCTAACTCATTACAAACATGCACATTCATTCCTGTACCAGTTATTTCATGCTCTATATCATTTTTAAGTTGATATGCAAAATCTTTCTCATTTGGTGCAAAAATAATAATTGTTGCAGAATCAAGGGCAGATTTTATTTCAGAAATTTCACACGTACCCTCAGAATAGTTATATAGGTTAAGAACAATATTTGGCCAAGGCTCAGCTTTATCTACTTGCACTAAAATACCTGCATCTTCTAGAAGAACCAGTGCTCTTTCCAAAGATGCCCGTTGTTCAAAGTCTTCTACTATCTCCGAATCAATAATACCACCATCTGCACACATCTGAAGAATAAAATCCAGGAGTGTATGATCTTTAATTTTCTTGAGGGACCGCTCGCCGTTGATCCAAATATTGTCTTTATTATATTGAATCGTGTGGGCAGTATTAAGGCAATATTTCATGTCCTTGTCCTTACTTCCTTTTCATTAGACCTTTTAGGTTTCCAACCCATTCGTCTATTTCTTGTACTGTATTTTGGCAAAAAAATTTGTTACTGACAGGCCCGCTGAAAAGACTTTGAAAGCTAGCGAGTCGTTCGACTGAATCTTTTTCAGCAAATTTTATTAGCGTCTCGACATACTCTGTTGGTGGAAGTTCAATGTACTCAAAAACCGATCCTGCTATATCTTTAAGTTCTTTAGGATCAAGTTCAAAATCAAGATATACATCACTTACCTCACCGATGTTTATTTGAGATAACCCATTGCAGAGAGATCTTGTTGTTGTTGCTCGAAATTTTTCATGAGGCTCCATAACTAAAAAGTAGCCAAATCTTTGTGCATTAGCAATATATGCAGTCCAATCTTCTGGTAAGGTTCCCATGTATATTGTTTTATGCTGTGGCGGTAGACAGGATTCTACATGATTAATCCACTGTGCATATGCTTGATTGCATTGTTCATAGGAGATAAACGGACGTAATACGACAAGTTCATCAATACCTTCCCAGGTAGTCGACTCAATCTTTTGTCCGACCTCCTCCCAATTCATAGTAAATAGATCAATGATCTGTCTAGTGGTTTGAAATTCGGGAAAACCTGCGATAAGCCTATTGACAAAGGGTCGTGTTCCAAGGTAATTAGCCGACATTTAGTTCCTTTCGAGTTATTCTAATAAAAAAAAGAGTAGTGAACGGCTTTTGGTTTTGAATAGAATTATAATCAATTTCCTGCGGTTCCAACCCTATATCGACAAACCATTTAATTTCTGATTCACAAGTTGCAGACAAATCTTCACACAAAATGTTAATATCAGACTCAGCCAAAGACGAGTTGTATTGATCAATCTTATACCGACTCAAGGGGGCTGCATTAAGTGGATAAGGAATTTCACACAACTTTAAAAGGTCTACAGCAATGATCTGTCCGCCTGGTGGAAGTGCATGCGCTACCTTAATAAGATCTCCAACTGGATCGTTCCAAAGCCCAAGACTCAGCACAGATGTTACTACATCAACATGTGTGTTTTGCACATAATCGATAGCAGATTCCGAATCCCCAAGATGGGCTTTACACTGTTTTGAGTGTAACTCTTGTAAAGATTCTATGCATTTTTTATCTGGATCAAAGCCTATATATGTAACCGGGATATCACGATAGTACAGAGCTTTAAACAATTCTCCATACCCACAACCAATGTCTATAAGTCGAAACGGTTTCATTCGAGAAACTTCACATGCTACCATTTTTGAATAGCGTAAGTCATAGGGTTTATCATGACCGCGAGCAATGTGCCGCAGCGATTCATTAACATACCAATCGCTAGCTGAGGTTACCCTTTGGGCTTTATTCATAATTTTTCTCTCTTACATGTGCATACCATTTCTCGACGCCCCACCACATCAGCGGCGTGAAGATGACGGCGATGACCCAGTACACGAGCCAGAAGCTGCCCCTAATCCCAGTCACCAAAATCTCAGCAACAAGCAGAACCACCGCGATTAAGCACGCCACCACGCACTTCTTCAGCTGTTGTGCACTGTTTGCCGCAAGTACCGCTGGGGTGGCACCAGAAAATTTTCTATCGAAAGTTTGAATAATGCTACGGCCAAAAACAATGGAGAACGCAATATAGAAGGCCGCGAACCCGTGCATAAATTCCGCAGTACTGGTCTGTCGTAGCGTGATGAAAGAAAACGCTAGCAACATCATATCAATCAGGGGAGTTGCCGCTAAAAGTGTGATTCCAAGTTTAGGCATTTTCAGGGTGTAACGGAATATGCTTCCTAATACTAGACATACCCAAAACATCACCTCAGTGACGATAGTTGCTATCAGCATACTCTTTCCTTTAGATAGACGAAGATAAAGACCCACACATTCTATTATGCAGGTCTTTATCTTCTTGACAGACCTTTACATTTAACTTGCGAAATGGTTAATTGCTCCAGCAGCAGCAACAAGGAACAGTGCTACAAGTGCAACGTGCAGCGGTTGGTTCGAATGCCTTTCCCGCAGTTTGAACATTTTCGACTGTAGTATCGAAGTGCTTGGGCAATGCAGCTAATAGGTCAGACATAATATTCTCCTTAAAAGAATTATTTGATTACAGGAATAATTGATGATCCAAGAAAAACCAAGTACTAAAAGGCTTAACCTGAACCTTCAAATCTATCGATATTATATATCGATAATTACACCTTAGCATTACATTGAGTAGTGTGTAAAGAATTGTTTATTTGTAAATTAATTCTTGTTTTGAAGCTTAGTGGTTGGAGCACCTTCTTGTTATCCTGTTTATGCCTTCTGTGGTGTGGGGTTTGTGGGTGTGCAGGGTCTCGTACCGGGAAATCCTGCCCGAGAAACTCATGAGGGTCAATAACCGGGGACGTAAGCAGGTGCTGCACTACTGGCAGATTGACTCTAGCTATTTCACCCTATTAGGGGATGAGAACGGGCTCTTTGAGCTCACCGATACCGCAGGGGTGGTGTATCGGTTTAAACCGCATATAGAACCGTGCCGGTATGTGGGTTCTCAGGTGGCGTTTCGGTTGGATTATGGGTATTGGGCTGATCCGAACAATACTCAGGATGCTGAAATACTTGTGCAGTATATTCGGGAAAAGTTGTGGGTGCAGCGTCTGTTGGAGGTGCCCACTGTTTCGGGGTTAGCCCTAGACGGGGTGGGGCTAGAGTATAGGCCTGCTGGTGGTCCTGGTTTCGGGCCCGAGTTCCGTAGTAGGCAGAGCGTGTCGGGGGATTTCACCTGGGCCACAAACTTCGTCCTCACCTAAGCCTATGGTTCCATAAGCGTGACATGCAGAAAACCCGTCGGGTCTTAGAGTTCTAAGACCCAGCGGGTTTAGCTATGCGGTGGTGGAGGGATTTGAACCCTCGTTGGCTGTTACACCAAACATCATTTCGAGTGATGCACCTTCGGCCGCTCGGACACACCACCAATAGGATATGATTCTACCGCATCCGCCCCAAGGGGGCAAAAACTCCACCCCCTCGCTCGGTTCCATCCAAGGTGTTGGGGACGCCCCTCAAATCCTTAGCGACAAGCGCATCGTACCGCTTATTCTGCCTGAGGATCTTAGTTCCTCACCCAGGGGGTTAGCCTTCAGTCAAGAGCGAACCCATAGCGGCTGTGCACCCCAATATCGCCTGAAAGCCGCATCCGTCAGTGCCGAATATAGCCGTCAAATACCAGCATGACCGCACGGGTGGAGTCCTCGATGCTACGCTGCACCCCGTGTATCTCCCGGTCCATCGCCAGCATAAAAGTAGCACCAAAAATAGAAAGCGCCAACGCACGTGTATCCTGGGCGGTATCGATCGTGTAGCGGCTGCGCAGGGCGCGTACCTGCGACTCTATGAAATCCAGGATTTCTTGGCGGTTGTCCACCATTGAGTCGGTCCAGGCGTCCAGCCCCTTCCACACTTCGCTCACCCAGAGCCTGGTGAATCCTCGGTGTTCGTGCAGATAGGTGAGCGCCGTGGAGATGCTTTTGCGCAGCCCTTCGCGCGGGTCGCTCTGAGCGATGGAAGCTTCGCTCATGCTCTCCACGAGCAGGTGCGTGCCGTATTGCAGAAGCCGGTCGATCATGGTTTTCTTCGACCCGAAGTTGTAGTACACGGTGCCTTTGGAGACCCCGGCGCGCTGGGCGACCTCTTCAATGCTCACGTGGGCGCTTCCCCGATGCTCCATGATCTCCATCGTGGCGGTGAAGAGTTTGCGTTGGGTTTTGCCGGTGCGGCCCGGTCGGCGTGCGGGGTTCGGCGTATCGGGCATGGGGATGGTTCCCTTCGTGGCGGTTGCTGTTCTCTCCATGCTAAGGCCCTACACCGTGATTTCGGGGATTAGTTTTTTCAGGGACCAGATGCGGTCACGGCGGGTTCCCAGGTACCCCAGCACCAGACCGACGGCACCCCACAGCAGCAGGTACATCATGATCGGCATCAGGCTGGATTCGTTGATGCCGTAGCTGAGCCTGCGCATACCGGTGACGGCGTAGCCCATGGGGAAGAAGTCGTGCATCCATCTCATGGCGTGCGGCAGAGTTTCGTAGGGCATGGTGCCGCCCGCCGTGATGAGCTGCAGGATCATGATAATTAGGGCTATGAGCTTGCCGGGCGAGCCGAAGAACACCACCACGCCGTGAATGAACAGGGTGAAGATCGTTGCGACAAAGCAGAGGAAGAAGAAGGCAAGCCACGGATGCGCCATCTGGAATCCGAGCCCGAATTTCACTGCCGCGAACATGAGTACTGCCTGGGCGATACCGATCAGTCCGAACGGCAGCCAGCTTCCTAGGATGATGCGCGCTGTCGGTGCCTTTGAGGCCAGTGCACGGTTGTTGAGCGGGCGCAGGGTTTGCACGAGCATCAGGCCGCCGATCCACAGGGCTAGGCACATGAAGAACGGTCCCATACCCTCGCCGTAATTACGTCCGTTGGCTAGGGAACTGTGTTCGAGGTCCACGGGTGAGGACATGACGGAGGCTACGTCTTTTTGCTGTTCTTCGTTCAGGTTGGGGATTTGGCGGGTGCCGTTTTGCAGTCCGGTGGAGAGCTGCCCGGTTCCGTCTTTGAGCTGTCCCGTGCCGTCGGCGATTTGGCCGGTGCTGCTGTTGAGTTTTCCGGTGCCATCGGCAAGCTGGGACGACCCGTCCTGCAGTGTGGTTGCGCCGTCGTGCAGTTTATTTTGGCCGTCTACGGCTTCTTTTTCGCCATTGGCAAGCTGCTGTGCGCCGTTGTGCAGGTTTCCGGTACCGTTTTTGAGTTCGCCGGTGCCCTCGGCCAGTTGGGCTGCTCCGTTATTGAGGGTGGAGGCACCATCGGCAACTTTCCCGGTGCCGTCAGCGAGTTTAGCTGAACCGTCTGCTAGGGTGGTTGCCCCGGAATCGAGTTTGGTGATGCCGTCGCGCAGTGTTCCGGCACCCTGCGCTACCGCCGTGGCGCCGGAGTCGAGCTTATCCACCCCATCAATCAGGGTACTGAGTTTTTGCGCTGCAGCGGATTCCCCGGTGGCCACACAGTTGTCATTTTTGAGGGTTTGCAGCTTCGCCAACACATCTGAACCGGCTTGTCCGTGCTGCGCCAGATGGTTTTTGAGTGCCTGATCGTTCGCGGATGCTACAGCCGATTTCGTCTGTTCGGAATTGATGTTGGCGACGATCGCGTCGGCGGTTTCCTGGCTGATGGAGCCGGATTCGACGAGAGGCGCTAGTTTCTGCCGGGTATCTTCGGCAACCTTAGACACCACCGTATTTGACAGATCTGTGCCAAAATCCCCGCTTGGGGCGGAGGTGTCGATTGAGTTCAGGTTTTGGCACATGGCGGTGAGCGTTCCGGGAAGTTGACGCACCCCGTCCTGATCCAGTGCATTCTTGAGCGAATGCGTTCCGTCGGCGACCTGCTGGGCACCTTGGGCGAGGTCGTTCGCGCCTTTCTTAAGGCTGCCGGTGCCGTTTGCGAGGGCTGCGGAGCCATCCGCCAGCTGGGAAGCGCCGTTATGCGTGTCAGAGGCACCGTTGGCCAGGGTTGATGATCCGTCAGCGAGCTTGATGGCACCGTCATTGACTTTTCCGGCACCCTGGTTGAGGGTGCCTGCGCCGTCAGCCAACTGGGACGAACCGTCGGCGAGCTTATTTTGCCCTTCGATGAGCCTACTGGAACCATCCACCAGCTGCTCAGACCCGTCCGCGAGCTTGACGGCACCATCGTTGAGGGTTCCGGTTCCGTCAGCGAGTTGGGTCATCGCATCGGAAAGTTTGACGGTGTTCGCGTTGATTTTGTCGGCGCCGTCGGCTGCCTCATTCATTTTGCCGTGAATGGTCGTGAAGCTTGCCAGCAGAGTGTTCGCCGTCTTATCCCCCACCTTGGAGGCCACGGAATCCCGCACGGCTGTTCCCGCCTTCGTCACGATGTTGGTGAGCACATAGTTATTGGCGTCGTTCGTGATAATTTCCAGTCCGGCGGCCTGCGGGTTAATGGGACCGGTGTTGCCTTTCTCATCAGGTTTGAACGAGCCGGTACTCACGAGCCTGGCCGAGAAGTCTTTCGGAATCACGAGCGCAAAATCATAGGTCCCGTCGCTGACGCCTTGGACAGCTTTATCACGGGTCTCTACGCTCTTCCAGTCGAAGGTTCCCGCATCCAGCAGGCTCTTTTTGACATCCGCACCAGTGTTCAGATCGTTACCAGAGGCATCTTTCGCGCCCTCGTCTTCCACCACGAGTGCGCCCACAATACCGTTCACATTCCCGTAGGCATCCCAGTTGCCGTACAGGTACAGTGAACCGTACAGCAGCGGGATACACGACATAGCAAGAAGCACCAGTACCGGAAGCACTCCGGAGGTTAGACGCTTAAGTTCGACGAGCGCAACACGAACTACACTCACAGTTACTGTTCCTTCTCTGCTGGATTCTTCGGGTTTGATAATTCTTCGAGCTGTTCTTCGTGGTCTTCGGGGAAAGGCTCGGATACTTCGGATGCGTTCACCGCCGAGTCTTCCTGCGGTGACCGGACGGTCTGTACCTTCTCGCCCGGATCCTCGCTCTCTAGCGTCTCGCGATCGTTCGGGTCGCTATGATCGTCGTCGTGGTGGTGGTGGTCGCCGAGCAGGTCATCCAGGGACGAGTCGGTTTCCTCCCGCGCAACGGTAAGGCGGATACTCTCGCGCGCATCCTGCGGGGTTTCTTCAAGGTCTTCGTGGGCGTCACCAACCACGGCAGTTTTGCCGTCCCAGCTTTCGGAAATATGCGGAACTACGGCGATCACGGCACGCGGATCGTCTTCGTTTTCGGCGAGTTCCTGCAGATACGGCAGCCACATGCGGGTGTGGTCCAGATGCCGTGACGGAGTATCAAATACCAGAAGATCGGAGCGGGTATGCGCCGCTAGAGCGCTCATCAGACGGATGTTCTGCTCACCTGTAAGCTGTTCGGTCCAGAGCCTATCGAGCTCGCCTAAATCATTCTGCTCCAGCCAGTGGCTTGCCCGGGGCCGACCGAAGAACGGCAGAGAGTACGAGAGCATTTCGGAGACGTAATCATGCACGCGCATATGCACTTCGGGGGCGGTAACTTCTGGGGAATCAATAATGTCAGAGATACTGCGCAGGTAGCGCAAGCTGACGGGGCTTCGGTGATCCCAGCTGAGAGTTCCGCCGCTGAGCTTCAGCCGCCCGGTAAGGGCTAAGCTCAGGGAAGTGCGTTCAATCTGACTGTCGGCCTGTATCAGGATGACCTCGCCGCGTTCCACCGTGAAGCTGGTACGGCCGAAGAGCGCCTTATGGCGACCCCGAGCCCAAATATCGTCTGCGGTTAACATATGTGCTGAACCTTTAAATGAATACGTGTCAGGATTCTTGGCGCGTCCCCGCGTTAAGTGGCACGCAGGACCCTGAATTACCTCATCTATCGTAGATCCGCAGAAACAGTGCACATGACCATTTTTTGACGATTTCCGATATTATTTTTGAAATTTATGGATTATTTTTCAAAGAAAAAGCGATTTTCGTTCAAATAAGGGGGTGAGCGGTGCCGGCTCCCGTCGCTTCCCCTCTCTCCCTCTATCTTCTTCCTTCCCTTCTCAGACTAAAAGACTCATGATGTAAATAAAACGTTGGAAACTGTTTGATCACATCACGAGACTTTTATGAGGGAAGACAAAGAATTTAGACAAAAGTGCCCAGCAACTTAGACCCCTTGCTGTGGGCGGCGTGCTTCAAAAAATGTGCGCATCAGCCCGGCACATTCCTCGCGCAGCACCCCGGCGTAAACCTGCACATCAAGCCCTAAACGACGGTCACGGAGCACATCATATTGACTCCCCACCGCACCCGTTTTTTCTTCCCAAGCACCCATCACCACCGTGGGTATGCGCGCCATCAGAATCGCCCCGGCGCACATGAGGCATGGTTCAACGGTCACCACGAGCGTGCACTCTTCCAAACGCCAGGTCTTAAGATGCTGTGCCGCCTGGCGAATCGCGTGGATCTCAGCGTGCCCGGTGGGGTCGTGATCGTGTTCACGGCTATTGTGCCCCGAGCCGATAATTTCGCCTTCGGCATTTACCACCACCGCGCCGATAGGTATCTCACCGGCGCATGCTGCGCGTTTGCCTTCGTCGAGAGCCAGGCGCATCCAGCGTTCATGCTCAGCCAATGTCGCAATGGTGCTGAGAGCTTCACCGTCACCGGTGTGAACACCACTATTGTTATATTCCATATCGCCTATATGTCCTTGTCAAAAGCTATATATTCCTCATGAGAAATACATATTCTCAGTGTGTCACACCCAGCGCGAAGGGGTATACGGCGGATGCCCCGCCCGCCCGCAGCCGCTGCGCCAACACGGTGATACTCCAGCGAGAATCCACAATATCGCTCACTAAAAGCACAGGCCCCGGATGCTCACGCAGCCTCTCAATTACCTCAGGAAGAATCTGGTAGGAACGCATGACATCGGCACATCGGAAAACACTGTTACCGCCGAAGAAACGCGGTTCGGCAGCCAGCTCAGCCTCTCCCAAATACACAAGTTTGCCGATATGGGCCAGCCCTTCCCCCAACGAGCGCGCTAACGTGGGACGCACCGGAGACGGTACCGTGAGTACGGTTTCGGGGCGCCCGGTTTCACCCCAGTCCCATGCCGCAAGAACCCGCACGCAGGCCTGCCCAAGAGATTGAGGAACGGGCATATCAAGAGGTTCCCCGGATTCGTCGGTCGCCAAAAGTTCACGCACACGGCTGCCCCATCCCACATCGCTGAGGCGTGCCAGCGCGTAACCCGGTTCGGCGCGCTCTGACACCGGAATCTTACCCTTCGGCGCGTTCTCCCCCGCGAGCTCCTGCAGCCCGGTAGGCCACATGCCGCGCGGGGCTATTTCTACGCCAACCGCGTTGAGGGTTCCTTGAGCCTGCTGCACGGCGCGCTCAGAGACCTGTTCGGGGTACCAGGGGCCCGCGCACCTATCGCATTTTCCGCACGGAGCCGCCGTGGTATCGTCCAGCTCGCGTGCCAGAAAGACCATGCGGCACCCTTCGGTACTTTCGTAGGCGAGCATGGCCTCTTGCTCCCGAACGCGCGCCTGCGCCACGGCACGGTATCGTGGCGCATCGTAGCTCCAGGGAGCACCTGTGGAGTACCAGCGTGAGCCGATCTTGCGCACCGCATCCTCAACATCGAGTACTTTGAGCAGAAGCTCTAAGGTGCTTCGGCGTAACTGTACACGCGCCTCCAGCGCGGGTATAGACAGCCCATCGGGTTCAGCAGCCAGCGCCTCACACACGGCGTAAGCGTTCTGTTCGTCGGGCATAGATGCGGTCGCAAAGTACTCCCAGATTGCGCGGTCTTCACGCCCGGGCAGCAGAAGTACATCCGCATGGTCGGTGCCGCGACCGGCACGGCCTACCTGCTGGTAGTAGCTCACCGCCGAAGAAGGCGCCCCAAGATGCACCACAAACCCCAGATCCGGTTTGTCGAATCCCATACCGAGGGCACTCGTGGCAACAAGCGCCTTAACCCGGTTGGCTTTGAGGGCTTCTTCGGCTTCGCGGCGTTCATCGGGATCGGTTTTTCCGGTGTACGCAAGAACCTTGTGCCCGGCGGTTTGCAGCAGTCGGGCGGTGTCTTCGGCGGCGGATACCGTCAGGATATAGATAATTCCTGAGCCCGGCAGCGTATCAAGGTGTTCAACCAGCCAGCCTAGACGCTGCGCTTCGTCGGGCAGCTGCAGCACGCCCAGCCTCAGAGAATCGCGGGTGAGCGAACCACGCAGCACCACAACATCCTCAGGGCTGGCGCCTGCGGCAAGCTGTTCGGCAATATCGCGACTTACACGTTCGTTCGCGGTTGCGGTCGTCGCGAGTACGGGAACGTTCGTATCAAGCTCACGAATAAGTGCCCCGATGCGCCGGTAATCGGGGCGAAAGTCGTGCCCCCAATCGGAGATACAGTGCGCTTCATCGACCACCAGAAGACCAAGCCGCGGCTGCAGATAAGGCATCCATTCTTCACGAAATGCGGGGTTATTGAGTCGTTCGGGTCCAATGAGGAGAACGTCCAGCTCGTTTGCATCAAGGCGGGCGCGTATTGCCTCCCATTCGGTCACGTTAGCGGAGTTCACCATAGCGGCACGAACCCCGGCGCGTTCGGCTGCCTGCACCTGGTCGCGCATGAGCGAAAGCAGCGGAGAAATAATGAGGGCAACCCCGGAACCTTGGGCGCGCATCAGAAGCGCCGAAATAAAATACACGGCAGATTTTCCCCAGCCTGTACGCTGTACCACGAGGGTGCGGCGGCGGTCGGTGACAAGCGCCTCGATAGCCTCGAACTGCCCGGGATGAAAGCTCGCATTTGGGTTTGCGGTGAGCTTTCTGAGCAGGACTTGGGCGTTTTCATGGAGTGTTGGCATGGGGTTCCTTTGTGAGGGGTTTCTCCCATCATGGCAGATTTCAAGGCTCCGCACATGCTGTACGGTTACCTCGTGCATGCAGGTTTGGGAATACTATCGCGGTCACGGAATATATGGGTACTGACTTCACCGCCCTTATATTCCTCATCGGGTATAAACGCCATGATTCCATCAGTTAGCCAAGCTCGTGAGGCAGGTTCACGCTCTTAATCGTTTCTCACAAAGAATCCCGGTAGAATATTGCGAGACACTTCATAGCTTCCACATATTTTTGCCTTAGTGGTCTCTCAGGCAGACCGCATAGGATTGTGTGCAAGCACCGCGCGTGCCTTGTGTTCGACTACTTCAGGATTTTTCTATGGCTTTTTTTATCCCCGTACTTCTTGCCCATCTTCCGCTGGGGCTCCTCGGTTTCAAGCTTGAAGATGTGCTGATCAGCACCGGTCCGTGGGTTCTGGTGGTTTCGGCCATCATCGTTTTTATCGAATCGGGCGTGCTGTTTCCGGTGCTTCCGGGCGACTCTTTGATCTTCGCTCTGGGTATGCTCCATGACCGCATGGGGCTGTCGCTCTGGCTGGCGTTCCCGGTTCTTATCATTGCAGCGGTAGCTGGCGGCGAGGTCGGGTATCAGCTGGGTGCCCGCTATGGCCGTAATCTTTTCAAAGACGATGCAAAAATCCTGAGCACCAAGAACTTGCACGCCGCGGAAGAATTTTTTGCTAAACGAGGCGGTTTCGCACTTGTTGTAGGTCGCTTCGTACCGATCGTTCGTACCTTTGTTTCGCTGGCGGCAGGTATTTCTTCGTATCCACGCCGTAGGTTCAACCTCTGGAACATCTTGGGTGCCGTCTTGTGGATTGGTTCTATTGGCATGGCGGGCGTGCTGTTGGGTGGTGTCGAGTTCATCCACAACAATATTGAGATGCTTGCGGTCATTATTGTGTTGGTTTCGGTTCTGCCCGTGACCTTTGAATACCTGCGCGGCCGTTCCAAAGCCAAGGGTGAGGCAGCCGAGTAGGGGGCGCCTAAATCTCAAACTTCTGCATATGCATAAGGGGTCGGCGAATACAGTCTGTATTCGCCGCCCCCCCTGTATATGCTTATATTCTTATCGAAGCATATACCCTAATGGTTATAGGGTTGGTTCCCCTGCTGGTAGGGATTTACACCGCTCTGATTCTGCTGGTACATACGCCAGATGCGGCTCTGAGCGGTATACTGCGTAGCATCACGCAGCACCATGAACACGATAATGGCGCCCTGCAAAACCGTGGAGAAGATTGTCATACCAATTGACACAGGGTCGTTCATCGTAGAATACGGGGAATAACTTACCGACCTTGTGCCGGCACCCATGAGGATCATGATCAGGGTAATCACACCGAATGCAGTACCAATACTACTTAAGACCAAAGCTGTAATACGCGCCCAAGTGTGCCCTTTGGCGTAAAAATAACCGATAACGACCGTAAGAGCGACTATGATGACGGCTATCAGAATGCCAACAACAATACTCGTTGTTATCAACGAGTCTGAAAAGTTGACGCTACTGTAGTTCCCATACGGAGAGTACTGGTTCTTCTGCTGTTCGAGCAGGGCATTCATCCTGTCTCGAAGGGTTACCGAGTTGTAAATACTTGATACCAGGGCATAAAGCGCATACCCAAAGATCAGATAAATACCTGTTTTTACTACCGTGCTGGGTTCGGGTTTTTTCTCTGGAACAGACATATAAGCCCCTGGCTGGTATGGCTGGCCATAAGGTCCTTGAGGCTGTTGGGCGTATGAGGGCTGATACTGCGGATCTTGATAATAGGGATTTTGGCTCATGATGTGTCCTGGTGACTCTTATCGTGTGTACCGGTGCTATATCTATGGCGGTCGTATGCATGCCAGCAACACTTTTATATGGTGCAAAAACGCAAAACGCTCGCCATACTTCAATGGTAGTGTACGGCGAACGTTTCCGCGCTGTTGAGGGCGCATACGGGTGTCTGTAGGTTAGTTCAGGCGGTATCCATCGCTACCACCGTCGTACCGGTCATTAGGATTCTGCGGTGCGGGGTTTGGTCGTGATTGCGGATTCTGCACCTGTGGGTTTTGTGCAGCCTGACCGAATCCTTGCTGAGGCTGGGAATCTGTGGGCTGTTGAACGGGCTGCGGACCCTGATCCTGCCGGTAGTTGCGCCAGAGGCGGCTATCGCTCGTGTACCGAGCGGCATCACCACGAAGCATGAAAACCACTACCGCAATCTGCAAAATAATGCCCAATATAAGAACTATGTATACAGCAGGGCTTATAGATACCTGCTGCGCCCCATCCATCTGAGATGTAACGGACTGTACCAGCGACTGGGCGAGAAGGGTAAGCAAGAAGTAGAGCAGATCGCGAATGGTACCGATAATCCCCAGGACAAGGGCGGTAATGCGTGCCCATCCGTGGCCCTTAGAGTAGAAGAATCCGAGGAAAATGGTAAACGCAGCAAAAATTGCACTGATGACATAGCCGAGTCCCGTCGAAGAGTTTACTTCGGTCGTCTTGCCGTTCTCCGTATGGTATGTCTGGAACCCGAAATCATCCAAGCCAACGATGGCTCGCATGATCATGTACAGTGCCACGGCGTAAATCAGGTAGGTGCCGATCTTGACGACGGTAGTGGGCTCGGGTTTCTGCGTTGGCACGGGTGCGTATTGAATCGCCGGGTGCATGGGCGCGTTGGGATGCGGCGGCTGGTATGGGGGTTGTTGACCATAAGGATCTTGACTCATGGTTCCTCCTCAACAATGTTTTTTGTGGTTGGGCTACGGAATTCTCACTTCGATCGTTGAGAGTTCCTTAAAAGAATGTTCGTCGTGCCCCCGTCTGAGGTGCACGACGAACATTGTTAGGCATGCACGAAGTGCATCAAACCTATGAAATTTTCAATCTCTAATTCAGATTGTACCCGCTATTGCCCTGATGGTCTTGGGGATTTTGCGGGTTTTGCGGCACATTATTCTGCTGAGCCTGCGGATTCTGAGGAGCTTGCGGGTCATATCCATACCCCTGCTGCCCGTTCTGAACATGCTGGGCGTTATGCTGTGCAACGGGTGCCTGTCCCTCGGATGCGGGCACGGCGAGGGCGCTGGCATCGACGGGCTGGTTCTTTCCGTGAAGCGCGTCATAGTAGGCCTTAGCCTTCTCCATGTACTTTGTTGTCGGCGGTATCCAGGTGAGAATAACCAAAAGTGCAAAAACAGCAACAGACGCTATGCCCAGGTAGACCACGTATACGTAGGAGTTGAGGAACCCAACAAACCTCTCCGGAATGAGGTCCGTCTGCAAAAGATCCTGTACACCCCGCGCGTCATCCAACCTTGGCAAAAAGATGAAAAGGTTAAAAGCAGAAGCACCAATTGCAACCACAGTCAGGGTGGTGGAATTCGACCTATCGCCGTATTTAACCTTGTAAGAAAGGTAGATGAAAGCAACGATAGAGATAACGGCGCCAATATAAGCCCTCACACCAAAGTCGAAGGGATTATCTTTTTTAGGATCCAAATCGGTTGCTTGTGCGAATTCTGCGAATTTCGAGGTCACGGTGAGCTCAAGAATTAAGCACGCAAGACTTACAAGAGCCGCAATAATACCCACGATGAGAACGGCGACAACAGTTCCTCGGTACGCGGGCTTCTCAGGAAGTTCAGCGGCGGGAGCGGGGCGTTCCCATACATGGGCTGACCGGCGGGTGCGGGTTGTTGGGGGTAGCCTTGGCCTCCGGAAGGCTGAGGGTTTTGAGGCAGAGCCGGGTCAGGTCTATGCTGCTCGCTCATCGGTGGTACTCCTTTGTTCTCGGTTACCGTGTTAAACGGCTGTATTACGAGCATAGCGGAGCCTTAGTTTCAGGTCATACATTATTGACCGATGTCGTGAAATATTTTTTAATCACGCCGAGCTCAACCTGATATTTCGTCATATACGACGAATTTTTGGACACGACCGATCTCGAATTTTATTCGGGAAACACACCCTTCAGTGACCACAAACCATCGCTCCCGAATTCAGAAATGCTGGCACGCTGCCGTTAGCTCAGGAGCATAGCCCGGATATGTCTTGTAAATAGGCTCCCAGAACCTACGGCTAACAGTGCGCGCATGCCTGACGGTAGGCGTTGCTCTCACGCATGTACAGGGTAACGCTGGCGGGGAACATCAAAAATCCTAACAGCACCGAGTGCGTCAGTGCCGCCATGCTCAGCACCACAACCGACAAATATGACCCCGGAATATCGGGAACGGCGGGGCGCAGCCAGCTCAGAGTCAGCAGGGATGTTCCCAAGGTCAGCAGCGCGAGTGAAACCAACAGAGCACGCGCCAGCGCATACCCCCGAAGAATAAAAATTCCTAGAATAATGTGCAAGAAAACGTTGGCAATAGTCAGGGCATTCCCCAGAGCAAAATTGTCAAAATACCACGATGCCGTCAGGTATATGGTGCGAAGAATAGCAATCATCATGCTGGCGCATGCGGCTATCTTCACCGCCCGCGGTAAATAAGGCCGCTCTAAAGAGGCTCTCGGTACGGGCGAATAATTCACCATATTCTCTTCACCCATATACCCAGAGGTCAGTGTTGTTGTGGAGTATTCAGAGCGTACAGCACTGTCATAGCTCATTGGCGGTATTCCTCCTAGAGGGCTGCGGCATTGTACGAAAGTATCTGAGGTCTTAGCTGAGTGTTACGAAGAACCTCCACAACCCTTAAAGCACACGTTACAGGTTCATCAAGCAATATGACAATATCTCTAGGTTTTTGCACTATGTTTTAATGTCAGAAAAGCGTCGATTTAAGGCGCTTATAGTTTTATTATTTATCGGTCAGATGCCCAGAAATAAAGGCTTTATGGACATACAAGAAATTATTTACACGCAACGAGATCAGTTATAAAAAAGGTGCTGCGGCATATATTTAACATATATGCCGCAGCACCTTTACGAAGTAAAACTCTTATATCCTCAGGGAGCTAAAGCTGCTGCTCTCCAGAGGAAGGCTGATTCTCGGGTGCCTGCCCCGGATGCGGCGCGGGTGCCGGATATGCATAGGGCTGCGGCATTCCGTAGGGGTTATTTTCCTGGTTTCCCGCCCGCCGCACCGAAGTACGCTGGCGAACATACCTATTCGCGGGCGGTAGCCACATCAGAATCAGGGGCAGAAGACCCACCACCAAAATGGCAATATAGATGATGAGGAGCCAGGCAGCGTAGCCATGAAGATCTATAAAGTCCATATACTCACCGGATACGCCGTAATCCACAATGGCACTTACCATCAGAAGCCCAGATAAGAGTGTGTTTAACGCCGTGAAAACCGTCAAAACAATACGCGCCCAGTTGTATCCCAGGAAAATAAAAATTCCGAAAAGAATGTAGATGATGCTGAAGAAAATACCGATGATCAAACGAACTATCACGACATTCTTTACAGTCTTAAGCTCATAATATTCTGGGTTAGCCATGACATGTTGGTAAATATCCTCCCCAAAAGACTGACGGATCGATTCCATCATGCTACTCACCATAGAGGTCATAATGCCGTATTCGATGACGCGCAAGATGGGCATCAAGATCGCCAGGATGAGGACAGACAGCAACAGAATCGACATTTTCGGTTTTGCGGCTGATTCCGGCGGCGTGGAAGGTGACGGCGCCGCCTGATGCGCCGGATTCTGCACATACGGCTGCGAGATCTGCGGGTTTACGGGTTGGTTCTGCCCATACTGATTCTGCGGCTGGTTTGGGTATGCGCCCGATGTCTGCGGACCTTGCTGCGGCTGGGGGTCTGGGTCGGTTGGCCTGGGGTATTCATTCATCGACAATAGTCCTTACGGTTATAACGGGGTGAAGCACCGCATTGGGCTTCTTTTCGAGAATAGCGGAAAGCGCTCACACTGCCTAGCATTCGGGCTTATTTAATGACAACCAGGTTATGAGTTTGTACCTTTAGTCTGCTCTTCCGAAGCTGATTCCGTCTGGTAGCTCTTACTACCCGCCTCCAGCGCCTTTTTAGCTTTCCAGTAGGCTTTAGTGTTCCGCATATACACGTTCACGGGCGGCATCCACACGAGAACAACCAGGCATATATTCGCCAGGAAAAGTAGCATATATACGGCCACCAGAGCTCCTAAATACCCCTGCGCATTCGCAAAAGCCGGCGCCTCTGGATTGGACATCGTATAAGCCTGGCCCAAAGCGCTCATACCGCTCATCAGCATGCCCAAGGAGGCAAGAATAGTCAGCAGAATGCGACCCCAGTTTTTCCCACTATTCACGACGAGCCCAAAAAGAATATAAAGCAGAGCAGATGTCAGCACGGAAAGAAAATGGAATGTGAGCGTTGAGTTTAGCTGCGCCTGTGCAAACATTCCAGATTTCATCTGCTCAAGAGACATATCACCGTACGCAGGTACGTGCGTGCGTGATTGATGCCATTTAAAAGCCTCACTCAAATATGAAGACGTTAGGACATACTCCACAAAACGCAGGATTGGGCACACCGTAGCGGTAAAAATTGCGAAGACAAAAACAAAAGCAGGTCTTTTAGGCTCCTTAAAGGCGGCAGCAAGACCTCCTGGATTCGGTGCTGCCATATGAGGCTGATACGAGGGCGTGCCTTCCGGCATGGGCGCGGCAGAATATGTCATGGTGCAGTCCTTACACGGGTTTTATGAAATTTATAGTGCTGCATGGATACTCTTTTGAGCATACTAAAAGTTCCTTGAACACCAACATTGTGGTTCTCTTATGAACCGAACCTTGGCGGCTTAAACTCTGCCGCCGCCCTAGCTGCTGATCGCGGTCTGCCCGTCTACGACCGCTGTTCGGGATGCTGCCGCCCAGCGTTGGGGTTGTAACCTCCTGGCTGCTGACCCGCATAGTAGCCTGGCTGAACAACGTGATATGCATATACCTGCTGATATTGAGTCTGTTCCATTAAACGCGCCAGCCGATATGCCTTGAGTTTGCGTACATAACGATTAGCCGGGCGAAGCCACATCACAATTATCGTAAGTAGGTTAACCGCGCAGAGGGCAGCGTATAGAATCACGAGCACCCTCATATACCCCTGTACCTGTGGATTTTGTGAGATCCCTTCAATACCTGTCTGTGCGGTATTAAAAGCCCAGCATTTGAAGGCGCTCATAATAATCCCGATAACGGCAAGAATTGTCAGCATAATACGCGCCCAATTCCGCCCCACATATGCGAAACAGCCGAAGAGCAGATAAAGACACGAAGACACAAAAACAGATACCAGCAAAAGGGCTGCCTGGGCGCCCGAGAGTAAAAATGCGGGAACCGCAATGGCCTCGCGATCAATATTCTCTGCATACTGTTGGGAGCTTACCCAGCGTGCCGCCTCGTTCATTAACGATGCACTGACCAGATACTCTATGATCCGTAACGCGATGCATGCCAAAGCACCCACAAGAACCAGTGTCAGTACGAATGTTCGTGCAGGTTTTTCAATCTTAACCGCGTTATTGCCATATGTGCCCTGAGGGGCAGTTTGAAGGGGAACTGTAGGATTCTGCCCCTGCCCCACCGCCATATGCTGCTGTAAATGCTGCACATAAGGGTTTGTAGGTTGCTGGGGTGAGGGGTCTCCTGAAGCCGGGTTTGGGTGGTTGGTCATCGGCGATTCTCCTTGAGGTTTTAGCTCAATAGAACTGTGAACTTATTTCTGAGAGTAGCCGACCTCAAGGGCGGTTTGCAGTATTTACACCCGTATTCCATATGTGGAATATTTCTCAGCAGGTTTTCTGCGATATACAAAAGGGACTGTACCAGCTCGGAAAATACCTGGCACAGCACCCTCAAAATACCCTCTCACCTGTATATATTCCAAATAGAGAATATACCGTGGGGTGGTTTAGAACATCAGGGAATCCTCACGCTGCTCGGCACGCCATAAACTTCGCGCATGCATGTATTCGCGGGCGGCACGGCTCCAGATCAGTCCAAGAGCAATAACGCTCATCACAAGATACGGCATACCCACATAAAGAGGCACATAAAGCGGCGACGAGTTGGAATCCAAGAGGAACTCTACTTCCTCCATAGGAGCCCCATTAAGACCGGCCATGATAACGCCCACCAGCAAGAGCACAATAAAGGCGCAGAGCATTCCCAACAGCAAAGAGGCAGTCAGCACATACGCAGCCCACCTATGCCCGCGTAAATACGCAAATAACACCACCACATGAAGCGCCATCAGCACGAAGGTTGCCATCATGAAAAATACGAGGGGAAGCTGGTCTTTGAGCGTCAGAAAAGTTTCTGATTCCCAGAGCGACACGCCCTGCAGCGGCACCGTAACAACCCAGACGATATACGAGATCAGAATGTACGCCCACATCCCTATAAATATCGTCATGATGAGGGCTGCCAGAGACACTTGAAGGGGCCTTATAGGCTTGCCCGATATCTTCGACACTAATACCGTGGCCCGATCGTCATGCGGATGCTCTGGCTGGTTTTCCACCCGGGTTTTCCCCTCTCGTACTGGTTTCTAGTGTTAGATTAGCAAGGTTTGCCAGCAAGAGACAGATACAACACCGCCGCGCAGTCATATCGCGTCGCACAGCGACGCAGTGGGTCCTGTACATACGCCCTAACGAATACTTAATGTTGGGCGAGCGAGTATCGCACGCAGAGTATTGAACTTATACAGGGTTACACTCAGCAATGCGATTTCAAGAAGCCATAAAGCACCCAGCGCGCAGAGCACAATCATGGGGTCAAGACCCAGTGAAATACCATCCCAGTTCAAGACGAGAAGTAGGAATGTGATGGGTGAAAGTACCAGTCCAACACCGATAAAGCAGATTAGTGAAAATATTCCCCACACGGAATATACGGATGCGTCCGAAGCGTCTTTGGGCGGACGCGCTAACGGCCATACCTGAACAACGGCGTAGATTGTGATAATCAGCCAAAACCCCCACCCCATATTGGTGGTGTAGCGTGCAATAATAGAGCCTTCAAAAATCCCCAAGAGAGCGAGCACTGCTAACCGGATACCGATGGTGATGTTCAGAGAACGTCGTCGTGCATTTATTGTTTCAAGGCCTACCTGCATTTGAGAGAATGCGCGGCTCAGATTCTTCGGCGTATATGCCTGATGTGGAATACTATTCCGTCGCGGCGATACATCCTGCTCAACCTCTTGTGAGGTTTGTGATGGGGCAGGTTCTGATGTAGCGGATACTTCCGAAGAACTAGGCGCTGGCGGCTCTGGCGTGGGGGCGGGAATAAAACGTGGGGCAGGCGCATCCTGAGGTGCCTGAGGCTCGGCAGTTTTCGATTTCGTGGCTGCCCGAAGCGCCTGACGAACCGCGCCCTGTTTCTTGGGCTGCGGCGACTGCGGGGTTGGCTCCGGCTCCCCCGAATTCTGTCGTGCATGCTCAAGGGCGTATGCGGGCGGCGCTGCCGGAACCGCGTGGCGAATCGGTGCCGTGTAGCGGGTGGGCACCGCATCCTGACCGGCCGGCGGGGCTTCGTCCCGAGGCGAAGCATCTTCGGCGTTCATGTGAGCAGGGGGAACCGCATCGGCATCATGCACGCGAGATTCGTGATCCACAGCAGTTTCCTCCTCCCCATATATCCTAATCCTAAGGATTTATACGGATTTTCCGACGTATAAATTCCCGAAGCCGAGTGAGTTTTTTATCTACGCATACCCTATCACGGCTGGTAGGTATTCTTCGGGGAATATATACCTCGTTTCATGCGCGATGCATACACAACAAATACGATCGAGAAAGCTAAATCAACCGCAGGTGCAACCGTCGCCAGGAGGGCGACTAATGCCCCTCTACCCCCGTTATGTCCCCAGGTCGCCATACTTCCAACTGCTATGAGTAAAACTAGGGCTCCTCCCATAGTTCCCAAGGCTGAAAGTACAATCCCAATAATGTTGATAACGCGCACCATCAGATAATGGCGGTTATTTTTAACGGCTAACCAGCCAAAAATATTGCAGATCATAAAGGCCGCAATAAATATTACTAAAATATACCCAGGTGCAACGACTATACGTTCACGTGCAAGGCATTCATCCTGATCCAATGCCCCTTTGCACGAATCAAGCGTGTCATTAATACCTGAATTGACTTCCTCTACCCCGTGAACGGGGTAA
>NZ_KV797626.1:1254-1911 GCF_001809415.1 Rothia sp. HMSC058E10 | reverse complement strand
AGTCCTTGACGCATATCAAACCAGTTAATCAGGCAGGCATCTTCAGAAGCCCAACGCAGGTTAAAATCATCCGGAATAGCATAGACACTCTCAATACTCTCAACCAGACGATAGGCAAAATCTAGTGTGGTTTTTACCCCAGCACAGTCAACAACAATAACCTTCCACCCCTCCGCTTCCAGATAAGGCAGCATATGGTTTTCCCAGTATCCACCCTCATGGATGAACAAAGAGGCGGTAAAAGGCTTTGAGCGTATATGTTTATAGACCATCATTATCTTCTTTAATGTAGGCACAGGGTGGAACCTAATGATCTACTCAGGTTTCTATCAGTCCCAGCTCCTAACGACTTTATGGCGATACTCCACAAGGGGTGGGTATTCTGCTCCTGGGTTATCTTCATCGAAGTCTTCGATGATAGTGGCTCGACCTTCGAAGAATTCCAGCACAGTATTGAGTTTTTCCCGAGACACCTGCATACCATAAAGCACATATGGCGGGTCATAATCACCATAAGCAAATTGGCTATGACGGTACCGCAGATTATCGTCTACAGTTTGTAGGTGTCGTGCCATCCATTTTGCTTCAGAGTGGTTGGGACTGTTCCAAGGTGTAAAGAGTACATCGTAGTCTTTGAGGATGACGAAGACTCCTTTG
>NZ_KV797626.1:441-1154 GCF_001809415.1 Rothia sp. HMSC058E10 | reverse complement strand
TCCTGCTTGTGGGTCTTGGGAGGCTGCTATATTTTTGCAGGATATTTCGATGATGGCCCATCCCTTATCACGCAGGGCTTGGGTTTGGCGTTCTAGCACCTTGTCTTCGGTGATGTAGATAGCGGGGAAGAATGCATCATCTGATTCGTTCTTGTAGAAACCCATAATTGGTTACCCTTAATGAGAATAAAAGTTTCTCTATACGCGCGTGGACGGTTCTGGGCATCTAATGTACTTTCAATCACCAGGTAGAGATACCGTATAACCTGTTCCTGCGGGTCTCATCGACATATTTTTTAAAAGGTGGGTATTCTGCTCCTGGGTTATCCTCATCAAACTCAGGGATGATAGTGGCGTGTCCTTCGAAAAAATCGAGGACTGTATCGAGCTTATCGCGGGACACTTCTATAGCGTAGAGTACGTGGGGTGGGTCGTAATCAGCGTAGGCGAATCGGGTGTGACGGTGCCGTAAGTTGCTGTCTACGGTTTGTAGGTGTCGTGCCATGCGTTTGGCGTTGTAGTATTCGGGTGCATCATGCACAGAAAAGAGCACGTCATAGTCTTTGAGGATGACAAAGACACCTTTGCTCAGATCAAGCCAGTGAAGGTCCTCAATAAATTCTTCAGTCCACCCAACCGGGTCTCCTACTGTAGGCATGTCGTAGGGGAATTTTATGGCGCGCAGGATTTCTTTGACTCCTGCGTCTCCATCA
>NZ_KV797626.1:0-341 GCF_001809415.1 Rothia sp. HMSC058E10 | reverse complement strand
GAAGCTATTGCCGTACCCGTCGTCGTAGTATCCCATGTTGTGCTTACTCCTTAATGAGGATAAAAGTTTGATAATGATCTGGGGTATAGTACATGGATCCGTTATTAGCTATGACTAAGCGATGCGTGCCAAATTTTTCTGTTGTTGCTTCGCCCGGTACTTTGATGGTCGTCTCATAGTATTTCAGATCCATAAACTCTGTGGCATCTTTATTGGTCATACGAGTCGGCAAAGGAACATACGTATGAGTAACCTCTTCAGACGTATCCACATTGAGCCTGTATTCTAATTTATTATTAAAATCTTTGAATCGTGCATCAGGATGCAGATTTCCGCCCTTT
>NZ_KV797625.1:0-253 GCF_001809415.1 Rothia sp. HMSC058E10 | reverse complement strand
TATGGCTGATGATGATATAAGCGCATGTGTAAATATCCTTGAGATCATGGAGGTAAATTATGCTGGTCGTCCACTACATGGTAGTGGATCATATCAAGTACTTGTGGGATACGGTTTTGATATTTCACAAGAGAACGTGTCCCAGATGGAAGAGTTCTTTGAAAATCGAGTAGTCATCGCGGCAGACGAGGCAGAGTACCCTTGGACTGAAATGGAAAAGAGCAAGAAGTTTTTCTTCCCGAATGGTTTTCCT
>NZ_KV797624.1:0-249 GCF_001809415.1 Rothia sp. HMSC058E10 | reverse complement strand
GCTGTCTACGGTTTGTAGGTGTCGTGCCATGCGTTTGGCGTTGTAGTATTCGGGTGCATTATGCACAGAAAAGAGCGCGTCATAGTCTTTGAGGATGACGAAGACTCCTTTGCTTAGGTCGAGCCAGTCGAGGTCTGAGATGATTTCTTGGGTCCAGCTCATGAAGTTGTCATCTGGGAGTTTGTGCGGGAGGTTGACGGCTCGGATGATTTCGAGGGCTCCTGCTTGTGGGTCTTGGGAGGCTGCTAT
>NZ_KV797623.1:0-39020 GCF_001809415.1 Rothia sp. HMSC058E10 | reverse complement strand
GCATGATGAGCACAGGAATAATAATTAGAATATTCTTGATAGCCTGTGCGATGAGAAGAGGCTCGCGGGTGTTGGGGTCTATATCAAACTGTTGTGATATGCGTTTATGAGGCTCTTCCTTTCCCTCAGCACCATGAGACCCCGGGGATGCCTGGGACATCTTACCGTCGGCACCTTCTAAGCCATATAGCTGTGTATATTTTGGCTCTTGTTGGGAATTCTCCGGATTATTCGATGCACTTTGCTTTTCCACGGGAGGCTGCGGGTCATTGTTCTCGGAGGTTGAAAAATTCTTATCGGTGCTCATGGTGTTCGCCCTTATCTTTCTTCTGGGACCTAACGTTAACGTGCTGCCAAGGAACTTCTACAATCGGATCTTCATGGTGCTTCTTCAGGGTTTTTAAATCATCCGTTTCGTATATTGCATTCTTGAAACCAGATAAAGTATTATCTGGCGTTGGGCGTTTATCAGTATCCATATTTTTATTATGAGAGGATAGTTTTTTCTTTTTCCAGTTATATATAATCACTGCAATAATAGTGAAAACGCTTATAATCGCCTCAAGAGCGCAGGCGCCTAGCAACCACCGCAATGGTTGAATATCGGCACTTGTTACATTTGGAGCCGACATCTCCATCACGAACCATGTATAAAAAGCAGCAATAGGCGCAACAACGAGCAGACTATAGATGTTCGTCCCCAAAACCCATGCGGTTTTGGTTCCCCGAATCATCTTTATACATGCCACAGCTTGCAGCAGAATATAAACGATAAAGGGCGAAAAAAGGATGAGTAGAAGAAGAAATCCTTCAAAATCATCAAAATCACTGGCAAGGAGGGAAAATACCACACCCTGGAGAATCATGGTTTCGAGAATTAGCCTAATAATCTGCACAGTTATAAAGATAGAAAGAAGCAAGTTCCGATTCCCAGCTGAATCTGCCGCTGATTCTTTCTCTATCTCATGAATATCTTGAGCCTGGACCGTTCCATGCTCAGGTTTTGGAAGGTTCTTATCAGTAGTCATGGATTCACCCTAAGCTTATAGCCTGGGTATTCAGTGAAAGCTTCCTGGATATTCTCAAAAAATAATACTTTTTAATTTATCTAATAACAAAAAGGCTCTTTATTTATATAAAGCAATATTTCTAACGCTTTATTGAAATAAAGAGCCTTTTTCGCACCCCGAGATATGCGTATTACTCAGGTGAACCTTCCGATGCCGATTTCGGAGAATCCGCACGTACACCTTCAGCGGCACCGTCTATGCCATACGTTTCTGCCGAGCCAGCATCCCCGGCGCCCGCATTCTTCTGCGACTTCTGCCCCTGCTCTCTGCGAACCTGAACCAGCGGGATCTGCCCGGTGCTGAGGTCCTCAACCAATTCGTCGGTCAGGGTCGGACCGTTCACCACTTGAGGCTGCGAAACTGCCGCAGACTCAGCCTCCGAGGCGTCACTCGCCGCATCGTCAGGGTGCTCGGTATAGAGGGGCACCGCATCCGTCGCCGGTTCAGCCTGCATAAGCACCCGCCCCTTCTTGCGCTTGCGCCTAAAACGCTTCTTCTTGCCCGGCTTGAGCTCATGAAGCTGCACGTCAAGCCCGGATGTCGCAGTTGCCCCCGCACCCTTCGGCGGTTTACGTTCCAGGGTATAGATAACGCGTGCAGGCTTCGGCTCCATGCCGATCTTGGCGCGCATCCAGTTGATAATGCGATCCAGCCAGTTGTAGTCTGCGGTCGCCTCAACCACCTGGTGGTTACGCGGAATCATGCCCACATCGCTGAGCACGCGCGGATATTCATCAATCTCTTGAATGCCCGCCATGTACATGTTCTCGCGGAACTGCTGCGCGAACTCGTGCTGCCCGATAAAGAGCAGGTCAGAGTAGGTTTTTGCGGTCAGCCGCTCGGTGTACGCCTGCACGGAATCGCGGCTGCCTCGCTTGGCGCCGTAGGTGTCCCAGAAATAGAAATACACGTTATTGGCGATAATCGCCGAACGAATCTTGTTTTGTAGGTACCAGAGCCCGCCAACGGCGAGAAGCCCAATAATGATAATGACGAGCGAGCCAACCGGAATTGAATAGTCCACATAACTACCACCGCTGCGGGTTACAAACATGCGGTACAGGTACGCCCCGAACGAGATCAACACCGGAATACCCAAGAAAATGATGGCTATCGGAATCCAAATAAATGCGAAAAGCCACAGAATAAGACGATAGTAAATAATGGAGTCGCCAAACCCGATGGGGGTAGGTTTTACGGGAGAATGCGCGCGTTTCATCAACAGGTTGAATAGGCGGTTATTCTCGATACCGACCTTACGCAGCTTCGATTCGAGCGATGCACGCTTGAGGAAAACCCGGTAATTTTCAAGGATCTCGCGCTGTTCGGCGGTAAGTTCATCCTCGGGCGGCAGGTCGCCAATGTCGATTCCCGCTTCCGCAAGCAATTTGCTCCACAGCTCTAAGCGGGCAAGTTCCGAGGGTTTGGCCTGGGTTTGTGATTGGTAGTTTTTATAGGAGATGAAAATGGTACTGGCGCCGATGGCGAGCGTGACCATAGGCGCCATCCAGTCTTTAATATCCACGTGGTTATCCTCCCGGCGCGCGGCGACTGTAGCGACTGCCCTTGTGCGCATCCTAGTAGCCTGAATGCGCGTATGCGGCGGCAAAGAACGCGTAAGCTGACGCGGCACCTACTCGCTGAAGCTGGTACTTCTACCGTAACATCTGAGCTTCTTCCTGCTGCGTTCATTTGGTTTCCATGTAAAATTTCTTTCCCTGAATTATGGGTCTTCTGCGGTCTTTCCGGCGCCTACCTCCGCGATAAAAAGAGCCTTTATGTGAATAAAGAGTATTTTTTACCGCTTTATTTACATAAAGGCTCTTTTTAGCAGTGAAACTGGAGTTCGGTCTAGTGCTCTGCTTTCTCCAGTTCGGCGGGTGCCGAGCGGAGCATCCGGTAAGTGAAGACCGACAGCACCGCCAAAAGCACGGCGCTAAAGGTTGCGGTTACCAGCACGCCCGAATCGAACGCGGCATGCGCCGAATGCAGCAGCTCAGCGCTTAGGTCCGAGGGAAGCTGCCCGGCAACTGCGGTCGCGCCGCCGAGGGTTTCACCTGCCGCATGGGCCGCATCCGCATTAAGACCGGCGGGAACCGTCACCTGTGCACGGTAAATTGCGGTCAGCATGCCGCCAATCACCACGGTACCCAGCACGGTGCCGAACTCGTAGGCTGTCTCAGAAATCGCCGATGCAGCACCCGCTTTATTCGCTGGAACGCTGGAAAGAATTAGGTCATTCGAGATGGTCTGCGCCGCGCCCACGCTCAACCCTAGGAACATGAAGGAAAGCATGAGCAGAAGGTCGTTGCGCGAACCGAAGAACACCACAAACAGGTACCCGAGGGCACCCAAGGCAAGCCCTGAAGACACAATCACCGCCGGGTGGAATCGTGAAACGAGCTTAGCGGCGTACAGGCCCGCAACAATGGTGCACGCCAGCCCGGGAATCAGGAACAGTCCAGCCTGCATGGGAGAGTACCCCGAAACCAGCTGCAAATGCTGCGAGACGAAGAGCAGGAACCCAACATCTACGAACATGGCGAACAGGTTCGCCAGAATCCCGCCGGTGAACACGGTGTTTTTGAAAAGGCGAACATCGAGCATGGGGGTGGTGCCCGCACGCCCGCGGCGCAGCTGACGGCGCACAAAGAAGAACCCGAATACGGCGCCAATAAGGGCGGTACTGAGTGCGAGCGCATCCACACCTGCCTCAGAAATATGGGTGAGACCGAAGGTTATGCCGATCATGGCGATCATAATCAGTAGGATGCTCACCATATCGAGCGGGCCGGGGTTTGGGTCTTTCGACTCGGGCACGGTCATGGGTGCGAGGGCAAGGAACGGTACGAGTACGGGTACCGCCATGAGGAACACCGACCCCCACCAGAAATGGCTCAGCAAGAATCCGCCCACGATAGGGCCGAGTGCTGCACCGGCGGAGAAGCCTGCCGCCCACACGGCGATTGCGGTGCGGCGTTCTTTCGGGTCACGGAAGATGTTGCGAATGAGTGAGAGCGTGGCGGGCATGAGCATAGCGCCGAAGAATCCAAGTACGGCGCGGGCGATGACAAGCAACAGGGCGGTGGGCGCGAAAGCGGCGAGTGCTGAGATAACCGCGAACCCGACGGATCCGATCAGCAGGATTTTACGCCGCCCGATGCGATCCCCCAGGCTTCCCATAGGCACGAGCAACCCGGCGAGCACGAGCGAGTATGCGTCTACGATCCAGAGTTGCTCGCTGGAGGATGGTTCGAGCGCCTGCGCGATTGAGGGTACGGCGAATGCGAGCACGGTGTTATCGACCGAGACAAGCAGCACCGGCAGCATGAGCACGGTCAGGGCAATCCACCGTTTGATTTTCTGATCGGGCGCGTGAATAGGCAGCGCCTCGGTGACGGGGTATGAGTTGTTCATCGTTGTGTTCACACGCATCTGGGAGTTTTCGGCACTTGCGGCAGATGCGCCAGGCGGCAAGTGCTCATAGCCCGCAGAGGGGTTGCTGCTAGAGGCTTTGCTTGGGGTAGTAAGGATGCGCCGCGCAGACAACCACGGACACACTAACTATACCAACTAGACGGTAAAGTTTCTAATCCGTAGAATGGTGATTATGACTACCCCAGCCAGCGCATCCGAACCCCGCACAACCCGCGCCAACAACTCGCGCGAGCAGATTCTAGACGCTTATGAACATTTGCTGGTACAGGCCGGTGAACGTGCCGCCACCCTTGATGCGGTCGCCGCCCAAGCGAAAGTTTCTAAGGGCGGGCTGCTCTATCATTTCGGCTCGAAAAAGGCGCTCTTCCAAGCGCTTTTAGACCGCACCCGCACCTACGCAGACGAAGACCTTGAGAAGATGCGCGCCGCACCCGAAGGGGCCAGCGCCTATTACATCAACACCTCAACCTTTCAGGGCACCCCATTCGATATATGCCTGGTTGCCCTCTCGCGGTTGGCGCAGGATAAGAACCCAGCGGCACGCGAACTCATGGACGAAATCCAGGGGCAGTGGTATGAGCTGATTCGCGCGGAGATTGGGGACGATAAGATGGCGCGCACCGTGCTTTTACTGGGGGACGGCATGTATTACAGTGCGGCGTTTGCGGGAGGCATGGCGAACCCGGCGGCGCGCAAACGCATCAAGGCCGATCGGGATATTCTGCTGGATGCGCTCGACATTCTCAGGCGCGCGGCGCGGTAATGTTCGTATCGGCATAACACCGCGAGCAAATAGTATTTCGACGAGCAGATAACGGATTGCTATCTTTTCGTCGAAATACTATCTGCTCGCAGGGAAGAAATAACCTCTTACCCTTCGAAAGTGCGATGCAGTTTCGCCAGCGACAGCCCAATATTACGGCGGTTACGCGCGAACACACCAACCCTACGGAATACGGGCGCAGCGGGGATGAACCCAAAGATTTTCGCTTCGGAAGCGTCCCAGGTTTCACGCACGGTCACGGTGCCGTCGTGGTTATCTGCGATTTCCCAGGTCCAGTAGTGGTCGGTGGGCATACGCCACGAGAGGGCCCGATTCTTTTCGGCGCGCACGACCTTGGGAGACATGCGGTATGGGATGCCCAGGAACATTTTTTCGGTGAAGGTATCGCCTTCGCGCAGTTCGGGGGTGTCGCCGGATACCAGCCCACGCACCGAACCGCCGCCGTCAAGCTCGGCGTGGCGGGCGGGGTCGGCAATTAGGGCGTACACATCGCTCGCAGCCGCCCGCAGAACCGTTTCAGCGGAGATCATGGCGGGATCCGTCTCAAGAAACTTTATCTGTGCATTAGTCATACCTTTAACCCTACGCCCGTGAATACCCCACGACTAGCCGCGAGCAGGTGGTTTTTGGCCCGAGAAGGTAGGAAAATCCTACCTTGTCGGCGAAATCCGACCTGCTCGCGCGTTAGAGCTCTGCCCGCGCGAGTGCATCCTGTGAAAGAATAGAAGTGTTCCGTATCTTGCGTATTAGGAGTCGTTATGATTTTTATTGTTGTGAAATTTCCCGTCAAGCCCGAATACACCGAAAAATGGCTGGATTTAACCCGCAACTTCACCGAGGCAACCCGTGCCGAACCCGGCAACAAGTGGTTTGAGTGGTCGCGCAGCGTTGAGGATCCGAACGAGTTCGTGCTGGTAGAGGCGTTCGAGGACGACGGCGCGGCTGCTCATGTGAACTCCGCGCACTTCGCCCAAGCCATGACCGATATGCGCCCGGCTCTGCGAGAGACTCCGAAGATTATCTCCCGCCAGATCGACGGCGATAGTTGGGGCGCTATGGGCGAGCTGAACATCGAGAATTAGCCGCTTTACCTCAAGAGTCCAACCATGCAGCGCGCGTATCCGCCGGATGCGCGCGCCGTAAGTCGTGTAACGCCGTTTTTACCCTTAAAATGGTTATAGTGCACACAAAAATAAGTACAGGAGTCATGGATGAACTCATCACCACATTACGCAGCTGAGGTCCCCGAAGAGCACGAGGCCGACCACAGTTCGGTTTCATTAGCGGTTTCTACCGTGATTCTTGCATTACGCCACAAAAAGAATAGTGCGCGCCCAAGTCTTTGGCTGCCGCTGGTGCGCCGCCTGCGCGAACCTTATAAGGGTCAGTGGGCGCTTCCCGGCGGCCCCTTGCAGTCCCAGCAGTCTCTAGAGCAGGCGGCGGGGTACACGCTCAAGCGCGCGACCGGTCTTGAGCCCGGGTACCTTGAGCAGCTGTATGCGTTCGGTGATGTTTTGCGTGCCCCGGAGGCGCGTGCGGCGCGCATCAACGGCACGCCGGTTCCGGCGCCTGGGGCGGATCATGAGCGTGTGGTTTCGGTGGTTTATTGGGCCTCGATCCCGGCGACTGAGGTTTCGCAGACTCGCGTGCACGAAAATATTCGCTGGTTCCCGGTAGATGAGCTTCCCGAGCTGGCTTTCGACCACAACGAGATTGTGGAGTACGCCCTGTACCGCCTGCAGAATAAGGTCGAATATTCGCGTATTGCGCACTCGTTCTTGGGCGATGAGTTTACGTTGGCACAGCTGCGTGAGGTGTACGAGGCAATTCTCGGCCGTCCGTTGGATCCCGCGAATTTCCGCCGCCAGATTGCAGCCTCGAAATCGATTATTGATACCGGGCGGCGTATTGAAGGTCCCCGCCACCGCCCGCCGCGCCTGTACCGTTACAACACGGCGCAGGCTTATGCGGATGCGGGCCCGCTGGGCATGTATCGCGAGCGCCGCGAGTCTTAGACGAGTTCCGAGAGCGGCAAGCTGCGTCGCTCAGGGGTCGTTATTTTGATCGCTGAAGTACTGGTACCACGTTTAAAAACTGGTGGAATACTCAGACACTCTAAATTCGGGGGTGTTTTCTTCATACGCTGAGGGACGTTATTCCGAGCACGCGAGGGAATAAATAACGTTCTGAAGCTGGCGAGGTAACGAGCCAGGTTTAACTGCTCCTGCATGAAGAAAACGCCCCCGCTTGTGAGTATCCCAGTCGAAACAGAGATTAATACGCCCCATGATTGACAGGCGCTATCGCCACTCCCTACACTAGAGGTTATCCGGGTCACATTCCGGATTTTCCTTATCTATTCCACCGAGGCGCACGGAAGCGCATCGGCACACGAGGAGGCACCAACACATGAACGGCTCCCGAGCATAGCCCGGATCAAAACATCAGGTCAGAGCGCTTTTATGCGCTCATACCACCGCCCGGGCTTACGTGTATCTACACACCATGCTCGGGTTTTTTCATGCCCTCACACCTAACGCGCGCTGCGCTGGCGGGGATCCGAGCACCGATCCGAAGGAACTCGACCCATGCCACACATTACACTCGACCATATTTCGTATGCGCATCCGGGTGAACCCCCGCTTTTCACCGACCTCTCCGCCGTATTTTCCGCGCCGCTCACCGGGCTTATCGGCGATAACGGCACCGGAAAAACTACCCTCTTCAGGCTTATTCTTGGCGAGATAAAGCCTAGTCACGGCACAATCGGCGCCCCGCCGCGCATAGCGTATCTGCCGCAAGATTTGGGGTTGAGCGAGCATCAGCATCTTGCCGATATTTTTGGAATTACAAAAATTCTGCGAGCGCTCGATGCTCTGGAATCGGGCGACTACTCCCCCGACCTTTATGACACTATCGGCGACGCCTGGGATATTGAAGAGCGCACTCTCGCGACCCTTGCCGAGTACGGTTTTGACCCTGCGCGCACCACGGATGCCGCCGACCCGCACGCCGCTCGCGACCTTCTGATGCGCCCCCTTAGCACCTTTTCGGGCGGTCAGACGGTCACTGCCGCGCTCACCGCGCTTCTGCGGTCGAACCCCGAGTTTATCCTGCTGGATGAGCCCACGAATAACCTGGACTCTGCCGCGAAGAATCGGCTTTTCGCGGCTCTTGAAACCCTCACCTGCCCGGCACTCATCATCAGCCACGACCGCGATCTGCTCGCGCATATGAACGCGATTGCCGAGCTGCACGCCGACCGTGAGGGGCGGGCGCATCTGCGCATATATGAGGGCAACTACGACACCTACCGGGCGGCGCGAAAGGCCGAGGAGAGTGCCGCGCATCGCCGCGTGAGTGAGGCGAAAAATGAGGCGCGTAAGGCGAAGAAAGAATGGATTCGTGCCCATGAAGTTATATCACGCAATACCTCCCATGTTTGGAAAGACGACCAACCAGATACGATTCGAGCTCTTGCTAAAGACGCCTCGCGCCAAGCAGCAAACAAGCTACGCGGAACCCGTAGCTTAGACCTTTCCAAGACACAGTCTATCTATGAAGAAGCCCAAGAGAATCTGCGCGTGCAGGAGCGTATCTATCTGGAACTTGCTCAGGATGCACTCCCGGCGGGGCGGAAGGTGCTGGAATTACAGCGGGCGGGGAAAGACCCTTGCGCGTCTGCGCAACAGAGTGCCGAATTTAAGAATGCACACACCCAAAATACTGTTTCACATGAAACGCAACCGTATAAAGTTGATTATTCGTCCCGTCGCCAAGACTTTCCCGAGGCTCTTGTCCTAACCGGGCCTGAGCATTTGCGCATCATGGGAGCGAACGGCAGCGGCAAGACCGTGCTTCTCAACGCGATAGCGCACGCGAATGACCCCGACTACCGCTCCCCCGTGTCTCCCGCTTACCGAGTGCTCCACCGCCTGGGCAACGCCGCATATCTGCCGCAGCGCATCACGCTTGATCCTGAACGCACCCTCCTTGAAACCGTGCAGAGGGCAAACCCAGGGGCGAGCGAACAGCATCTTCGCGATCAACTAGCGCGGCTGCTGTTCAGGCGCGAGAGCGTGCATCAGCGTATTGGTGAGCTGTCCGGGGGTGAACGTTTTCGCGCCGCGCTGGCAACGGTTCTGCTCACCGACCCAGTGCCGCAGCTTCTTCTGTTGGACGAGCCCACGAATAACCTGGATATTTCGTCAGTGGATTGGCTGGTACAGGCGCTCGATGCCTATACCGGCGCGCTCATCATCGTTAGCCACGATGAGGATTTTTGCGAGCGCATCCGCATCGACCGCACGCTCAGCATTTCGGTGAAAACCCTTGGGGAAATGTCATGATAAACATTCTTCGTTCCATCCCGTGGGCATTCCGTATAACCCTTCGCTTCACAGACAGGGTGACTAATCGGCCACTTCATCCAACCCCACAAATCCGGGAGAAGTTTCTTATTCCGGAGCGATGAGAATATTCCCGCTTCTACGCCTCCCGCGCACAAGGTCAAGAATCGGGTCGTTTTCCGCCCGGAACATCCGTATTCTCTAGTGTTAAGACCTTGAACTAGGAGAATCTTTGAGCATCACAGACCGTTCCGCAGTGAGCACAGACCCGATCGAGCAGACCGTCCAGTTCGGGCGCATAGCCGCCGCTATCGAGTACCTGTATGACCACGCCGCAGATCAGCCCACGCTCGCGCAGGTATCCCAGGCGGTTCATGTGAGCCCCGAATACCTGCAGCGTCAGTTCCAGCAGTGGGCGGGGGTGAGCCCCAAGAAAATGCTGCAGCATATCAGCCTTGAACGGGCGAAGGCGGCGCTCGCTGGGCAGCAGAACACGCTCGATGCGGCCTGGTCGAGCGGGTTCAGCGGCACGGGGCGCCTGCACGACGCGTTCGTCACCATTGAGGGCATGACCCCCGGCGAGTACAAGAACGGCGGGGCGAACCTGCGCATCGTCTGGCGTTACGCCGCGTCCCCTTTCGGCATGGTGCTGATCGCCGCAACGGATAAAGGCATATGTCATATGGCATTCGCCGATAACCCGGATGCGGCTCTCACGAACCTGCGCGCCGAATACCCGAATGCGCAGCTGCATGAGGGCGAGCATCCTTTTCACGAGCAGGCGTTAAGTATTTTCGGTGGAGGCGGGGAGCGCATCGCCCTGCATTTGAAGGGTACGCCGTTTCAGGTGCAGGTGTGGCGTGCGCTTTTGAATATTCCGCAGGGTGCCGTGCAAAGTTATGGGTCTGTGGCTGAGAGTATTGGACGCCCGCGTGCCGCCCGTGCCGTGGGAACCGCTGTGGGACACAATCCGGTTGCCATGATTATTCCCTGCCACCGAGTGATTCGTGAGAGCGGGGTGATCGGGGATTACCGTTGGGGCCGCGGCCGCAAAATGGCGCTTCTCGCCCAAGAACTCGGCGCGGCCTAGCAAACATCGATCCGTCCCAGTTTTACCCGCTTTTACGCTTTCGAGAGCATCCCGCGAGTATGTGTACTCTTCGGAAGTCCGCAAAGTTCAAAGGGGACCCGTTTGACTCCTCGGTGAAAGTTACACAATTGCCATCGAGAGTTACATTTTTGTCACTTTCATTCCGTTTTTTATGCCAAAGTGACAAAAACCCGTCTGAAAGTTACATTTTGTCACCCAAAATCACCAGATTTGTAACTGTCAGCTCAGTCAGACGCTCATATTGTCACTCTCGGAGTTACAACATGTAACTCGCAGTCAATCGCAGATAAAACAAGTGCCCGGCGCCTCTTCTAACGAAGGCACCGGGCACCCGCCCGTATACGATACGCCCTGAGTGCGAGCGCATCGTTAATATCCTTGAGGACTACTCGGGAAGCACCAGACCCTTGGTCTGCGACACTGCACGGGCGAAGCGCTCAGCGACATCTGCCCAGTTCACGATGTTCCAGAATGCCTTCACGTAGTCGCCCTTCACGTTCTGGTAGTCCAGGTAGAAGGCGTGCTCCCACATATCGAGCTGCAGAACGGGAATCAGTGCAACCGAGATGTTGCCCTGCTGGTCGTACAGCTGCTCAATGATGAGGCGCTTGCCCACGGTGTCCCAGGCGAGAATTGCCCAGCCGGAGCCCTGAATGGTGAGGGCAACGTTGGTGAAGTGCTCACGGAACTTGTCGAAGGAACCGAAGAACTCGTCGATAGCCGCTGCGAGCTCGCCGGTGGGTTTGTCGCCGCCCTCGGGGGAAAGGTTCTTCCAGAAGATGGAGTGGTTGGTGTGACCACCCAGGTTGAAGGCAAGATCCTTGGACAGCTTGGAGACGTTTCCGTAGGAGCCGTTTGCGCGTGCTTCCTCAAGCTGCTCTAGTGCAGCGTTTGCGCCTGCAACATAGGCTGCGTGGTGCTTGTCATGGTGCAGCTCCATGATCTTTGCGGAGATGTGGGGTTCGAGCGCCGCGTAGTCGTAGGGGAGCTCGGGAAGAGTGTACTTTTCAGCCATAGTGTATGCCCTTTCATTCAGAAGATGGCGTCGTTACAAGGGTACCAGCGTTTGCCTGCGAGTTCAGTGGGTTCTGGGCATTGTGCGGGGATGCTGTGCATAGGGTGGAGAAAGTTTTCCACAGGGGTGGATAAACCCGTGGATTTTATTTCAAATTCATCACGATTTCGGAGTATTTGCCGGATTTTTGCGGGGTTCAGACCCGCAAATAACAGGTATGTAAGTTATCCACGCTGTGGATAAACTTTGTGGATAACCCATAATGATATTCTCTGTCACGCATAGATAGGGACGATTTATGACGCCAAAAGCCGAAAATTAGTGTCGTTATGTTACGTGTAATTTTTACCGTATTCGCTGTGTTTTAGCGTCTTTTCGCCCATAAAAACTCACACGCTAGTACCGCATATAGTTTTCACAAGCAGAATTTAGTGTGTGCATAATGCACAACCTATTCTGTGGATAATAACCGGTGGAAATTGTTCACAAAGTTTTCCACAGGTGTGGAAAGTATCTGTTTAAAACTTGTCTCGACATCCTCAAAATTCTGGATGCGCCTACCGAAGATTTTCATAGCAGAGTTATTTTCGCGTATTTGCACGGATTAACGGGTGCGTTCTAAGACACAGTGGGCGTGATGCGTATGTGAGCCAGATTCCCTAATAACAGTCGTGTAAGTTCTCCACACTGTGGAAAAGTACTGTGGATAAAGCCCTGAGAAGCGTTCATGCGGGTTATATCAGCCGCATCTCCAGAGCACGCTTACACTGCCTGCCCCTGTCGTTCCACGTATCGAGAGAGGTCATGCACGCCTGTGAATGTCAGAATGCGCAGGAACGCGACACGCCGGGCGCATCCTGCTCTGCCGGGGTAGTTAAGGTATGGATCTGGCGTACTGCGTGCGATCCCGCACGGCCCACTATGCACCACGCCGTGCAGAAAGGCATGAAAAATCCCCCAAGACCGTGACTGTCGGGGAAAATTAATAGAAAGCCCCCGAAATATCGGGGGATTAGAGGGGTAGACACCGCATAATCTTATTGATGTGCACTTGCCCACCTATAAGGCATTCTTGCTAGTGTTGACGGGGTACGTAGGGTATTCTTAAAAAGAACGGCGCGGGAACCGCCCAACCACGAACAGTACCCGCACCGCACAACCGCCGGTAGAAATGCAGGTTACCTGCACACCGACGACAATCACCGATAAATAGAGAGTCGAACCCTGTCGGTTTGAGCTTCCGGTCTCGCCCCGCGGGCTTCTTTTTCGACCCCGTTATGCATACCAGTGTACACGCTTATTTATCATGTGCAAACCCAAATGGTATTTTTTCCCAAATTTTTTTAATCATTTTGTAATATTCCTGGCGAGTACTACCTAAGTAGCCTCAAAATTTTACCTTCTTTACGTGTAAAACCTTGAATTATCAAGTATTTTTTACAGGTAATCATTACAATGATTTCATTCGGGAAGCGCTATTTCCCGGGCAAATTGTCGAAGACACGCCGACAATGGTGTAACGTATTTCGGACAAATTTGTGCCGTCAGTGTGTACTTTAAGGAAAGACATACCAAGTTTTGAGCAATATCTGAGGGTTTGCTGTCTTAACAAGTACAATGAACTTTACACACCTTATATATGCGCTCAGTTTAAAAGCTGGAGGTGCGAGGAGGAACACTCATGCCCAAACAAGCAACCACCGTCTCTGGCGATCTTCCAGAGAAGGCGGAGCCCAAATGGCTAAATGAAGAAGAACGTGAGGGATGGCTGTTTATCAGCTCGATCATCTTCAACCTCACACGGCAGCTCGATAATCAGCTTCAGCAGGATGCCGATTTGAGCTATGTCGAGTACATGGTACTTGTTGGACTCTCAGAGTCAGAGGATCACGAGTTAACAATGACGCAGCTGGCACTGGTCACAAACACTCTGCCAGCGCGTCTTTCGCGCGTGGTCGCCAGACTGGAGAAAGACGGGTACGTGTCCCGGTCACTCAGCGCCGAAGACCGCCGCGTCAGCATTTGCCATCTGCTTCCTCAGGGTTTGCAGAAGCTTCAGGATGCGGCACCCGGTCACGTAGCACAGGTACGTCACGAGATTTTCGACCACCTCACGGAAGATCAGGTGCGTGCTTTAGCTAATATCGGCGAAAGCATCTTGGGCGATAAGCCTTCTAAACTTATTTCATCGTCGAGTTTGCGGCGCGGAAGTTACCCCGCCTAAGCCTGCACGAACGAATACACCCGGATTTTCCGAGGCTTGCGAGCACATCATAACGGTTCTGTTATGGTGTTATAGATCGAGCTCAGGAACCCCTAAATACGCCTCCAGATTAGCCTTTTCTCTCTATACAGTGCTGATTCGGTCCTCTATGATGGGTTCGACAGCGTTGCACTGTACCCTACGCAAATAGAACACACACCCTAATTTCAAGGAGAGAAAAGTTATGTCTAAGTCCTTCTATGATCTGCTCAACGAACAGATCGGTCACGAGTTTGCCGCATCCCACCAATACCTTTCAATGGCGATTTGGCTTGATGGTGAGGACCTTCCCCAGTTGGCGCGTTACTTCTACCGCCAGTCTTTGGAGGAGCGTGGGCACGCCCTCATGATGGTTCAGTACAAGCTGGATCGCGGCCACAAGGTTGAGATTCCCGCAGTTCCGAACGTCAAGAATGATTTTAAGGATGTTCAGGAAATCGTGGATCTTTCCCTAGCGCAGGAAAAGGAAGTCACCGGTCAGATCGAGGCTCTTTTCTCCGCAGCACGCAACGAAAACTATGCTCTGGGTGAGCAGTTCATCCTCTGGTTCCTGAAGGAACAGGTTGAGGAAGTCGCATCGATGGAAACTCTCGTCACCATTGTGAAGCGTGCAAACGGAAACCTCTTCGACATCGAAAACTATGTGGCTCGTGAGCTCGATGAGTCGCACGGCGAAGACAGCTCCGCTCCTGCCGTTGCAGGGTCCTAAGGTGTCTCACACCTCATAATTGCATAATTTTTATATTCTCGCCCCGAGTCGATCTTACGGCAGGGGCGAGAATATTTATATTGACCCTGAAATTTCGCTTACGTTATAGAATATATACCCAAAATGGCATATATTGGTTAAGTATATTTATACCTTTAGAAGCAAAAAATACCATCTCCTAGGTAGGAGCGTTAGAATAGTAAGAATTATTCCTATCCGGAGGATAACTACAGAGAATATGACCCAATCACAGACACCGAACTCAGAAAATACAGTTTTCAGCCGCGGATCCTACAGCAACTCTAAGCGAGTTGCAGATATTTTGCGCACGGAGTCCGTGGGCGGCAGCATCCTGCTGGTGGCGACCGTCCTCGCGGTAGTTCTTGCCAATACCCCACTGGCAGATATTTATTTTGGGGTGCGCGATACCGTTATAGGTCCCGAAGTTCCAGGGTTTCACCACCTTCACATGAAGATAGGCACCTGGGCGGCAGACGGTCTCTTGGCAATATTCTTCTTCCTGACCGGTCTTGAACTCAAAAAAGAGTTCGCTATCGGTGACCTCAAATCACCGGCAACCGCGATCGTTCCCATCGCAGCGGCTTTCGGCGGCGTGATAACCCCCGCCATCATCTACACCGCTATCAACTTCAGCAGCCCCACCGCTATACATGGCTGGGCCATTCCCACGGCAACCGACATTGCCTTCGCGGTCGCCGTATTGGCGGGCGTGGGAACGTTCCTGCCCTCGGCAATGCGCATCTTCCTTCTTACCCTGGCAGTGGTTGATGACCTGATCGCTATCTGCATTATTGCAATCTTCTACACCGGCACATTCCACGGCGAATATCTGCTCCTTGCGATCATCCCTATCTCGCTGTTCGCCTTTATCGCCTATCGCGGTGAAAAAATGCTGCACCTCAAGCCCGCCGCAGCGTGGATTCTGCTTCTGCCCCTGGGCTTTATCACGTGGGCTCTTTTCCTTGAATCCGGTATTCACGCAACTATTGCCGGCGTGGTGCTTGGTTTCTGCGTTCCGGTTAAATTCAATAAACGTACCGAAGCTGCGGGTGCGGATGCTGGTCTCGCCGAGGTTTTCGAGCATCGTTTCCGCCCGCTTTCCACGGGTATCTGCGTGCCGGTCTTCGCCTTCTTTAGCGCTGGTGTTGCTATGGGCGGTTTTGACGGTCTTAAGCGAGCCCTCACCGACTCGGTCTCCCTGGGTATTATGTTCGCCCTCGTTTTCGGCAAGACCATCGGTATTACGGGAACCACCTGGCTGGTTACCAGGTTCAGGCACGCCAACCTAGACCCGGATGTGCAGTGGATTGACGTCATAGGCCTTGCGGTTACCGGCGGTATCGGCTTTACCGTATCGCTTCTGGTGGCAGAACTGTCATTCACCGGTGGATCGCCGCACGGTGAAGACGCCAAAATCGCTATTCTCTTCGGTTCAGTGACCGCCGCAATTCTGGGTGCTCTGATTCTCTCCCGCCGCAATAAGCACTACCGTTTACTGGCGGAAAAGGAGAGCGTGGATGCCGATATGGATGGCATTCCGGACGTGTTCCAGCAGCGTAAATCACAATCCTAGACGGTCTGTCTTCGGTGGAGAGAGATCGGTGAATACCCTGCTCTACTATTAAGAATCCGGTGGTGACACCCCTAAGAATCACCACCGGATTTTTATATTCTCATTCCAGAATATAGTTGATATTTCGCAGGTTTGAGAGCTTTTTTCTAAACATCCAGCCCAACACCTCTAACCATGCTGCACCCTTTCAGATATATTCTATTTTTGGAATATATCGATGGCGGGGAGTCTACCGCATATACCATATGGCATTCAAAGCACTCCCTGCATGGCGACCCCTGGCAGCGCTTTCAGTCTCCAACCCAAAGGTGCGCTGTCTTACGTCCTCAGATTCTGCGCATACACACGGCATGTCCGTAGAATGAAAAGTACCGAGTGATTGGTGGAGAACGGTTTATGGCACATCAGAAGCGGGGCACAGAAGCCCATCACACGACATCACGCTATGCGGAAATCATCGCCCGCTGGGTTATCGGTATCTACTCAATCGCGACAATTCTGACGCTTTTCACCTGGATTATTTCTCCGCTTCGCAGGGGCCACGGGTTCACCTGGTGGGAAATCACCGCGAGCCTGCTCAACATCCCATCAAGTCATACGCTGGTGAGCGCAGTCATCATGGTGGTCATGACATCCGCCCTGATTACCCGTAAACGAGCCGCCCTCTACGCCGTCATCTTCTTTCAGGTCATCGGCATCCTCATCGGAACGCGAAGCGCACTTCTGCTCTTCTTCCCCGATAACGTGATGCCGAGCGAAGAATTTTTCTCCTCCACGCTCGACACTGTGGCTATTATCGTGGCGGCTATCTTTATTCCGCTTCTCATCCTGGCACGCTCTGCCTTCCCGGCGCATATAGGCCGAATTTCATGGGTATTGGCAACCGTGGTCTTCCTCGGCGGGCTAACGGTGACAACCCTGCTGGCCTGGTATTTTGGGCATCACGTGCCGGGAGTTACGGTTCCCCACCTGCTCAAACAGGGGTTAGGGCTCGATAGTTTTCCCGAACTCAAGGGTGCAAACCCGGGTGCCACGGTGGTGGGGGCAGCATCCGTGTTCTACGGAATTTTTGCACTGATCGCGGTGTATGTGGTGGTGCGGGGGTACCGCGTCCCCAATACCTGGACTGCCGATCGGGAATTGCGCCTGCGCGAACTTTTACAGGAGTATGGCGGAAACGATTCACTCTCGTACTTTGCAACACGCCGCGATAAGCAGGTGATCTTCTCGGCGGATATGCGTGCCGCTGTCACCTACAGGCAAGTGGGTTCGGTATGTTTGGCGTCCAGCGACCCGGTGGGCGATCCGGCATCCTGGGGTTCCGCAATCGACCGGTGGATGCACCAGGTACGCCGCTACGGGTGGATTCCCGCCGCCATCAGCGTGAGCGAAGACGGCGCCAGAGCCTTCGCACGCCGGGGACTGGGCGTAATCCGCATGGGGGACGAAGCCATTCTAGAGGTCTCACGTTTTAGCCTGAACAATACCTCGCTTACGGAGGTACGCCACGCCCACCAGCGGGTTCGTAAGGCCGGTTACACGCTGAGAATCTGCAGGCATCGTGAGCTTTCACCCGAGCAGCTGCACGAGGTGGAAAATAACGTGAACGCTTGGCGTCACGGCAAGGTTGAGCGCGGGTTCTCGATGGCGCTCAACAGGCTCTCAGACCCCGCGGACGGTCGCAATCTGCTTGTTTCGGCGCATGATTCTGCTGGCACAATGGTTGCCCTCCTTTCATTCGTGCCGTGGGGCCGCACCGGCATATCGCTGGATGTGATGCGCCGCTCCCCTGACAGCCCCAACGGCATCGTGGAATATATGGTTGCCCAGCTTATGGAGAATGCCCCCGACTACGGCATCACGCGTGTTTCACTGAACTTTGCTATGTTCCGCCATGTGTATGAGAACGCAGATCAGTTCGGTGCTAATGCCTGGAGCAGGTTCGCTTCCCGGTCACTGGGGGTTTTAGACAGGTTCCTTCAGTTGGAGAGACTGTACCGCTTCAACCTCAAGTTCGCCCCGGAGTGGATGCCACGCTATATGGTTGCGGAACCGACGCTGGCTTTCCTGAACGTTGCGGCGGCGGCTGGGGTTGCCGAGGGTTTCCTGCCCGATTTTTCGGCACGTAAACAGCGCCATGAAGTGCACCGCCTGACCGAAGACCAGATCGCGCGAGTGCACGAGATTGAGCGTATGCATCCGGGCGAGGCGCAGGCCCCCGAACACCGCTTCGGCGATCAGACCAAGCACCGTATTCGTCACCTGCAGATGCTTCGTGATGCCGGCATGAACCCGTACCCGCTGGGAGTCACATGCGAGTATTCGACGGTGCAGGTGCACGATGGGCTGAGCGGCCATACGCTTCCAAGCGGGGAGTTTACCATGTCGGGCAGGGTGCGGTTTATTCGCAACCACGGCGGGGTTATCTTCCTGACCCTGTCTGAGGAAGGCAAACAGGTACAGATTATTGCCGAGCGCAGCCTCGTAAGTGAGCGCGAGTTTCGGCTTCTCAAGTCCGCCGTCGATACGGGTGATATTCTGCTCGTGACCGGCACGGCGGGGGCCAGCCGCACCGGGACCGCATCTGTCATTGTGCACGGCTGGCAGATGGCGGCGAAGTGTCTACACCCCATTCCGTACGGGGCGTTGAATGATCCGGAGGCGCGCATCCGCAAACGCTCGACCGACCTGTTGGTGCATCCGCAGCAGCTTGAAAACCTTCGGATGCGCTCCTCACTGATCACTGCCATTCGCCGCACGCTTGATGATGCAGGGTTCACCGAGGTTGAGACCCCGATTCTGAATACTATTCATGGCGGTGCGAGTGCGCGCCCCTTCAAAACTTTTATTAACGCCTATGGCGCGGATTTGACGCTTCGTATAGCGCCCGAGCTGTATCTTAAGCGCCTGGTGGTTGGCGGTTTGGGCGCTGTTTATGAGTTAGGGCGGGATTTTCGCAACGAAGGCGCGGATGCCACCCATAACCCGGAGTTCACGGTGTTAGAGGCTTATAAACCTTACGCAGATTACACGGTCATGCGCAAGCTTACCGAAACGCTCATCAAGAATGCCGCCCGGGCCGTCTATGGTTCTGAGGTACTTCCGCTGGGCGAGAAGGGCAGTACCGAGCGTACTCTCACGGATGTCTCGGGTGAGTGGCGGGCAGTTTCGGTATGCGAGGCCCTTTCGCGTGCGCTGGGGCGCGATATTTCGAGTGAAACAGATTTTGAGACTTTGCTTGAGCTGGCGCATGAGCATCAGATTCATGTGCGTGATGACATGGGCGCGGGCGCCATTCTTGAGGAGCTTTACGGCGAGCTGGTTGAGGCAAAGACCGTGTTCCCCACGTTTTATACAGATTTTCCGGTGGAGACCTCTCCCCTGGCGGGTGCGCATCGCACCAAGCCGCACCTGGTGGAACGCTGGGATCTGGTGATTAACGGTATGGAGATGGGAACCGCCTATTCCGAGATGACGGATGCTTTAGAACAGCGCCGCCGCCTGACCGAGCAGTCTCTCAAGGCTGCTGCAGGGGATCCGGAGGCCATGCAGATTGATGAGGATTTTCTGTATGCCCTTGAGACCGGGCTTGTCCCGACGGGCGGGTTGGGCATCGGCATTGACCGCTTGGCGATGCTCATGGCGCAGACCCAGATTCGTGGGGTGCTTTCTTTCCCGTTTGTTAAACCCGCGAAGTAGAACATAGTCAAAGGTTAATTTTCTCCACTGGAGAGTATTTTTATATCTGTTAAACGATATTTGATGTGGTTTGCAATGTATGCATGACTTTTCAATGTTTTTGTTTATCAGGCGGGGGTGTCATCCATGTTCCGGCTATATTAATTATTCGTTACAAATGTGGACAAGACCCCCAATGAGATTGCCGTAAACCCTTCATCAACGGAACAATAAGTACCTGTAATTTCTAAAGGGAATTTCTTTCCCTGGCGTGCGGTCTACCCGGTTTGCACCTTCGCGCCTTCATGCCCGCATAGTTGCTATCCCTATTACGCTTCTATGCCGTGACGAAAGAGAAAACCTGTGGACTCACTTGTAAATTTTATTCAGGACATTAACGCCTCTACCGCTGGTGCGACCAGCGTGGTTGACAGCATTCAAAGCTGGATATGGGAAAACTTTCTGTTCGTTGCCTTGATTGTCGTGGGCCTGTTCTTGACGATCCGCACCCGCGCCGTGCAGTGGCGTTCCCTGCCCGAGATGCTGCGCGTACTCACCGACCCGTCCGGTCACGAGGCCGATGGGAGCAAGAGCATTTCCTCATTCCGCGCGTTCACCGTTTCGGCGGCATCCCGCGTGGGCACCGGCAATATTGCTGGCGTAGCGGTCGCTATTGCAATGGGTGGTCCCGGCGCCGTATTTTGGATGTGGGTCATTGCTGCCGTGGGCGGCGCATCCGCTTTCGCCGAATCCCTGCTGGGCCAGCTGTATAAGGAGCGCGGCAAGGATTCCTATATTGGTGGTCCTGCCTACTATATGCAGCGCGGCCTGAATGCACGCTGGCTGGGCCTGATTTTCGTGGGCTTTATCGTGCTAACTTATAGTTTTGTGTTCTGCGCGGTACAAACCAATGCGATCGTGGAAGCTGGTGCGAACTCCCTGAATATCGGTATTTCCGGTACCGAGAATATGGGTTTCCGCATCGTGGTAGGCCTTTTCGTTGCCGCACTGACGGCTGCGATTATCTTCGGCGGTATCCGCACCATTTCTACGGTCACCGAGTTTATGGTGCCGTTCATGGCGGTTCTGTACATGCTGCTGGGACTGTTCGTGGTTGTGCTCAATGTGGGCGAAATCCCGAACGTTCTGCTCATGATTTTCCAGGGTGCTTTCGGTCTGCGCGAGTTCGTAGTGGGCGGCACGATGGGCACCGTTATTTGGGGCATGAAGCGCGGTCTGCTCTCGAACGAGGCCGGCATGGGTACCGCCCCGAACGCGGGTGCAACCGCAACTATTTCGCACCCCGCAAAGCAGGGCTATGTACAAGCTTTGGGCGTGTATTTCGATACGATGCTGGTCTGCTCGGTCACCGCGTTTATCGTGCTTCTGTCGAACCCAACCTATGGCAATAAGACCCGCGGTGCTGGACTGACTCAGGATGCGCTTGCCCACCAGCTCGGCACCTGGGCCACCCACTTCCTAACCATCGCGATTTTCCTCTTCGCCTTCTCCTCGGTCATCGGCAACTACTATTACGGCGAATCGAATATTCGCTTCGTAACCGAGAAGCCCGGGGCGTTGACGGTGTTCCGTCTGGTGGTGCTGGGCTTCGTATTCTTCGGGGCAATCGCATCGCTAGAGCTGGTGTGGACCACGGCAGATATGCTCAACGCGGGCATGGTGATTGTGAACCTGATTGCGGTGGTGTGGCTTTCGCCGAAGGTCGTTGCGGTGCTCAAGAACTACGAGCGGCAGCGCAAATCCGGTGTGGAGCCTATTTTCAAAGCATCCGATATGCCTGAGATTAAGAATCTTGCGGCTTGGGACGGCACCGATGAGGTGACCACCCGCGAGTTCTGGGCTGAGCGTGATGCGGCGGCTGCGGCCAAACGCGCCAAGAAGGCTGCGAATGTATAACGGTTCACCTAGATAACTCTCCCCGCAGCGCCCGAGGACATAAATTTTATGTTCTCGGGCGCTTGGCGTATCCTCTGGCATACTAAAGACGTGCTGACTTTAGGTTTTTCGGTGTTTCCTCTTGTGCTTTTTCAGAATCCGACGGCGCAGGCAATCTACCAGTACACAGTGCTTGCCCTGATTTTTATCTGGATTGCTTCGGTGCTGTACTGCATTTTTACGGTGCATCGCAGCCCCTACTTCAACGAGATTCAGAAGCTCAAATGGCTTCTGTTCATTCTGGTGCTCCCCTATTTTGGTGCACTGGCGTGGTTTTTGCGCGTGCATCGCGAGAAAAAGGATGCGGCCGCCGCGAACCAAACCGATACCGCCTCGCGCCCTCCCAGCGAGGGCAAATAACATATCCTATGATAATTTCAACCTTCGGTGAGTAAGTTCACGAATACCGAAGTGGACGGTCTGTTACGGAGCCTGTATAGTTCTATATGTTGCCTGCGACTCTTTGAGTCGTATGACACTTGCGCGAGTGGCGGAATAGGCAGACGCGCACGGTTCAGGTCCGTGTGCCCGTGAGGGCGTGGGGGTTCAACTCCCCCCTCGCGCACCAGCAATCCCCGGTTCTGATGAGCCGGGGATTTTTTGTTGTGTCGGCAACATTTGGGGTTTTCGAGTCTATATTTTACGAGTAAAAAGTATATTATCGGCATGGTGGTCACACTATCCCCTAGAATAGAGTTGGGTGTGTGCACTCACACCTGACACAGCAAATGCACAGCTACAAAAGCTAGACTGAACCCTTCGGGTTCCCAACCACGGGATGCCAGGGGTGACATCCGGCCCGAGCCATAAAGGAGGAGGCAATGAAGTTATTTGATAAGTTGGAACGACTGGAGCAAGGCATCGGTCGTACCGTCGGCTTTTCTAAAGGCTTTGGCACCTTCGCAAAGGCTGATGTAGCTAACCGTATTCGCACGTCGATGGATGATGCCTCATATGTGGACCAGGGCGGTCACACGATGGCACCAAATATCTTCAACGTTCGCTTTTCGAGCGCCGATTTTTCGCGCGTGCGGGAGTGGGGCAACCCATTCGCGGTTGAGCTGTGCAATCTTGCTATTTCACATGCGCGTGCGCAGGGGTATTCGCTGATTGGGGCTGTACGTATTACCTTCAGTCCTATTGCCGATCTCGAAGCCGACGAGTTCGAGGTTGTGCCCAGTTTTGAGGCGTTCCAGGCTCCGCCCTCGGGCGCGACAAACTATGTTCCTCCCGCCGGTGCCGCCCACGGCGCCTCCGACTACGCCCCCGTTGCCCCGGCTCGTGATACCGGTCTGCCGACCAGAATTACAAAACCGCGGGCTACTCCGCCGCGCCGCACGGAACAGCCTCAGCAGCAACAGCAGGCACCTGCCGCGTCCGCGCCGAAACCGCGTTCCCCGCAGAATCCTCCGCAGCAGCAACGTGCCGCGGCGCATCATGCTTTTGTGGATATTAACGGGCAGCGGTATGAGCTTTCTGGGGCACCTCTCGTCGTCGGTCGCGGCTCCGACGCATCCGTGCGTCTCGCCGATAAGGGTATTTCGCGCCGCCACCTACAGATTTCCCGCCAGGGAGGCAACTATGTTGCCACCGACTTGGGCTCAACCAATGGAACCCGGCTGAATGGTTTTCCGCTGAAAACCCCTACCGTTCTCCAAGATGGAGCGGTGTTACAGTTGGGCGGAGCCCGAGTTCTCTTCCGCTCAATTGCCTCTGGAGGTATACGTTAATGGCATCCGAGCTAACTGTAACCATACTGCGCTTTGCGTTTTTGGGGTTGCTCTGGTTCTTTGTGTTTTTCGTGGTGGCAGCCGCCCGCCGCGATTTGGGGCTGGGTAAGAACTTCCGCTCCGTACCCGTAGAATCTGCCGCAGACTCGCAGCCGCAACCGCAGCATATTGCAGCTCCTCCTGCACGTCCTTCCCGCTTGGTGATCACCAAGGGAGTGCAGGCGGGAGCTATGATGCAGTTGGGTGACTCCCCGGTTACTATCGGTCGCGCCAATGATATTGAGGTTTCGTTGCAGGACGATTACGCCTCCGGTCGCCATGCCCGTCTGTTCCCACAGGGTTCTCGCTGGTTCTTGGAGGATTTGGGCTCAACCAACGGCACATTCGTAAACAACCAAAAGCTGACCCGCGCTACTGCTATTGAGCCGGGTGTCGATTTCCGTGTGGGCGGAACGACTATGCAGCTGAGGGGGTAATCGTTGAAGATAGCCTTTCGCTTTGAAGCCCGTTCCGATACGGGCGTGAAACGCAGCAAGAATGACGACTCCGGGTACGGTGGGCGTTATCTTGCTGTTGTTGCTGACGGCATGGGCGGGCACGTCGGTGGTGACGTCGCATCCGCTACCGCCGTTTTGAACCTGACCCCTTTGGACCACCCCGACTTTGACGGTACCGGCGGCATATACCTCGCCGACGAAATCCAAAGTGCCAACGCCATTATCAATGATCTGGCAACCAGTGATCAGCGCCTTGCGGGTATGGGTACCACCTGTACCGCTCTGCTGGTGGACGGCGAAAAGATCGAGATGGCCCATATTGGCGACTCGCGTGCCTATCGTTTACGTGCCGATGAAGACGGCGGTTTCGAGCAGATTTCGACCGACCACACCTTCGTGCAGCGTCTTCTCAACGAGGGCCGCATCACTCCCGAAGAGGCGGAGAATCACCCACACCGCAACGTGATTATGCGCGTGCTTGGCGACGTCGATGCCTCCCCCGAACTTGAGCTGCAGACTTTAGAAGCCATTCCTGGTGAGCGCTGGGTGCTTGCTTCCGATGGTTTAGAGGCGGTGGTCTCTGATGAAGAGATCGAAGCCGTCATGCGTTCCACCGATGATCTGGGTGAGATCGCGGACGTTCTTATCCAGATGACTCTCGACGGCGGCGCACCCGATAACGTGACGGTCGTGGTTGTACAGGTTATCGATCGTGAGGAGCTTCCCGCCGACGAACCTGTAGGTCCTTCTGCCCTGCCAGAGACCGGCGAGATCGATACCTCACTGACAACCTCTGAGCTTGAGGAAATCACCGAGGAAGTAAACGCCGAAGAGGGTCTGTCCGATCACGATCGTGCGCTCAAGAAGTTCCGCCGCGCCCGTGACCTCACGGATTCCTTCCCCCACGACGGCGACGCGAGCGATCAGGATGCGGTGTACTTTGCCCGCACGAATGCCGCCATTTTGCGCCACGAGCTTGGCTCTCGCCCGCATCAGCTGGTGGGCAGCGCATCCGTAGCAACAGAGACCGGGCGTATTCCGGCGGTGACGAGCCGCACCCTGGAGCATCGGGCCTCATTGGCGCAGCGCGTGCCGATGAGCACCGAGGAACCCGCAAAGCTGCCGGACGAGCTTGAAGAGCTTCTGGCGGATCCAATTCGACGCCGTCGGCGCCCGATTCTGCTGGTGAGTGCAGCCGTAATCCTTGTGCTGGCGCTCATTGCGGGTTGGAGCGGGCTGAAATGGGTTGAGGGCCGCTACTACGTTGGCGAAAATAACGGTAAGGTCGCCGTCTATAACGGCGTTCCGCAGTCGTTGGGACCAATCCATCTCTCCCATGTGGTCGAGGAAAGCGAAGTGGAAACTTCACAGCTGCCCGAACATACCCGCACGCTTTTGAAGAATACGATTCACGCGGATAATCTTGACGATGCACGGGTTATCGTAAACCGTATGCAGGCTCAGGTGAATCTGCAGGATGACCGGAATACACAGCCTTCCGGTGCGGCTTCGTCCGGCGCGCAGACAGGTCAAAAAACTTCAGCAACGGAAGGTGGTAATCGTGGCTAGGCTATTGCGTGATGCACACATACCCCGTTCGCGTCGCCTGATTGAGCTTGTTCTGCTCGTGGTTGCGGTCGGCATCGGCTCATTTTCCATGTACCTGATTGACCCCGAAACGGCGTGGGATATGGGGAAGAACCCGTGGATTCAAGGTACCGTGGTGCTGGGCGTGTGCGCGCTCATCGCGCATCTGGTGCTTCAATTCCGGGCGCGTTACGCCGATCCGTTTATTCTGCCGCTCGTTGTGGCGCTCAACGGAATCGGGCTGGCGATGATTTTCCGCATCGACAAGGATCCTGCCATGCAGAAGGCTCCAGTGGGCGAGTCCCAGCTGTTCTGGACGGGATTCTCAATGATCCTCTGTTCCGTTGTGCTGTACTTCCTGCGGGATCATCGAGTGCTGCGTAAGATCACCTATATTTCGCTGGTGCTCTCCTTCATCCTGCTTATCATGCCGCTTATCCCCGGTCTTGGTACCGAAATCAACGGCGCACGGATTTGGATCAGGCTCGGCGGGCGTACCTTCCAGCCCGGCGAAATTGCAAAGATTACCCTGGCAATTTTCTTTGCGGGCTACCTGTCCACACACCGCGATTTGATTCTCACAGCGGGTAAGCGTCTGGGGCCCATCAATCTGCCGCGTCTGCGCGATTTGACCCCAATTTTCTTGGCGTGGATGGTCAGCATAGGCGTGTTGGTTTTCCAGAAGGATCTGGGTTCTGCAATCCTGTTCTTTGGGCTGTTCATGGCGATGCTGTACCTCTCGACCGGCAAGATTTCCTGGCTTGTAGTCGGCGGTGTCGGCGTGGTGGTTGGCGGATACTTCGCCTACAACTCCATTTCTCACGTGCACGCCCGTATCTATGGCTGGATGCACGCCTTTGATCCCGAGGTCTATATGTCCTCCAGCGGTGGTTCCGGTCAGATCCTTCAGGGTATTTTCGGTCTGTCCTACGGCGGTCTCTTTGGCCGTGGATGGGGTCAGGGCCTTACCTCTTTGGTGCCGTTCGCTAACTCGGACATGATTATTACTTCTCTCGGTGAGGAACTCGGTCTGATCGGCCTGGGCGCTATTTTGATGATGTTCCTCATCCTCATCTCGCGTGGCTACCGCGCAGCATTGGGCACTCGTGACGGTTTCGGCAAGCTCTTAGCGGCAGGCCTTTCCACGGTTATGGTGCTTCAGCTCTTCGTGGTGGTTGGCGGTGTAACCCGGTTAATTCCGCTGACCGGTTTGACCACACCGTTTATGTCTGCCGGTGGTTCATCCCTGGTGGCTAACTGGATTATCGTGGCGTTGTGGCTTTCGATTTCGCATACCGCGCGAGCGCCTCACGTCGTGGTCGGGTTCGACGTTCCCGAAAGTATCGACCACGAAGACTACAGCTATGAATCTGAGGGCGCAACCAGCGTTCTCGCCCGTATTTCAACTCAACAAGCAGGAGGTGACCGCAATGGATAGGGCAATTCGCCGCATGTGGATGGCCGCAGGTTGCGTTTTTATCCTGCTCATGGGTACGTTGAGCTATATCCAATTCTTCGACACCGAATCTCTCAAAGATAACCCGTGGAACTCGCGTTCTCTGTACGATAACTATGGTGCCAACCGTGGCTCTATCGTGGTCGATGGAACCGAAATCGCCTCGTCGGTGAAATCGGATGATGAGTATAACTATCAACGCGTGTACTCTGAGCCAGAAAAGTATGCGGCGCTGACGGGTTATTTCTCGTCAGTGTACGGTTCTACCGGTGTCGAGTCCGCTATGGACAAGGAGCTTTCGGGTACTTCCGACAGCCAGTTCTACGATCGTGTTGCTCAGCTCTTCTCGGGTTCTTCGGCACGCGGTGCGAGCGTCGAGCTCACCGTGGATTCTAAGCTTCAGGAGCTTGCTAACAACCTGCTTCAGGGCCGTAAGGGTTCTATTGTGGCGATTAACCCCAAGACTGGCGAAATCTTGGCGATGGCCTCGTCTCCCTCATATGACCCGAATACGCTCGCATCCCACGATGGGTCTACGGTAGTCAGCAACTATGAGGAACTGAACTCGAATCCGAATAACCCGCTTTACAACCGTGCTATTGCGGGTAACACCTATTCGCCCGGCTCGACCTTCAAGATTATTGATGCCGTCGCAGCTTTGGAGTCCGGCAAATATGATGCGAACTCCACGATCGATAACCCCGCACAGCTTCCCCTTCCGGGAACCAATGTGTCGCTTCCGAACTATGCGGGCGGTCAGTGTGGAGGACGCACCAAGGCTACGATTGAATGGGCTATGGCGCAGTCCTGCAACACTCCTTTTGCGCAGATCGCAATGGATTTGGGTGAAGATAGGATCTCTAGGACTGCCGAAAACTTTGGTTATGGTCAGGATTTGAAGATTCCGCTGGCGGTGGCTAAGTCGAGCTTCCCGAAGGGTATGTCGCAGAGCCAGCTGGCGCAGGCATCCGTGGGTCAGTACGATGTACGCACCACCCCGCTGCAGGTGGCGATGACTTCTGCTGCGATCGCTAACGGCGGTGTGCAGATGAAGCCCAACATGATTCGTTCTGTCAAAACCAGTAACTTGAGCGTGCTCTACGAGTTCTCACCCGAGAAGTTGCGCACCTCAACTTCTACTAAAGTCGCCGATCAGGTGAAACAATGGATGGTGAACTCTGTGGATAACGGTATTGCCCGTAACGCAGGCGTGCCCGGGTATAAGGTTGCTGGTAAGACCGGTACCGCAGAAACTACGGGTGGTTTGAATAACTCTTGGTTTACCGGGTTTGCACCCGCCGATGATCCTCAGATCGCCATTGCGGTGGTCTATGAGGATATGGATGCAACAACCGGTTCCCAGCTTTCGACAAATGCAGGTAAACAACTTTTTGAGGCGGTGTTGAACAAGTGAGGCCTTCGGCTGATATCACCTTGGGCGGGCGCTACACCCTAACCGAACGTATCGCTATCGGCGGTATGGGTGAGGTCTGGAAAGCTCGCGACAAGGTTCTCGGACGCACCGTCGCCGTTAAAATCCTGAAAGAGGAGTATACGGGTGACCCCGGGTTCTTGGAGCGTTTCCGTGCGGAGGCGCGCCATACTGCGCTTCTGAACCACCCCGGTGTTGCCAATATGTTCGATTACGGTGAAGAGGATAACTCTGCATACCTGGTGATGGAGTTGGTTCCGGGCGAGCCGCTGTCGAGCATCATCGAGCGCGACGGCACGCTGCCGCCGGATCGTATCCTGAACTTTATTGCGCAGACGGCTCGCGCGTTGGCTGCTGCACATGCTCAGGGCCTCGTGCACCGCGATGTGAAGCCCGGTAACCTAATGATCACCCCGGATGACCGGGTGAAGGTTACCGACTTCGGTATTGCTAGGCTTGCGAATCAGGTTCCGCTGACCGCTACCGGTCAGGTGATGGGTACAGCCCAGTATTTGGCGCCCGAACAGGCAACCGGTCAACCTGCAACCCCGTCCTCCGATATGTACTCGCTGGGTATTATCGGGTACGAGTGCCTGGTCGGTCACCGCCCGTTCACGGGTGAATCACAGATCGCGATTGCTCTAGCTCAGGTGAACGATCCGCCACCGCCGCTGCCGGAGAGCATCCCGGCGCCCGCCCGCGCCTTGATTATGTGCCTGCTTGCTAAGGATCCTGCGGAGCGTCCTAAGGATGCTACCGCGCTGGCATCCGCTATTGATGCTATTCGCCGTCGTGATATTCCTGCGGCGATTAAGGCCGTACCCACGCTGGAGGCGTTCTTGCCGGAGAATCTGGATACTGCCCAGACCTCCCTGATCGCCGAGCCTATTTCGGCATCCGCCGCTCCGAAGTTCGGATCTGGGTCGCACTTCACGCCCGGTCCTTCGACCGCTCCGATTCCTGAGCCCGGGTCAAAGGCTGCGGCCGCACGTACGGCACAACAGGGTCCGAAGAAACGCAACTGGGTATGGATCGTCGCTATTGTGGCGGCACTTGTGCTTATTCTCGGTATCCTCTGGGCTGTCTGGGCGGCCAACAGCCGTGCAACCCCTGATACGAATACCACCAGCTCGGCAACACCCAGCTCTGCGGAAGGTACCGTCACGGTAGCCACCCCGAGCGAGGAGTCCTCGGCTGCAAGCAGTACTCAGAAGCAGAAAATTAACCTGCAGGCACGCAGCTACGAGGGTCGTCCCCTTCAGGATGTTGTCAATGACCTGAAGAACCTGGGCCTTTCGCCCAAGACTGAAAGTGTTGAGTCTGAAGATCCAGCCAACACCGTTCTGTCGATTTCACCGGCTGGTTCGGTAGACGAGGGCAGCACCATTACCGTGCGTTATTCAAGCGGTTCTAAGTCAGTGTCTCTTCCGAACGTTGAAGGAAAGAACTACGAAGAAGCTGCGCCTTCGATTACTTCACTTGGCATTAATGTTCGTATTCACCTCGAATACTCTGAGACTGCACAGCCCGGTACGGTGCTACGCACCAGCCCCTCTCCTGGCACTAAAGTGTCAGTTCCTAGTATGGTAGAGATGTATGTAGCTAACGAGAAATCAGGTACGAGGACGGATTCTGACTCGTCGCCATCCGCAGCTACGCCTTCAGGCGCGTCGACTTCTTCTAGTCCTCGTACTGGGCGTTAGTGTCTGAGTCCACTCACATCAAAAACTATTTTTACCCCAGGAGAACGTATGGACCTGTTGGTTCCTGAAACGGTAGATGGCCGTTATAAGGTACTCGATGTTATCGGTACCGGTGCGATGGCTACCGTATACGCGGCGGAGGATACTCGTCTCGGTCGTAAGGTCGCGATGAAGATCCTGCGCCCGGAGCAGGCCCAAGACAAAACCTTCCGTTCACGGTTTAAACGTGAGGCGGAGGCTGTCGCATCCCTGAACAACCCCGGTATCGTTGCGGTGTACGACACGGGCGCTTATTCCCCGTCAGATCCCAACAGCGGATACGGTGTTGATGATGCCGTCGACGATGACGAGGCTAAGATCCCGTACATCGTTATGGAATACGTTGATGGCAGGACGCTGCGCAGCGTCCTGTCGTCGGGCGGGTACATTCCCGTGCGTGATGCGGTGGGGTACGCAGAGCAGCTTTTGAGCGCTCTAAAATACAGTCATTCGATGGGTATTATCCACCGCGATATTAAGCCCGCGAATATTATGGTGCTTCCCCGAACCGAGGAAGACGCCGCGAAGGGGCAGCCGGGTCAGATTAAGGTGATGGACTTCGGCATCGCCCGAGCTATTGAAGAGGCTGGCGAGGCTCTGACAAAGGCCAACGTGGTGATGGGTAGCGCACGCTACATGTCTCCCGAGCAGGTCAGTGGTAAAGAAGTTGATGCGAGAAGCGACCTTTATTCGGCAGCATGCGTACTGTATGAAATGGTTGCTGGACGTTCCCCCTTCGATGCGGAAACTAACGTCGATTTGGCGGCGAAGCATCTTACCGAGACTCCCGCCGCACCGAGTACCTTTAGCCCGCTGAGCGTACCCCCTGAGCTTGATGAAGTTATTCTTCGAGGTCTTGCCAAGAACCCGGATGATCGTTACCAGACCGCCGATGAGTTTTCGCAGGCGATCCGTCAGGGAGCGGGTCTGCAGGTTGGCGGCGGTATGCCGCAACAGGTTCCCGATGACTCCATGACCACCGCTTTTGCGCCTCTTGAGGCTCCCGCGGCGGGTGCGGCAGGAACCGGTACGGGTGAGGTTGATTTCGATGCCTACACCACGACCATGCCGCAGGTTTCGACTCCTGTTGAAGATGCGAACCTCAACGGTTTCTTTGATGACGATGAGTACGGCGGAGAAGAATTTGTTGAAGAGGAAGAGTTCCTTCCCGCCGAGCAACCCCGTAAGCGAACCTGGGTTCGTTTCCTCGTTGGTCTTGCTATTGCAGCATCGCTTCTGCTGGGTATCGGCTCGTTCCTGTACTACCAGGGCAAGCTCAATGAAGTTCCGCAGGTCGCTATTCCTACCGTGATGAACCAGTCGAAGGACGATGCCGAGAACCAGCTGCGCAATGCTGGCTTTGCCGTGGAGAGCCGCGGGGCATACTCCGAGAACGTGAAGAAGGGCGATGTTATTAGTGTCAGCCCCGGCGAGGGTACGAAGGCGGCTAAGGGTTCTACCGTATCGCTAACTTACTCGAATGGTCCCGAGCGTGTAACCCTGCCCGATAACCTGCAGGGTCAGAGCGAAGCCTATGTGCGCAACGCTCTGAAGGAGCTCGGCCTTAAGGATGGTCGCGTCAGCACCGTTGAGAGCGCATCCGTTCCCGCCGGTATGGTAGTTTCTCTGGAGCCTGAGAAGGCTGAAACCGATGCCAACGGTAAGACCACGATCGAGGCTGGCAGCAACGTAAACCTGGTGCTGTCCTCCGGTAAGGTCAAGGTTCCTTCGCTCGTGGGTCTGACGAAGGATCAGGCTATTGAAGCTCTGACTGCGTCCGATGTTCTGCTCAACACCAATATTGAGACCGTTCAGACAAGCTCTGCGGCACCGAATACGGTGATTTCTCAGAGCTCCGCTGCGGGTACTCTGGTGGCTCAGAACAGCACTGTTACTATTCGTGTGGCGGCTGCCCCGGCGGCGACCGCATCTGCCTCACCGCGTGCGACTACCCCGTCGACGAATAATAACAACAACACCCAGCGCCAGCAGGGCAATCAGCAGCAGAATCAACAGCAGCAAGGCCAACAGGGCCAGCAAGGTAATCAGCAGCAGAATCAACAGCAGCAAGGCCAACAGGGCCAGCAGGGCAACGCTCCTGTACCTTCTGCAACGCCAAGTGCCGCTGCTCCTTCATCCAAGGCCGTACAAAACGGCAAGGAAAATGAGGAGAAAGAAGAAAGGTAAGGCTGGTTTGCTCAGGTAAATCCTGGTCATATATGTGGGGCGTGCTTTAGATTCAAAATCTAAAGCACGCCCCACATATATTTCTTCGACTGTACCGCACACACATAGAGAAGGCGCCTGACAGACCTACTTGGGTCTGTCAGGCGCCTTTACCGCTGCCCGCTAGGCAATTAGTGGGGACAACGATTTGGCACGCTCAGCGGCGCCCTCAAGCCCCGTTTCTTCCAGCCAATTACCCAGCATCAGATAACCGCTCTCGGTAAGCACGGATTCCGGGTGGAACTGCACGCCATGCATGGGCGCATCCCGGTGCCGCAGCCCCATAATAATGCCGCTCTCAGTCGTCGAGGTGGTTTCCAAGACCTCAGGCATAGTCTCTGGGACGACCGCCAGCGAATGGTAGCGAGTCGCAGTGAAGGGGTTCGGTACGCCTTTGAACACCGAGTCGTTCTCGTGAACCAAGGTTGAAGTCTTGCCGTGCATCAGCTCGGGGGCGTGCGTGACGGTGCCGCCAAACGCCTCCGCTATAGCTTGATGCCCCAGACACACGCCAAGCAGGGGTTTATGAGTCTGCGCAGCCCAGCGAATGGTATCGATAATGACCCCGGCTTCTGCGGGGGCACCGGGTCCCGGAGAGATGAGCAGGCCGTCGTACTCGGCAGCCATTGTGAGCACGGTATCAAGGTCATACTCGTCATTGCGGATTACGGTTGTCTCGGCTCCGAGCTGCTGCAGATATCCGACGAGAGTGAACACAAAACTATCGTAATTATCGATAACCAGGATGCGGGTCATGGCTTCTCCTTTGGCAAGCGCCGCTAATGGTTGATGGTAACATCAAAGTTGAACGGACCGTACTCGGCAAAATTCGGAAACACGAATTCCATGAGGGCGTATACGATCACGGCGATAAGCAGAATAGCAATGATAATGCGAACCCATAGAGGTCCGGGAAGATGACGAAAAATCCAACCGTACATGTTATATCCTCTCGGGTTAGGCGGGGTTCTGGGCTGCTTGGGCAATTTCCGCAGGCGCGCCAGCAGAGTTAGGCTGCCAGGATTCAAAACGGGCGTGCACAATATAACGTTCTGTGTCACCGTAACGCGGGTGGCAGGTCGTGAGCGTCATAATGCGCTCCGTGGGCTCTTGTCCGGGTTTACTCGGAACCGGCTCGATCACCTCAATATTGTCAGGCTGCACAATCACATGCTCGTACACGGTGTAGGTGTAATAGCCGTCTTTGGTGCGCACATAAATGTGATCGCCCACCTGCAGCTGGTCGATATAGTCGAGCACTGCGCCGCGTGTCTGTCGGTGCCCTGCGAGCGCGAAGTTGCCTACGCCGCCCGGCATAGCGGTTCCGTCGTAGTGTCCCAAACCGAGGGTATCGATCACGTCTGCGCTGGTACCCTGCGCGGCAGGACGCTGGTAGTCTGCACCAAACCGGGGAATGTAGACAACCCCGAATCCTTTTCCGTGTTCGGGTTCGGCTTCAGGCTCCGGTGGATTTTGGGGATCCCACTGTTCGACTGGCGCGGCGGAGCTGAACTCGTGCGTCAAGGAATCGACGGCTTGGGACTGTGAACGGTTTGCGTCTATATTGGTCCACCAGAGCTGCCACGCGACAAAGAGCAGCAGCACAAGACCAACGGTGATCAGAAGCTCACCCGTAATTTGGATGGTCCACCGCAGAATAGATTTATGAGGCTGAACTGCCTGATGCGCTTTCGCGGATGCATGCGCCATAGTTTTGGGTGTCCTCCATAGCGGGATGTTACCGTCCCAGTCATTACACTTTCTTTAATGACAACGCCGGTGAAAGGTGAAATCATCCCGCGAGTCTGCAAAGATAGTTTTTAACGTACTACATAAGGTTACCCATACATCTGAGGCGGAGGAAAATATGTCCCCTAAGTCGACTGCGAAAAAGTCGAAAAAGACTGCCAATACTAAGTCAAAGAAGTCACAAGACAAGAAATCGGCTAAGGCCGTTGAAGAAGATGCGAGCGAGCTCCGTCTGTTGGAGGTCGCTCGCGAGATGGAAACGAGCGGAACACAGAGAGAGGGTACTCCCCTGTGGTATCGAGTAGTGATGTTTTCGCTCGTTGCGCTGGGTATTCTCTGGATTATTGCGTATTACATTTTTGAGGGTCGGCTTCCTGTGCCCGGCATTGGCATGTGGAATGTGACTATTGGCGTAGGTGCCATGATGGTGGGTATGGTCATGATGACTCGGTGGCGTTAGGTTAGGGCTATGTCCGAATCGGATGGGTCTCCTTCGCCTCAAGAATCTCAGGATGCCCCGCATGGCTCTACCTCCGCTCCCATGCGGAGTACCGAGGATATTTCAAAACGTGCGGATATTCGTGCCGCCCGTGTGGAGACAAGGCTACGCCGCTGGGCGTTGATAGGGTTCATCGTCGCTGCGGCGTTATTCTGGTTGGCATCTCTTTTCTTCCGCTAGATCACGTATAAGCGTGGCGGTGCTGTACCCTTAGGGTGCACTATTCTTTGACTCGCGTTTTGCATGCCGTGTCATATCCCGAGCATCGCCGTGCAGAGCGCAAAGATGACGCAGAACAGTACCCAGTGAACAAGATTCTAGCGTGCTTCGTAGATACGACGTGCAGTAGAAAATACTGCCAAGATCTTTATATGCGAATATTCCAATATAAGCATATATACTAGTCAATTGAAGTTTTAAGGGGCTAGTAAAAACAATGGTTTGTGTAGCAGCAATGTACTGTCATCAGCGTAGCAAATAAAGGCCGCAACATAATCTGCAACAGCGCCAACACCACCAGGAATGCTGCCAAAGCGATCGTGGAAGTAAAGTCATAACCAGTAGAATACCGCCACGAAGTTGAGCGTTATCAGCCACAGGGTGAATCCGTGCGATGCAGAATTGGGTGCGGTGCGTTTGATGTCGTTCGCCCCTAGCTGTCCGTCATGAGTTCAAGAGCCCCTGATGAGCCGCATCAGCAACCCGGCGGCTAACTTTTTCCAGAACGGGCGAGTTGATATTCCAGTGCTGCCAGTACAGTGGGAACTCCACGGGCTTCTGAGCGAGTTTCACAAGTGTTTGGGCGGCGAAATATTCGCTACACTGTGCCTCCGGCAGCAGCCCCCACGCAATACCCTCATAGACCGCCTGCGCGTAATCTGGTGATGAAGGAATATAGAGCGTTGGGCTCTGCTCGAATTCGGCTCTGGACAGTTTTAGGTCTTCCTCAATCAGAGTGCGTGCAGCATCCTGCACAAAGTCTTTACGATCATATTCCACCACGGGTGCCCGGTTCAGATCATCACGGGTAGTCTTCGCGGGGAACCCCGGAAGGTAACGATCCACATACGCTGGCGATGCCACACACCAGTAACGCGCCACGCCCAGGTAATCTACCGAGCATCCGGGGATTTTTCCGGGCTGTGAGGTTATGGCAGCCATAACTTCCCCGGTACGCAGAAGGGCTGAGGAATGAAATTCACCTTCACGCCGCAGGTCACAGAAAATTTCGTCCTCCTGAGCGAGCGTGCGTATGGCCTCCAAAAACCACGTTGCTAAAGAATCGGCGTTCAGGGCTATAGAGACTGTCTGGAATCCACCCTCGCCCATGAGTTCTCGTTCCAGTTCAAGCTGTAGGAATTCACTTTGCCGGGCAATACGTAACACGCTCTGCCCGGAGGCTGTTGGGGTAACCGGGTTGGTGCGCTGCAGCAGAACTTTACCGGCCAGCTGTTCCATTGTTTTTACACGCTGTGATATTGCGGAGGGGCTAACCCCAAGAATGTCGGCAGCAGCGTCGAAAGTACCGTACTCGATGACCGTAACGAATGTTTTGAGATGGTCGGTCGTAAAACGTGTCATAAGAACATCTTACGTACGTTGAAATAACTTAGCTAGGTTTACGGGGTTTTCAGACCTTTGCGCCCTGCCTATGTTCTATTTGACGTACACCATTTTCACCTTGGATGCACACCTCTAAGATAAAAGCAATGGGACTATCCCCATCCAACGTGTCTACATTGTCATCTAACCACCCGAAGGATATCCTCCATGGTCAAGCCACCATTCATGGAAATTGCATGCCCCGTTTGTTCCAAGCCCGTGAAGACTTTAGAACGTTATCCTCGCTCGCTCTGTCCCGAATGTTCTGCACGGGTGACTGACCGGTCTGGCCGCCCGGTTGTTTTCTACGATATACAGGTGCTGCCGACTCCCAATAGCTCGGGTGTAACGCTGCTTGGCGGATTTTACGGATATTACGCCAATACCGGGCTGCAAGAAACCTACTCCAGTTCAACCTGCTACGTTGATGGAATAACCTGCGAGGCAAAGAACGCCCGTTTTGGCGGCATTGTGATCGAGGCGCTATGAAGCCTACCTTCACCTCTGGCTATGAGTCTGTACTCCCGGACTCAGTGGCTTCTTCGAGACCATTATCCTTCACCGTCTCCTTATCGGTAGATGCAACGGGCTCTGTACTATCTTCTTGCGCCGATGCGGACCACAGTTCATAGCCCTCCAGTGTCTCTTCGGCGCCCGTACCTGAAAATGGAGAGGTATATATTTCGAATTATCAGGATTTTTCGCAGACGCAGCACCATCGGTTCCAAGAAGTCAAGCGCATGCCGATCGTCGCTGCCACAAAGCTCAGCCCAGAGGATACCGCAACGATCATCGTCACCTTAAGCACAACCGCGTTGTAGCTGACTTCAAGGCCTAAAATTTTCAGATGTTCGGGCTTGGTTTCTACTCACAGCTCGATGGTTTGGTCGGTAACCGCCACAGAAGCAAACCATGAGAAGAAACCGAACACCAGCAGAACGAAGAAAGCAGTTTGAATCAGCTGCCCCAAGATCGGGATTGTCGGCAGGTTCAGCCACTGCACAACCATCAGAGGGCGACGAACGACAATGTCGTGTTCGGTCTCTTGTACTGTACTTTCTGCGGTGCCTCGTTCCGATGCGGCCTGCCTAGTGCTCATAGCTGTCAAGCATACCCGATACAAGAGACTCTGCTCGAAGTTCAGCCCCAAAGAATCGGGCGCACGCCTTCAAAATAAGTTCTGCGCCATAACGTTGGATCGTATAAACACCCAGCTCGTCGTACTCAGCCGCAAGTTCACGGGGTTTCGCTAAACCAGAGGTGATTTCCATAAGCGAAGATTCTGCGCCGTCTTCGTCGAAAAGTAGGCTAAACCCGCTGTCATCACGTAGAAGCTGATGCAGTTTAGTATCGGGCAGAGGCAAAAAGCCCAACACGTCCTCGGGCTCATAGTAGATTACCTCAGCAAGAGTTGTTACATACCCCTGCGGGTCTTCTTCGGTAAGAACTGTATCCGTAAGCTCCAGATAGCTTTCTTCGTCCCGCAGAAGCTCCCGCGGCCACCACAGATGGATATACTCGGTGCACGCCAGCCATAGTTCCGCTAAAGGCAGCTTAACCTCGGCGGTGAGCGCCACCGTCCGGTATTTTGAGGTGTCCTCTCCCGTATACGGTTCCTGCTGTCGGTCTGAAAAAAGCGGATACTCCATACATTCACTCTAACGCGAGAACAGGTATTCGTCGGTACTTGATACAGTAAACGTTCCAGAAACTCGTTCAGAAGAATGTGCAACGATTGGTATTAGTATTCCCGTGATGAAGCCTCAGGCACGCTATCACAGACCGGTAAAAAGGACTTCTCTGGCTTTCGAAATTCTACGTGTGGGTATACGCTGCTTAGCGCGCAAAAACATAGCTGAAAAATCGAGCAGGAATATGTGACCGTTGCCATTCGAGCTCTTCGGTCAAAGGTTCTCCCGAAAGCACTTTGCGAGTATATCGCTCAATATTGCGTGCATGGGCACCCATATGGGCTATGGCAATCGCGTGTCCGCAGGCTCTAGCTACGGCTTGCGCAGACGGGGTCTTACAGTCCCGGGTCGTAGCATGGCAGAGCAAAGCGTGCTGACGCATAGTTCCAACTGATAATGCACCGCGGTTGAACTCAGCGATCGCAGCAAGCCCCTGCTGAAGCCTAGGATCAGCAGGATACTGCTTCTCGAAAATAGGCAGTATCCGATACATACAGTCTGCCGCCCAGACGATAAGTTCACGCCTCTCATCTATCGATAGCGTCAAATCCTTCGGGTCTGGGGCAGATTGTAAAGTCTCCATGCCCCTAAGATAACAAGAAAGCATACGCGCTCTCACAGATTTTCAACGCCCTGATGCGCCGATTATATTTCATGAGGTCTTCTTAGCCTTTAGAGCATTCACCAACGCGCGCCATAAGAACACAGCAGAGCCGATAGCTCTCAAGGAGAATGCAAATCAGTGGTTAAAACAAAAGAGACCCCTCACGGGGTCTCTTCCATACATATGTAATTAACTAACAAACCCTCAGGCTTGTTGTTTCAAAACTATACAGCGAACG
>NZ_KV797622.1:0-1778 GCF_001809415.1 Rothia sp. HMSC058E10 | reverse complement strand
TTGACTTCCTCTACCCCGTGAACGGGGTAAATTCCTACCAGTCACTACAACCAAACTAGGCTGTGGTGACTTTCGGTGGGTGAACAGCATCAACAACAACAGCATTTGCTAACAAACGTCTTACATCATCTCCGCAGTATTCGTTTAAACTCTCGGCAAGCCCTGCCGCGAGTAGGATATTAACCGCCGCATTCAAATCCCTATCCACATGGGACTGGCACCCAGTACAGGCCCATTCACGGATATTCAACGGCTTTCTACCATTAGGTGTACCGCAAATCGAGCAGATCTGGGTAGTAGGTGCGAACCTATCCACGCGGATAAGGGTTCTACCGTGTTCGGCAGCCTTCTCTTCAATCAACCGGTTGAGGTGTCCCCAACTAGCGTCCAACACACTCTTACCCAACCGGGTTCTAGCTAGACCCGTGATTGAGAGGGTTTCCAGGGTGATAACTTGGTTTTCGTTAACAATCTGGTTCGCTACATGGTGTAGGTAATGGGTTCGCACGTTTCGGACTTTCGTGTGGGCTTTAGCTACCCTGAGTCGTTGTTTGACATAACGGTTACTACCCTTTTTCTTTTTCGAGAGTTGTTTCTGTAATCGAGCTAGTTTCTTCTCGGCTTGTTTCAGAGGTCTAGTGTTAGCAAAGACGGTGCTTCCCCCGTTACTGTTCACCGCGATAGCTAGGTCTTTCAAGCCCATATCCACGCCTACCGCGTAGGCGGTAGGCTTCGGGGCTGGGGCGGGGGTGCTTTCGACAACGAAAGACACATAATACCTACCATCCGCTTCTTGGATCAGGGTTACAGAGGTTGGGGGTGAGGGTAGGTTACGTGAGAGGTTGAAGCGGACTTCACCAATCTTAGGCAGTTTCACAAAACCTACCCCGTGAGTGGTTTGTCTAACCTTGAATGCTTGGGATGTAAACCTAGCAGCTTGCCGGGATGAGCGTTTCCTAAACCGTGGGGCACCAATCCTAACCCCTTTACGCTTACCTGTCACGGAGGTGAAAAAGTTAGTGTACGCCTTATCCAGATCCCGTAAGGACTGCTGTAAGGGTACAGCGGAAACGTCTTTCAGCCACGCTTTTTCAGGGGTCTGTTTCAGGTGAGTGAGTCGGGCAGAAAGCTCTTTACTAGAGGGCTTCTTCCCTGTGTCTTTATACTGTTCCTCTGAGTAGGCTAGAGCGTCGTTATAGACCACGCGTACACACCCAAACAGAGCAGCAATCGGCTGTTTTTGCCCTTTCTTGGGGTAGGCGCGGTAACGATAACGCTTGAGACTCATAACACCTATTATATACTTGGTGTCATGGATAATACCACTGATATAAGACGTGGTAGACATGCGATTTGGGATTTACATGTTCACTTGGTGTTCGTCACTAAATACCGGCGCAATGTCTTCACTAACACCATGCTCACCACCTGCGAAAGAACCATGCGAGAAGTCTGTGAAAGTTTCGGGGCAACCCTAGATGAGTTCAACGGGGAAACAGATCACGTTCACTTGCTAGTACGCTACCCAGCCACCGTGACTGTTTCTAAACTCGTGAACTCCCTCAAGGGGGTTTCCTCTCGTGTACTTCGGCGTGATTTTGAAGCTGAGATTACCCCGTTTTTATGGGGTGGCCATTTGTGGTCACGCTCGTATTATGCGGGGTCTGCTGGGGGTGCCCCATTGAGTGTTATTGCTGAGTATGTGAAGTCCCAGGCTCGCCCTGGTAGCTGATTCATCTCCACCCTAAAGGGTGGAGTCTTCTCAGAAAACTAGATAA
>NZ_KV797621.1:0-361 GCF_001809415.1 Rothia sp. HMSC058E10 | reverse complement strand
CTACGAGTCTCTTTCGATGGTGAAGTACTTCGAATCACTCTTCTTCTTGGACTGTATCTTGTGGTACTTGCTTGGATGGGATTCGGGTTTGGTGCTCTCCTCCGTAATAGTGCCGGAGCTATTGTTCTTACAGTCGTTCTGCTTTTTGTGGTGACAATAGTTCTTAGTTTCTTCAGGTCTGCTGAGTGGGCAAGCGATGTTTCCAAGTATCTACCTGTTCATCTGGGCGAAAATATGTTGGTCTACGATACTGACCAGTTTAAAGATCCCAGCTACGAAGTCCGCTGTATCCTCTTCACCCTGTGGGGTTTTGTACCCTTGGTACTTGGCTGGATTCGCTTCAAATTCAACGATATGAAGT
>NZ_KV797620.1:0-400 GCF_001809415.1 Rothia sp. HMSC058E10 | reverse complement strand
TTCTAATTATTATTCCTGTGCTCATCATGCTGGTTGTTTTTGTCTGTGTATTCATTAACGTTTTGGTATCTGCGCCCAGTGGATATGATGATCTTATCTTGGCGGGTATGTTTATTATTGCCGTTATTGCACTTCCTTACATGATTCACGTTATCTTGCAGGTTGTCGCGTTTATGCGGTTTAGGAGATCAGTCAAGTTTCGGTGGATACGAGGCGCCAATATTTACGGCCTTATTGTTGCCCCAGTCTCCGAGGTTACCTATGTGCCGTTTATGCTAGTGCAGATTCTTGATCCATCTTCATCTGCCGGGAGCTCTTTTACAATAGTGGGGGTTATAGTAGCCCTCTACGAGGTTATTTTGGGCATCTTAATGATTGTTGTCACGACAAATAGTATTAA
>NZ_KV797619.1:355891-356370 GCF_001809415.1 Rothia sp. HMSC058E10 | reverse complement strand
TTGCCTGATTCGGCATAGACGGTTCCGAGGATGAGCTGTGCCTGTGCGTAGGTTTTGGGGTCATCGTCGTGGCTTATGCTGGACCAGGCTTCGATGGCCTGCTCCAGCTTGCCCAAATCGGCATAGACGGTTCCGAGGATGAGCTGTGCCTGTGCGTAGGTTTTGGGGTCATCGTCGTGGCTTATGCTGGACCAGGCTTTGATGGCTTGACTCGGCTTGCCTTGGTCTCTATAGGCGAGTCCGAGGCCGAGCTGTGTTAGTGCGTAGACCTTGGGGCTATCATCGCGGGTGATGGTTGACCATACTGTGATAGCCTCATCAAATCTGCCGTCTTCGTAGTAGCTTCTTCCGAGGTCAAGCCGTTCTAGGGCGCTCATTGGTTCATGGGGCTTATTTGGTCCGGTCACGCCTGTTTCTCCTTGATGCGATGGCTGGAAAAATCCTAGGTCTCACCTAAAACTTCACATTAAAAGGTAGCA
>NZ_KV797619.1:259500-355791 GCF_001809415.1 Rothia sp. HMSC058E10 | reverse complement strand
AACTTCACATTAAAAGGTAGCAGTGTTGCCCCTCGTTTGCGCAGGAGCAACACTGTGGGCAGCTAGTGTTTATTCACCAGAGCAAGGTTACGTTGTGCTTCGGCGTAGGACTGCGGGTCGTCTTCTTCGAGAACATGGTTCCACGCGGTCACGGCCTCATCAAGAGACCCGTTGTTATAGTAGGCGATACCCATGTTGAGCTGTGCCACAGCATATATGTAAGGGCTGTCGCTGCGCAGAACCCTGCTCCGGGCGGCAAAAGAATCGTCAAATAGCTCTTTGTCTTCGTACGCGCTGCCCAGATTGTTTTGTGCTGCGGCGTACGCTTCGGGGTTGTCCTCCCGGCGCACATTACGCCACACGGCGATCGCCTTATCAAGCTGCCCTAGCGGGGCGTAGGTGAGGCCCATGCTCAGCTGTGCCCGAGCATAAACTGAGGGGTTGTCATCATGGCGCAGCCTTCCCCACGCGGCGATTGCCTCATCTATCCGCCCTTGATTCTTGCACGTAGAACCAATGTTGAACTGTGCCTGGGCATAGGTTTCTGCGTCTACCTCGCGAAGCACGCCTCCCCAGCTTTGAAGGGCCTCATCTGTCTTGCCCATAAGCTTATAGGTGTTGCCAAGGTTGAACTGTGCGTTAGTGTATGCTTCGGGGCTGTCGCTGAGCTGCACATTCCTGAACGCGGTGGCGGCATCATCAAGCCGCCTCATAGTTTGATAGACGGTGCCAAGGTTGTTCTGCGCCCACGCGTAAGATTCCGGGTTGTCTTCACGGACAACACGGCTGAACGCGGCAACAGCATCATCAAGCCGCCCCATGTTCTTATAGAGAATACCTGCGCTGTTCTGCGCCGAAGCGTAGGCTACAGGGTTAGCATGGCGATGGACATTGTTGTAGGCGGTCATCGCTTCACGAAGATTTCCCGCATCCTCGTAGACGTCACCTAGAAAGTACTGCGCCCAAGAGTACGCCCCAGGATTTTCACTTGTTGAAACCGTAGCGAGGATATGAACGGCGTCATTCAGCCTGCCCGCGTTGAGGCAATCTACACCAAGGTCAAGCCGCTCTTGGGCACTCATCTGGTCCAGGGGCTTATTTGGTTCGGTCATGCCTGTTTCTCCTTAATGCTGCGGTAGAAAAAATCCAGGTTTCACCTAAAACTTCACATTAAAAGGTAGCAGTGTTGCCTTCTTGCATGGAAGCAACACTGCTACCTGCAACAACGGATGAAAATAGCAGCGACCCAACTAAAAAAGGCTAGAACAACTTTTCTCCGTCAGACGCCATTTTTGCTTGCTCGGTGATAGCCGCATAGTTGGGGCCTACCGCGCCGATCGCCTGGGTAAGGGGCACACCCGAGCCGTCACGTGAACCGTGCTCGGTCGGTAGGGAGCGTGCTACACCGCCCGGCGTGCCAGCCTTTGCGGGGCCAACGCCAACCCACGCCAGTGCCAGCTTCGACTCTCCCGTCAAGAAACGATGTGCCCGCACGCCACCGGTCGCGCGACCCTTCTGTGGGTACTCCGCTAGGGGAGTGACCTTCGCACTCGCCATGCCGTCCTGCCCGTTCGTGACGGTCACAACCTCTGCGGCAGAACCCGGGGCGGTCACGCCGAGTGCAATTACCGCATCCTGTGCGCCCAGCTTAATACCGGCGATACCGCCGCCCGCGCGGCCCTGCGGGCGAACCTTAGCCGCATCGAAGGTCAGAAGTTTCGCTTCCTGGGTGACTAACGTTAGGGCGTTATCGTCGGAAGAGCACACGGTTGCGGCAATAACCGTATCCTTCGGCTTGAGCTTGATAACATCCCACTCCGTCTGGTTCAGCGGATACTCCGGGTTCACGCGCTTAATCACGCCGTTCGCCGTTGCCAGTGCAAGTACCTCATTCAACGGCACAAGCCCCACCAGCTTCTCACCCTTTGCTAGGGCAACAACCTCAGTAGCTTTGACGCCCGTAGTCAATACGGGAGTTCCCGAAGAATCATCGAACACCACCAAATCCATGACCGACAGGCGCACCATGCGCCCCGTAGAGGTCACCGCACCAATCTCGCCCCGCGCCGTCGTAGGAACAATAGACGTGAAGACGTCATGTTTAATACGTTTGCCCGGATCAACCAAAGCCTCACGCATTGGTTTACCCACCGTGCGCCCCAGTATGCCGGATGCCGTCAGCAGCACCCAACAGGGCTCATCGGCAATTTCAAGTGCCAACCCGAGGCTCTTCTTCGCCTTTGAGGCCCCGTTTGAGACAGCCTCAATCGCAGACTGCATATCGTCTTTCGTCTTCAAAACGGTACGGCGATCGTTGCCGTACTTCTCGGCAACCTCGGCAAGCTCGTCAGATACCAGCTCACGCAGCGCAGAATCGGAACCCAAAATTCGCTCCAGTTCAGCGATCTCCTGGCGTAACTTATCACGCTCAGCCTCAAGCTCAATACGGGAATACTTTGTAAGCTGGCGCAGACGCAGCTCAAGAATATAGTTCGCCTGAACCTCCGTCAGATCGAAGACCGCCATCAGCTTCTCACGAGCTTGCGCGGTTTCATCCGAAGACCGAATAATCTCAATAACTTCGTCAATATCAACAATGGCAATCAGCAGACCATCCACCAAATGCAGACGATCCTTATGCTTACCCAGACGGAATTCGGTGCGGCGGCGCACCACCGACAGGCGATGATCGATATACACCCGCAGAAGATCAAGCAGCCCCAAGGTCTGCGGCTGCCCATTCACCAGCGCCACATTATTAATGCCGAAGGAATCCTCCAAAGGCGTGTGCTTATATAGCGAGGCCAGCACAGCCTGCGGATTAAAACCGTTCTTAATCTCAATAACAAGACGCAACCCGTGTTTGCGGTCGGTCAAATCGACCACATCAGAAATACCGGTCAGTTTCTTGGCGTTAACGCCGTCCTTGATCTTTTCAATAACCTTTTCGGGGCCCACCATATACGGTAGTTCAGTCACCACAATGCCCTGTTTACGGGGGGTCACCTGCTCAATAGAGACCTTGGCACGGGTCTTGAATGTGCCGCGCCCGCTTTCGTAGGCATCCTTAATGCCGCTCAATCCCACAATCGTGCCGCCGCTGGGCAGATCGGGGCCGGGAATGAACTTCATAATCTCTTTGAGCGTGGCATCAGGGTGCGCAATCAAATGCCGCGTACCCGCAATAACCTCGCGCAGGTTATGCGGAGCCATGTTCGTTGCCATACCCACCGCGATGCCGGTCGTACCATTGACCAAAAGGTTAGGGAACGCCGCTGGCAGCACGCCCGGCTGCATGAACTGGTTATCGTAGTTCGGCACAAAATCAACAACGTCTTCGTCAAGATCCGCAGTCAGCGCCGTCGCTGCGGGGGCCATACGTGCCTCCGTGTAGCGGGCAGCCGCTGGGCCGTCGTCTAGCGAACCAAAGTTACCGTGCCCATCTACCAGCGGCAGGCGCATCGCAAAAGACTGCGCCAAACGTACCATCGCATCGTAAATAGCGGCATCGCCGTGCGGGTGCAGTTTACCCATGACCTCGCCGGTCACACGGGCACTCTTCACATGCCCCTTATCCGGGCGCAGCCCCATTTGCTGCATCATATAGAGGATGCGCCGCTGCACCGGTTTCAGCCCGTCGCGCGCATCCGGCAGAGCACGCGAATAAATAACCGAGTAGGAGTACTCCAAAAAGCTGGATTCCATCTCGGCAGAGACATCAATATCGACAATATTTTCGACAATATCAACTGGGTAATCTTCAACGGCGGACTTGCTGCGGCGTGCCATTTCTCTCCTTGAGGCGCACAATAATGCGCCCAATGTGGGGTGGGCGTATTCGTAATTCTATTCTACAGGTAGCGCAGAAAAATCCGCCCAAATGCCCGTCAAAGTAGCACAGGCGGCATGTAAAGCACTAAGGTATAAACTACAGTGTCTAACAACGGCACCACACATGCGCACTCGAATCTGCCTTATTACCTATGACCCTAAGGAGTCTTCATGACAGCGACCGCATATGATCCGCGGGAAAAGCTCACGGCCGATATCGAGCGTGCAGGTTTCTACCCAGATTTAGTGCGTGACATTGTTGATGAAGCTCTTGCTGGTTTAGAACCAGAATCCCATTTTGTGCAGGTTGAAACGCATTTCAGCCATAATAATTTGCATCGCCATATCACGGTTTTAGTTGTTAGTGGATCTCTGCTGATTCTAGCGCATTTAGACGACCAGCACCTTGAAGAAGAAGGGCAGCAGACCGTAGCACATGTGGGCGTTGAAGCGGTTAAGCTGAGTTCTCTGCGTGCCGTCACTATTAGTTACGGGTACGATAATCCGCAGGCATATAAGCCCGGAACGGTCCCCACCGAACTTTCGATGCAGATAGCATGGACGGGCTCGCTGCACCTGGAACTGGCACCCGCTACCTGCCTCGATCCGCACTGCACCGCAGATCACGGGTATAGTGGTGACGCCAGCCGAGAAGATTTAGCCCTACGCGTCTCGGCAACAGCGGACGGTCCCGAAGCTATCCTTCAAGCGCAGCAGTTCGCCCGCGCCCTACACCGTGCACATATTCAGGTGAGCGAAAGCCGCTGAGATGTCTGAATACCTCGATTACGCTGGAAATCCGGTGCCCCCGCCACCTGCCTATGGAAGCAACAGCGTGGCAGATGTTTTCGAATCGGCCGCATCACTGGTAGCGCAAAGAAGCTTACCGCGTGCTCAGCACCCATTAGATGATGAACCAGATTTCAGCCTGGACGCAGACCCACTCAACCTGGCACAGCGACTAACTGAAGCTGGGGCTGACCCAAACGGATTCCGTAATATCTGCCTGATCATGGTCGATGGTCTGGGAGAACAACTGCTGCAAAGCTACGGATCTTATGCTCCTTATCTAAAGAAAACAGTCTTTTTAGGGGCATTGGATGCGGCATTCCCCACCACGACTGCAGCGTCGTTGGGTTCGCTGGGCACCGCCTCCGCGCCGGGGGCTCATGGGATTGCTGGCTATGAGGTTCGCAACCCCACGACGAATACCGTGATGAACCATCTTTCGGGGTGGGATAAGAATGTTGATCCGCACGCCTGGCAACCCCTGCCCACCGTTTTCGAGCGGTACTGTACCGATAGGCGCGTGGTGACGATTTCACTGGAGAAATACCGCGGGAGTGGGCTCACCGAAGCAAACTTGCGCGGTGGCGAGTTTGTGGGCGCAGCCGATTATAACGCTCGTATTACTTATGCCTGCGAACTTCTGGCCTCGCGCACACCGACCTTGATATACCTTTACTGGGGAGAGCTTGACCAAGCGGGGCATCGCTACGGTGCGGGAAGTAACGAATGGCTTGAACAACTTGAAGAACTTAACCTGGCACTGCGTCGCCTTGCCGAACGTTCCCCGGCGTGGGCTGGTATTTTCCTCACGGCCGATCACGGCATGGTAAATGTTCCGCAGGAAAACCGCATCGACTATTCGGCGACCAAAGAACTACTGGAAAATGTCGCTATGACGGCAGGGGAACCGCGAGCAGTGCAGCTCTATCTGCACGATACTTCACCGGATGCCCGTCGCCAGAGCGCACAATGTTGGGTTCGGCACTGGGGTGAGCATGCTTGGGTGCTAGACTCGCATGACCTGTATGAGCGGGGCTACTACGGCACGATAATTCGTGATGCAGCGCGAGAACGAATTGGCGATCTGATCGTTTGCGCTCGTGATGATTATGCGCTCTACGATATGCGCCGCCAGAAGGAACGCGCACTCGCTATGGTGGGGCAGCACGGTTCGCTGACCGATGCGGAGCGTCTTATTCCTCTGCGGTATCTGCCGACCTCGTAACGTCAAGGACGACAAGGCTAAATTGTCTGTGTCTTCAGGAATCCTAGTAAGAAATTAACTACTATTTACGCCCGCCGAAAAGGATATCATCCCATGCGGGAATGCTTCGGCGCTGCTTCTTCGAAGAACTAGTCTTGTTCCCATCACGATTGCTTTGGTGATGCTCGCCTTTGGGCTCCGGAGTGTGATGAGCATGCTCGGGCTTTGAGTCGCTGTCATGTTCATCAACGGGTTCAACTGACTGCGGGGTATCCGGTTCAGGCTCATACACTTCCGGCTCTTCCACCACGGGAGTAACCGGGCGTACCGAGCGGGCGCGTTCGAGAAGCTCATTGAGTTTACGTTCGTCACGGCTTTCGCCCTTCAAAGAAGAGGTAGGCGCATTAACGTGTACCGGAGTCGTATGAGTAGTCACAAGCCGCTGCTGCACCGGGGCGGTTGCCTCCGGATGTTCTTCGTGCTCTTCATCTTCGCCGTCTAAAGAAGTTTTCTTAGCCGCAGCTGCCACCGCAGCCGGGCTTCCCATCAGGAAGTATGCTGCCTCATTTGATGCGTACAGCCCTTGATTAGCCGGATTGTAGGTCCAACGAGCGGGGAACCGCACCTTCTCAGACAAGTTCGCGCGTGCCTCGTCGGAGAGCGCAAAGTCGGCTTCGACTCGCCACTGCCCGTTTTCTTTCTGCCTAGTCTCCCAATCCTGGGTGGCATCCTCAAAACCGTGCTGGTGCGCAATCTCGGCAATACGAGCCGCGAGAGTGACAGGAATTTGCCCTATGCCAGAAGCTGAATCACGCCGTCCCACTTTCACGTTTTGAGCGGCGCGAATAATGTGCGAGCGCTCCGCCACGATAGGCCACTCGTACCTGCGCACGCGCTCCGGTTCCCAGCCGGACTCTTCAGCAATTTCTTCTACGCTGGCACCCTGTCGGAAACGAGTTTGAATATCACGTGGACCGAAAGACCCCTTAGTACCTCGCCCGCGAAGCGGCTGGATGCGTCGTGCCTTAGTGATGCTTGTGCGCAGATTCGCGTCAATTGGAAGGAGAAACCTAGTGCCGTCAGCAGACTCAAGCACCAGATTTTCACCGTCATCATGTACGCCAATCAGACGCAATTCAAGCATAAGAACCTCCAAATTCATGGGTGGGGCAACACCACAACCATGCCGTTATGCCGGTTTAAAAACATAAAGTTACCTACCAAGGGTACCGTGAGAGCCGCAAAAAACGGTAGTAAAACCCCCAAAACATCGTGAAAAAATCCTAAATTGATACCTTCCAAGAGGCCTTTATGACGGCTAAAAGTTCACTAACTGCGTCCCGATTAGACAAAATGGGTATCAATAGTGAACAATACCTGCATGCCGCCGTCGCATAACACGCCGATATGTGATGGGGTACTACCTATTTAGACCACCGTGGGCGGTAGGATTTCAGCCCACCAAAAACGACGGAGCGTGATAGTTTGGCAACTGATTACGATGCACCCCGCAAGCAGGATGACGAACAGAACGAAGAATCCTACGAAGAGCTGAACGCGCACCGTTCGGAGATGCAGTCCGGGGCGGTGGATGAGGATGAGAATACCGCGGCAGAAAGTTTTGAGCTGCCCGGTGCAGATCTCTCCAATGAAGAGCTCAACGTAGTGGTTCTGCCCGCACAGGAAGACGAATTCACCTGCGCATCCTGCTTCCTGGTTCGTCACCGCTCGCAGATTGCGCGTGAAGAAGACGGTCTGTTGTACTGCGTAGAATGCGAAGGATAAGAAGCTAAACCATAAGACTCAAGGGCGGTTTCCTCAAGGAGACCGCCCTTTTAGTTGAGAAGAGAACTAGCCGTTTAGAATCTCGGCTATTTTTTCGGGATTACGGGTTGAAGCAATCCAATAGGGGGTTGGATCGGCAGGGTCGGTAATATCGATGCGGATTTTTGGTGTAATCCAGCCGCGAAAACACATGTATGCGCGCCCATCAAGGTCGGGACCAGCCGCAATACGGGCCTGTTCGCCACGAAATGCTTGTGTTTCACCCACATAAGCACGCTCAATACTTGCTCGCCCCACACGAACCCAATCCTGCGATATTTCGATAGTGGGTGCAGAAAAATATAAAATCCACCCGAGAAGAAGCGTAACAACGACAGCAGCAATAATACCCACCGGAATACCAATAGGGGCGCCCACTAGATAAGATGCACCTCCGGCACACAGCGTGAGAAACCACATGCCAGGTCCAGGAGAAAGACGCTCATAATAGAGCGTATGAGGTGACGAAGAAGCCATCGTAATAGTCCTTCTAAGCTTGTTGGGTATCTGTTCAGATGGCGTCTAGAAAAAGAGTGTGTGTGCACCGTCTGAACAGAAAATCATATTCAACATTCTAACCGAGGTTATTTTCTGCGCACTCCAGCACCGTGCAGTACTTATGTGAAACTCCTGTACGCTAAAGGATGACGTAGCCCCTGTATGTTCGGTAGAGTGAAAGACATGATTAATCCCATTGATGTCCAGATTAAAATGCTTGATGCAGAGCTCCCAGCACCGTCTTACACCAATCCTGGTGATGCGGGCGCAGATCTGCGTTCACGAGTAGATTTTGCACTGGCGCCTGGAGAGAGAGCACTTGTACCTACCGGTATTGCTATTGCTCTTCCCGAAGGATATGTAGGGTTGGTGCATCCGCGTTCGGGGCTTGCTACTAAACACGGCATCACAATTGTTAACGCACCGGGAACTGTCGATTCTGGGTATCGCGGTGAACTTATGGTGACGTTATTGAATACGGATCGTGCAAAGTCTTTCCAAATCAAGCGTGGTGATCGTATTGCCCAGCTTGTCATTCAGCGTTATGAACACGCTAATTTTGTGGTGGTAGAGAACCTTGACGAAACCGAACGAGGATCTCAGGGATTTGGCTCAAGCGGCTTGAAATAATCTTTTACCGCGTAATTCGGCAGATAATAGACTTTAATCGCACAAAGAAATATACAATATCTGCATACAATATGAGACGCACTAACATCTACCAGTAAGGGATATTCAGTGTTTGGTTTTGGCAAGAAAAGCTCTGACGATGAGCGTAAGAAAGCAGAAGAGAAAACTACTAAGGTTACTTCTAAAGACTCCAATAAAGAAGATGCTGAGCTAACCAAAGCTAAGTCTAAGTCCAGCCTTAACAAGGTCGATCGTGATGATGAAGAGCCCGAGGTAGTTATCTACGACCGTTCTGAAGGCCCCCACGATATTGGTGAGGTTGATGATACCGAAGAATACATCGACCTTGGTGCTCTATATATTAAGATGCTTGACGGCCTAAATCTGCGTCTTGAGATGGACGAAGGTACGGGAGCTGTAATTGCCGCAACCTGTATTCGTGCTGGTGGAACCCTCCAGATTCAGGCGTTCGCAGCGCCTCGTAGTACTGGCATATGGGATGATATTCGGCATGATCTTGCCGAGTCTGTAGCATCGCAGGGTGGAACCGCCGAAATGTATACGGGTGAGTTCGGCGCCGAGATGCTAACCCGCCTTCCCGCTACGACTGAGGACGGGAAACGAGGGGAGCGCATCGCACGATTCGTTGGCGTCGATGGCCCTCGGTGGTTCTTACGCGGTGTTATTTCTGGCGAGGCCGTTCTAGGCAATGAAGAAGCTGCTGAAGCGATTGAAGAGGTCTTCCGTACCGCTATTGTCAATCGTGGCGACGACCCCCGCCCGCCACGTGAGCTATTACCCATGACGATGCCGGAACAGATATATACCTTAGACGACTCAGGCGATGAAGAGCAGGAACCTGAGGAGCAGGTGAGTAGTCGAGAGACTGAAACGAAGAAAAAGAAGAACGAGGACAAACGCGAACTACGCCCAATGCCTCGTCGCGGACCCGAGATTACAGAGATTGGGTAATGCCGCGCATAGATAACAGCCACGCTGCACCCGGTTCGGGGACTTCTTCTCAAATTGAGGCGGAGTACCCCGAACGTTTTCGTGTTCGCCTAGCTGGCCGTATCGATCAGGTGTGGATTCCTGCTGTTTACGATAAACCGCTATACCAAGCAGAACTTATCGTGGCGAAATCAAAACCGCTTCAATGGGCCAGTCCTCTAGCTTTGATTGGTATGCCCATTGTTGAGCCTCCTGGCGAAGACTTTGACGATGAGCAGGAAGACTCGCAGAATGCTGAGACCGCTATTTCTGATGGAGACCAACAACAATCGGTTCTGGGGAAGAACCCCATGACGGAGAGTTTAGAAGTGCGGTTCCCCTCACGTCCGCCGTTTTCTGTAGGAGAAAGAGTAACCCTTATTTGGCATGGGCAGCGTATGGTTTCTGGTTTATTGGCAGGGTGCCTGCTGCGGTGCTCTGGGGTTATCTCAACGCACACGTACCCGCCCGTGATGTACAACCCCCGATACGAGATTGTTCCCCAATACTTCTTAGATAAGGATCCGCGACGTGGTTAATACTCCACATGACCCTCAGCATTTGAATAACCAGTATGCCTCTGATGCCCAGAGTGCAGAGACAAACTCGATATCGGGGCAAGAGCCATTAGGTAAGAGCCTGGGTGCTTCTTTGGGCGGCAATATCCGCCGCACAGAGTCAGGTCATGTGGATGTGCTCCATGCAATTGGCGGGTGGCGTGGACTCGTAGAAACTTCTCTGCCTTCACTACTCTTCCTTATCTTCTTCACGGTCACCAAAGATTTAAACTTGGCCTTAGTTATCGCGGTAGCAGCTGCAGGTATTTTTACCGTGCTGCGCCTTATACAGCGCAGTAAACTCATACCTGCGGTGTCGGGTATTGTGGGTGTTGCAATTTGTGCTTTCACTGCTTTTCGCACAGGGAACGCTGCCGACTACTATTTGCCGGGGTTTTGGACAAACGGCATTTACAGTGTTGCGTTCATAGCTTCGATTATCGTGGGTTGGCCTCTGGCGGGACTCATTTTCGGGTATATCAGGGGAGAGCAGCTTACCTGGCGGCAAAAACCCGAACGTTTGAAAGCCTATAAGCTGGCAACGTGGATTATGGCGGCTGTCTTGCTGTTGCGACTTGCGATCCAAATACCGCTTTACTATATGAACGCTACCGAAGTTTTAGGTGCTATGCGCATCGTTATGGGGCTGCCTCTGTACGCGGCGGGTATCTGGCTGGCGTGGCGAGTATCCGACCCGGCTGAAACCTCATAGCTAAGTGCCGCTGGGCACATATTGCTGTAGGCTCAGAAGACAAATGACCTGCGTAAGCAAAAGGACGCTATAACCCGCTCCTATATTTCGCGCGTTTCAGCTGAGAAATTGCTCGTTTTCGTTGGTGCTCTAGGAGGGGAGAGAGATAATCTAGGCGAAGAGCGCCCGAATCTGGTCTTCTCCGTCAAGCGTTGTGATGAAGAAAAGCTCGTCGCCACCCTCAATAACAACATCGGCGGAAGGGGCAACCGGAACGCCATCGCGCAAGATGGCTGTGAGTACCGTATCGGTTGGCCACTGCACATGGTCTATCCTGTAGCCAATCACAGGATGATCGAGCGGTACCGTATACGCCGCCAACGTCGCCCCGCCAGCCTGAAGCGTAAGCAAACGCACCACATCGCCCACCTCGACGGCTTCCTCCACGAGAGCCGTCATCAAACGCGGAGTGGAAACTGCCACGTCCACGCCCCAGGCATCGTCGAAAAGCCACTCATTCCGGGGATTATTCACACGCGCTACCGTGCGTTGTACACCAAACTCGCTGCGGCACAGTAGAGATACCATCAGATTAACTTTGTCGTCACCGGTTGCGGCAACAATCACATCAGCGGTATTCGGATGAACCTGGCGCAAAACAGATAGCTCACAGGCGTCACCAATATGCCAGCGCACCCCCGGCAGGTCGGTACGTTTTTTCATCTCAGGTTTGGAATCAATAATAGTGACAGTGTGCCCATTCGCCTTGAGCTCCTTAGCGATAGATGCCCCCACGGAACCGGCCCCAACAATAAGTACCTTCATGTTATAAGCTCCTTATGCTTTCGGGCGACGACGATCGCCGGGGTGCTGCGCCGGGTCTATCGGCTTCGCATGGAACCAATCCAGCCGGGGATCGGTACTGTACTCGACGTCTTCATCAGTACGAGGCGACTGTGAAAGAATCCGAGAGACTTCGTTAATATCGTCCGTGCGCATCATAATGTGTACGGTATCTCCCTGTTGATAGGCGGTATCTGGGCGCGGAAGCATACCTTCACCGAATCGGGTAATGTAGGCGATGCGCACCCCGGCAGCACGCTCAATATCCACGAGCGCATGACCTGCCCATTGTTCATGCAGTGGAATCTCAGTAAGCATGAGCCTGCCCGATGGCTCCCGAAAATCACCCTTGAGCGCTTGCTCCGGTAACAGGCGACGAAGCACCTGATCCGTTGACCACCTCACAGCGGCTACCGTGGGAATACCTAGACGCTGAAAGAATTCAGCACGATTTGGGTCGTAGACTCGGGCAACAACATTTTTTACTTTGAAAGTCTCACGCGCCACGCGGGCGGCAATAATATTTGAATTATCTCCCGAAGATACAGCAGCAAAAGCGTACGCGTCCGAAATACCCGCCTGTTTGAGCGTTTCTTGATCAAAACCGACGCCGGTCACCAACTGCCCGCTGAACCCTTTACGTAAGGGCTGGAAAGCTCGCTCATCTTGATCGATAACGGCTACCGTATGCCCCGAAGCCTCTAGAGTACGGGCAAGCATAACTCCCACACGACCAGAACCCATAATGACGAAATGGGGCATGTGCTTTCCTCCTCAACAGACGACCGGTTTTCCTGTTAAGTGTACCGAGTAAGACCACTAAACGCCCGATGACCTGCGAAACACGCGGCAAATAAAATTGAGCTTTACCCCGCAGGCGGATAGCCTTAAACCTGTGAAATATCGTTGGGAAAAAATTCGCAGCGCCTTCACCGGTAAGCCGGTAGATTCGCGTCAAGTAGCGGCCATGTCGCTGCCTAAGCGTTTTGCCCTACCCCTTTTCGGCTCTGACGGTATTTCATCTGTCGCATACGCCGCCGACGAGATTATTCTGATGCTCGCCGTTGCTGGTAACGCAGCCATTGTCTATGCCCCTTGGGTTGGGTTAGCGGTCGCCGTCGTAGGTCTTATGATCGTAGGAACCTACCGATACAACATTAATCAGGTTGCTGCTGAAGGCGATTTTGAACTAGTGCACCGGCGGTTGGGCAGTAAACCCGCCGTTATTTTGGGGGCCTCGGTACTTCTTGATTTCGTGCTTACGGTTGCCGTTTCCATGTCGTCGGCTGCAACATTCCTGGTGGCACTTTACCCAGAATTACAAGATCATCGCAGCGCCATCGCAATACTGCTCATCATTATTTTGACCGTAGTGTCTCTGCGCGGTCTACAACTCATGGGAAAGATAGCACACTGGCCGCTCTATATTTTCCTCGCGATCCTAGGCGTTACGCTGTGCATTGGAATTATCAAATCCTGGATGGGTGTGCTTGCTAAAGCAGAATCGGCAAACTACTCGGTACTCCCCGAAAACGTCGATTCACAGCTGATTGGCATAGCGTTCTTCTTTTTGATCTCACGGTCTTTTTCAGCGGGTGCCGTTGCGCTCTCCGGAGTTTCCACGATCTCGAACTCCGTGCGTTTCTTCCGGCGTCCCAAAAAACATAATGCCGCCCTCACCCTCATGATTATGGGTACCATAACGGGTGTGCTTCTCGTCAGCATACTTTACATAGCCCAAGTTACCGGCGTTACTATGGTGCATGACACCACACAATATTTGTTGATTGAGGGGCGCGCGCCGGGCGAATTCTTCCACCAGAAACCCGCGCTCTATCAGATAGCACTCGCTATCTATGATGGTGCCCCGCTCATACCTCAGCTGCTTGTTTTTGCCACCGTTGCAGTGCTGACCATAGCGTCTTTTACAGCTTTTATCGGTTTTCCGTTGAGTTCATCTGCTCTCGCTGATCGCAGGTATCTGCCAGTTCAGCTACGGAGTATCAACTCTGTGGGCCTCTACCGTAACGGGGTTCTCCTGCTGGCTGTTATGGCAACATGTCTAACGTTGCTTTTTGGCTCGGATATTTTCTCGCTCATTCAGCTCTATCTCGTGGGTATGTTCCTCTCGATGCTGCTCACTCAGGGATCGGTAGTGAGCTACCGCATCCGAAAACTGCGCATTACACTGGCATTTACTTCGCGCCGACACCTGATCCGTGACCTAGCCGTCAGTATCATCGGGGTTATCGTGACTGCCGCTGTACTCATTACTGTTGTTGTCACTAAGTTCATGGCAGGTGCCTGGCTTTCGCTTCTTATAATCGCTACCTTGTTCGGGGGCATGATGATAACCCGTAAACACTACGATGCCGTCATCAAAGCAGCAGAAATACCATATGAAGATCTAGAAACCGCCGATCTATCCTCGCTGCCTTCACGGGTGCACGCCATTGTTTACACGAAGGACCTCAACAAACCCGTGCTTCGTGCCCTAGCCTATGCGCGCGCATCCCATCCTTCAACGCTGGAAGCTCTGACCGTTAATAACGACCAGGCCACTCTTGACGATGTGAAGACTCGCTGGGATCGCATGCGGATTCCTGTACGACTCTCGGTGATTGACTCACCCTACCGCGATACCGTCCAAGCCGTACATAACTATGTGCGCCGTATTCAGAACAATACATCGCGGGATGTTATTGCCGTTTACATTCCAGAGTTTGTTCCAGAACATTGGTGGCAGCGCCTCATTCATCCGCGAACTGTCAAACAGCTTAAGAAAGTTTTAGAGCAAGAACCTAATGTTATTCTTGTGACTGTTCCGTGGAGCATTCATGAGAATGCAACGTCCATTGATACCGAGGACATTGATACCTCCGTTCACTCCCATAAAAACGATACGATGTATCGGGGCTCAACCCACACAGAAGAAACGTGATATTCCATGAGAACCCTTGAGATTTTCTCATGCTTATGGCAGGGTTGAACGGTTATTTAAAAATAAGCGGTGTAGAATGCTTCACATCAGAATTCTGTAAGGAGAAGACGCGTGAACACCCCTGAAACCAGCACAGTACGTGACTCCGGTGCGGATAACGTTACCTCGGAGCAGGGGTACACTATAGGCGATCTAATCCAGGTAACCTGTGAGACACCCGCCCACGGAGGTGCACTCGTTGCACGTACGCACGCCGGGGTCGTTTTCGTACGGCACGGTGTAGTGGGTGAAGAAGCCCAAGTTCGGATTACCGCAATAGGCCCCAAAAACCGTTTCTACTTTGCAGATGTTGTAGCCGTTAAAGTGCCTGCACCAGTGCGCCGTAAGCATCCCTGGGCGCAGGCAGATGCCCTCAAAACCCCCGAAGAACGTCAGAAACTCACCGGCATAGCAGAGCTTCTTGGCGGGATGGAATATGGACACCTAGAACCCTCTGAACAACGGCGTTACAAAGCCGAGATCGTACGAACTCAGCTTCATCGCCTAGGCGGCATCCCTCTAGAATCACCACTCTTAACAAACCTTATCGTTGAGTCTATGCCTAATCGAGACCTCGTCGAAGGCGACCTCTCCTGGCGATCTCGTATACGGTACACCACCGCTAAAAGCATTGAAGACGGTACCACGTATTGGCGCATCGGCATGTACCCCTACCACAGCTCGCAGCCGGTACCCGTCGTTGATTTTCCCCTCGTGGCACGCGAATTACGTGATCTAGAACTTCACAAGCTCAACCTGCGGGGCGTTCGAGAACTGGAAGCAACACTGTCTTCACGCGGACGTATTCTGCTCCAATTCATGGTTGACCCCCGGTTTGAGACAACCCACGTCGCCAAAGAGATTGAAAGGCAGTGCATCCAGCTTTGGGGCGAGCTTGCTAAGCGTAAAATCTCGCTTTTCTTCACTCCCTATAGCGGATCGAAAGCAAAACCGAGCAAGCGTTCGGGGCAGCCCAGCGTGCATAGCCCTTATCGGCGTGTGCGTCAGGGAGATATACTCCTTGGCGGTGGGTTACGTTCCGTAACCGAAGAAGTAAGTTTTGGTCCGCGAAGGTTCAGCTATCAGGTCTCCGCAGGTGGCTTCTGGCAGATTCACCGCTGTGCCCCCTCAACTCTCATGGGAACCATGTTAACCATGCTCCGCCCAACATTGGGCGAATGCGCCCTCGACCTATACGCCGGTGCTGGGCTATTTACAGCAGCGCTTGCGGATGCTGTCGGATCAGAAGGAACGGTTATCAGCGTTGAAGGTTCCCCGGTAACACACCGTGATGCGCGTTCCAACTTCGCGCCGGATGGTCCTTCCCGAAGCGATAACTCCAAGGAAACCCGTGTTGAGGTTATTCGCGGAGACGTTGCACAAAGCCTTCAAGATCTTAAAGCAGCACATAGCCTTGGCCAGATACCTACCCCGGATGCCGTGGTACTTGACCCATCTCGTGAAGGGGCAAACCGCAAAGTTTTGGAACGCCTCAACGAACTCAAACCCGGGCGCATTCTATATGTGGCATGTGATCCTGCAGCCTTAGGACGCGATACAGCTATTTTGCGTGAACTAGGCTGGGATCTCGTACAGGTACGGGCATTTGATATGTACCCTAATACGCATCATGTTGAGACGCTCGCTCTTTTTCACCGTGCGCCTGCGCGTATTCGTCCAGCGCGTCTGTCAAAACGTCATAAGTAAATTCTCGTAGAGACAGCAAAACTGTATGTACCTAAGATGGCGAACACGGTAACCATGACTTTTTTCGGCAACCTTCAAATGGGTATATATAACCTAACCCGTTAGAATTTAACTGTTAGACCTAGAGGTACATTGTTGACCTCAACCGTGCAGAAGGAGAGTGTATGTCTGCTGAGAACGAGGCGAACAAGGAATCCTCAGGGCTCTTGTCCGATATTCGTGAACCTCGGGATTTGCGCCCCCTCAGCTACGAGCAGCTGCGTGAACTCGCTGAAGAGATCCGTCAGTTTATCGTAACGAATGTTTCTGTAACGGGTGGTCATTTAGGCCCCAATCTTGGCGTTGTTGAGCTGACTCTTGGTATCCACCGTATTTTTGATTCGCCCCACGATTCTATTCTCTTTGATACAGGGCATCAGTCCTATGTACACAAGCTGGTGACCGGTCGTCACGCCTTTGACACCCTGCGCCAAAAGGGCGGGTTGTCGGGGTACCCGGATCGTGGAGAGTCTGAACACGATATTATTCAGTCCTCGCACGCTTCATCATCAATTTCCTGGGCTGACGGTATTTCACGCGCCTACGCTCTCAACGGAGAAAATGACCGCTATACGGTGGTTTTAATCGGTGATGGTGCTCTGACCGGCGGCATGGCCTGGGAAGCCGTGAACAATATCGCTGCCGACCGCAACCGTAAAGTCGTTATTGTAGTCAATGACAATGGTCGATCGTATGCGCCTACTATTGGCGGTTTTGCTAACCAGCTGACGGCACTTAAGCACGAGGTGCAGCAGCAGGTTGACCGTATGCGTCTTGACCACCGATATGATCGGGCGCTTGATGCTATGCGCCGTGGTCTGCAGCGTGGCGGCCCGCTGGGGCAGATGATTTACCGGGGGCTGCACGGCATGAAGGTCGGTATTAAGGACGTTGTGGTTCCCAAGGGTATTTTTGAAGATCTCGGCATGAAATATGTTGGTCCAATTGATGGGCACGATCAAGAAGCTGTTGAGACCGCCTTGCGTGCCGCTAAGAACTACGGCGGCCCGGTGATTGTGCACGCTATTACGGAGAAAGGGCACGGCTACGCTCCGGCACGTGCGAATGATGATGACCAATTCCATGCGGTAGGCAGGATTGATCCTCTTACCGGTAAGCCCGTATCAACCAGCACCGAAGAGTCATGGACGAGTGTTTTCGGTCGTGAGATCAAACAGATCGCAGATGAACGCGAAGACATTGTAGGCATTACCGGTGCCATGCTCATTCCTGTTGGCCTACGTGAATTCGCGCAAGCGCATCCGAACAGAGTCATTGATGTTGGTATCGCAGAACAGCACGCCGTTGCTATGAGTGCGGGCTTGGCATACGGCGGTATGCACCCTGTGGTGGCACTCTATGCAACATTCTTAAACCGTGGCTTCGACCAGCTCTTGATGGATGTTGCTCTTCACAAGGCGGGCGTGACTCTGGTTCTTGACCGCTCCGGCATCACTGGACCTGACGGCGCAAGTCACCACGGCATGTGGGACTTATCGCTTTTGCAGTTTATTCCTGGGTTAAACTTGGCCGCCCCACGCGATGCTGCGACGCTTCGTGAAGCGCTTCGTGAAGCCGTCGCTATTGATGATGCACCGACCGTTGTCAGGTACCCAAAGGGGTCGGTGGGTGAAGATATCGCTGCCCTGGAACGCCGCTCTGACGGGGTGGATGTGCTGACCCGCACCGGGCGACCGCATCCTGAAACTGGGCAGCGCGATGTGCTGTTTGTTGCCGTTGGCGCTATGGCACGGGTAGCGCTCGAAGTGTCTGAGCGCCTTGCCGAGCAGGGCATCCATTCGACGGTGATTGATCCGCGATGGGTTATGCCGGTTCCGCATTCGGTGGTGGATTTTGCACGAGACCACCGCATCGTTGTGACTCTCGAAGATGGTGTGCGCGCGGGCGGTGTGGGTTCACGCATTCGCCAAGAGATGCGTGCGGCTGGCGTGGATACGGCGTTGAGTGAGCTCGGTTTACCGGCAGAATTTATACCGCATGCGTCACGTGAGGAAATCCTGGAAGATGTTGGTTTGTGCGCGGAAACCATTACTGCCGATATTCTCGCGCAGCTTGCGGGCGATAAGGTTCCCTTCGCACGCGAGGAAGGACAAAAACCGCGGCATACCCAGTAATTTTCTTGTGGTGATTGACCGAGTGCAAAAAATAAAACGTTGGGGTGTGTAGATTTTCACACACCCCCTAACGTTTTTATTGACACGAAATCTAGACGTTGAAAACTAATATACCGTCAATGCCCATATGTGAAAGGTATTATCCTCCAACAATGATCCTGCCGTCTTTCACCTCTGCTTTATAGGATTTCAACGGCGACTCGGCAGGACCACCTTTGACTGAGCCATCGGCGAGCGCAAACTGAGAACCATGGCATGGGCACACAATTTGGCTGTTGTTTTGTGCGTTGAGTTGGCATCCTTGGTGGGTGCAGGTGGAACTAAAAGCCTTGAAGACACCGTTTTCAGGCTGAGATACGATAACGGTAACGCCGCCTTTGGTAAGTTTCGCCGCTTTGCCGACGGGTACCTCCGAAACTGCCGCAATATCGGTGGGGGACTCTGGCCCGGCAGCACCGTTACCGCCGCCTCCACCACCACCACCACCGCTGGAACCTTCGGCACAGGCGCTTAAAGCAAGAGCCCCTGCGGTAGCTGTAGCCCCCGCTACGAGTGCATTTCGGCGCGAAAGTTTATGCTCCAGCTCCTGAATGCTCTGAGAGTTTGGCTCGTGCGCAGAAATTTCTGATTGTGCGCACGAACAGGTGCACGATGGTACTTCGTTCATCGTTCCTCCTTGAATTCCCCGGTGTGTGAAGCCGGGCTTGTGTGATGCTGAGGCGACCGTACCTGTGGGATAGCTGCGTGTCGCTCTCTTATAAATCTAGAGGATAAATCGTATGCACGCGAATAAGCCGTTTTGTTGTGTGGCGCGTGCCTCCATATTTTTCTTGGGTTGAGAGATCCATGTGTTAAGGCATTAGCCAAGGTGTCGCTGGAAAACTTCATGAAGATCCGGGGCGAGGATTTCAACCTGCCACGGGCGCACATCATGCGAGCGAAGAGCCTCAAGAAGGGCCTCTTGAGAGTAAGGCTCGGGCGGATCCCAGCACAGACGCCGTATACAATCAGCGCTGATAATATTCTGTGCTGGAATATTGAGCCGCTCTGACTCCCGTTGTACTATCTTCCGCACTTCGCTAAGAATCTTTAGTGAAATAGGGCGTTTCGTTTCCCAAGCCTTAAGCGGGGGAGGCGCGGTTGCCGGAATGGTATAGGGTGCCGGGTCCTCACCCCGAGACGCTGATACTATCGCACGCACCCAGCGGGGACCTTCACGTTTCAACAGTCGAGTACGGAACCCCGGAATCGCCATGATAGCTGGTACATTGCGAGGCATTTTCTGCGCAGCCTCAACAAGTGCGGCATCTGAGAGTAAAGCCTTAGAATCTATATCTTTCTTCTGCGCTAATTTATCGCGCTCGAACCAAAGATTCCGCAGGGCTGTTAGTTGCGGTACGGACCGGAGCGTGTTCCGTCCCTTCGTTTTCCTCCACCGTTCGGCTTTCTTCGCAGCAGGGTCGGCGGGCGGCAGTGAACAGAGATAGGCAAATTCCTGGCGGGCATACTCAAGTTTTCCCTGGTTTTCTAAAACCTCTTCCAAGGCATCGCGTAAATCTGCCAGTACATCAACATCAAGGCATGCATAGTTGAGCCAAGACTCTGGCAAAGGACGTTGTGACCAGTCTTCTTGGGAGTGCTTTTTCTCAAGTTTGTATCCCAGAAGCTCTTTGACAACAGCTCCCAAGTTCACCCGTTCCAGGCCCGCTAAACGTGCGCCGAGCTCGGTATCAAAGAGAAGACGCGGTCGCATTCCAAGAAGATCCAGACTTGGAAAATCCTGGGTTGCCGCGTGAATAATCCATTCGGCATCTGCTAGAGCATCGTTGATGATCCTAAGGTCAGAAAAAGCTTCGGGATCGATCAGGTAGAGTTTATCTTCGCGTTTCAGCTGCACCAAGAAAGCCCTGATCCCGTACCGTATACCCTGTGCGCGTTCCGTATCGACTGCAACCGGACCGGATGCAGCACGCAAAGATTCAGCAGCACGTTCAAGCGCCCTCTCCGTGTTGATAATGGAGGGGACCGGAACTGACGGGGTAGTTAGCGGAATAACATCAGGAACTGTGAAATCAGCAGGTAATCCGAGCATAGGTGGGAGTTTGATAGGCTCGGTACTCGGGCTGAGACTCATCTGAAAGTGGTTCCTTGAATATCCGTTTCTGGTAGCTCCCTCGACGGGGCTGAAAACAATAACTCCACCATTCTACCCGTTGCCGCTGTGCGTTACATTTTTCTTCAAATATACCGAAAACCCAAGGATCGGCACCGGCTAACAGCAGTATTGTCTCGTAAATAGCTCTAGCTTACGACTTTTGCGGTTCCAATGTGAGACAGACAGAATTGATGCAATACCGCAGATCAGTCGGAGTATCGTATCCTTCGCCTTCAAACACGTGACCCAGATGCGAATCGCAGGCGGCACAACGTACCTCTACTCGGCGCATCCCTAACGTGGTGTCTTCCAGATACCGCACACGATCTTCGGCGAGTGGAGCGAAGAAAGAGGGCCAGCCGCAGTGCGACTCGAACTTCTCAGCAGAGCGGAAAAGCTCGGTCCCACAGGCTCGGCACGAATACACACCCTCGGTTTTCGTATCCCAGTATTCACCGGTGAAAGCACGTTCGGTGCCGCCTTCACGCAGTACCACGTACTCTTCGGGCTTGAGAACTTCACGCCAATTCTTCGCAATTTTACCGACACCCGGTAGTGAGTTTCCCACTGCTACTCCTTCAAATCTTCTCTTATGAGCTGTCGCCGTTATAACGGTGCTGGCTCGGGTTTTGTTCCCGATGGTACAGGTCCGTGACCCCATTCGGTAACGGGCAAGATTAAGCCGTTTATCCGCACCTCGTAGCTGCTGCGCTGGTGCATCCCCAAACGTTAAGCCGCTGCCACCGACGCCCGGTTGTGGGTATGAACAACAGCAAAGACTTGCTGATGCCCAGCTTCCGCAAGCTCACCCATTACCTGCTGGGCGGCGCGGGTGGCGATGCCCTACCCCAGAAAGCGCACCCAAGCCGCCAAGCCAGCTCAATCTGCCCGGTCGGTCCCCAATCGTTCACCCACCGGTGCGCCCCGGTGAAACCCGCCACCTCACCATCAGCCAGCACCGTGTAAAGACAGAACCCTTCCCGCTCATAGTCGGCGCGAGCCCGCACCACCATATCCTCATAGTGGGCGAGTGAATCTGCGGGCCGCCCCAAATACTCCATGACGCGCGTATCCCTGAACAGCGTCGTATACCATTCGGCGGCGTCCTCCGCCGTGGGGGCCTGCAGCTCAAGACACGGCGGCTCAGGCTCGAAGAGGTGCATAGCTGCCGCCGGTGAGTTTAAGCAAGTCGGCGGGGGAGAGCTCAATATCAAGCCCGCGTTTACCGCCAGAGACCATGATGGTTTGATACTGCTCAGCGCTGGCATCCAAAAGCGTGGGGGAAGGAGTTTTCTGCCCTAACGGCGAAATACCACCCACCACATATCCAGTGCGGCGCTCGGCAACCTTCGGATCGCACATAGAGGCATTCTTCCAACCAAGGGCGTGTGCCGCCGCTTTCAAGTTTAGCTGCCCGCTCACTGGCACTACCGCCACCGCAAAATCTTTGTCATGAACAATCAGAAGCGTCTTGAATACCTGCTCAGGATTGGCGCCAAGTTTCTGCGCGGCCTCCAACCCAAAGGAGGTTTCTCCCTCCACATGCTCGTATTCACGAATCTCAAAAGGAGTCTTAGTTTCCTTCAAGAGCGCGACCGCAGCGGTGGAGGCACCTTTCTTGCCGCTTTTATTCTTTTTAGCCATGAAGACTATTCTACGAAAACGTAAGGTGAACCCCTAAGGTATGTATCACCTTTACCTGCGTAGGGATGGGGTGCCTGCAAGCGTTAGGTCACACAACGTTTTCCAGCATAGCGGGTTTCTGACTAGGAGAATTAGCCGATTCATCTTCAATTGAGATACCAAAGTCGGTGACCGTACTCAGATCGTGCTCTGTCATGGTTGTGATCCCGGCACCGCGGCCAGCAGAATTGAGGATTCCAGATCCCACAATATTGCCCTGAGCATCGTAAAACCAGAGTTTATAGACCTTTCCTTCGGGCAGCGCAGGCAGATTTGTCGTTGAAACACCTGCCATGTTGTGGGAAGGGGAGTACATGACCGATACTGGCATACCGTTGACTTTACCTTGGGCCATTGAAAGGTCAGGAGCCATGCTGATTTGCTCGACGATCGACTGGTCGCCGGGTCGTGCAGTTGCCGGATGCGCTGGGGTCGAAGAGGACACCCTCGCGGCTTGAAGCTCCTGGGAGGTACGTTCTAGTTGCTGATGCTGCGTGAAACCCCATATGCCCAGACCAGCAGCGATAATAATACTTGCCGCAGCCGTCATGCGAGATGGTGAGAATTTACCCTGAGCCCCGAACCAACGCCGTTTAGCTCGTGCATAAGCGGAATCCTCTGAGCCTGCGATAGCTTGAGCGTTGTCTGCATTATCTGATACAAAGTAACCTTCGGAATCGGCATGATCACTCTTATGCTCGGCATTCACGTCATCTGTACCTAGCTCATTAGCTGGCTGGATTTGCTCGGTATGCGCAACCTGCGCCATCACACGAGCTTTAAGCTCAGCGGACGGCTCTTGCGGAGTGAGCGAAGTACCAAAAACCTCAGAGAGGACCGCAGCATCGGCCTTAGCATCTTCGCGTTCGTGTTTGGGGGTCCACGATTCAAACGCTATACGTTGCGTTGGTGAAAGCGTGTGGAGGGCGTAGTCGAGTTTATCGGGGAAATCTTCGGGATAGTCTTTAGTGCTCACGGGTGCCCTCCAATCGTTCACGTAGTTTCTGCATGCCAGCGCGCATGCGGGTTTTGACAGTTCCTAGAGGAATGCCCGTTTCATCGGAGATCTCGCGCTGTGATTTACCTCCGAAATATGCCATGGTGAGCAGCTGGGCTTGTTCGCGTGGAATACCAGATAGAGCATGGTGAATCTCCTCCGTATCCATAAAAGCAGCTATTGCATCATCAACGTGATGATAAGATTCGCGATATTCCTCAAGACCGCGTGTGAAATCACGTTCTGTGGAGGCTGCAACGGAGCGCACCCGATCAACCGCACGGCGGTGAGCAATAGTTGCAGCCCACGACAACACAGTACCCCGTTCTGCACGGTATAAAGGCGCTTTTTGCCATATTTCTAGAAAAACTTCTTGAGTAACTTCTTCCGCATGCGTTCGGTTATGAAGAATGCGGTTAATAAGCGCGTACAGACGCGGAACAAGCGCATCGTATAGAGCTTCAAAACAATGTTCGTTTCCTGCGGCAGCACACTCCATCAACGCAGTTAAGCGCTGATATTCCTGAGGAATTTGGGTGGCTTTTTGAGCTTCTTGATACGCCGAAGTCACCTGACGATCCAAAAAAGTCATGGTCATATCATCTCACGCCCTATGATGACATTTGATTATTGTGTCGGTGATAAGCGAAGTTTAGGTATGTTTTACACCCTAGAAAATATTCCAGGGTGTAAAACAGCATACCGGCAAAATATTACTTCGACATGGCGGAAGCCGAAGGAGACATCATGGCGTCTTTGTTTTCCATCTTGCCTCCTTTGTCACCGTCCATCTTGTTGTCATCATGCTTCATGCTGTCATGATCTCCCTGCATTTTATCGCCGTCCATCTTGCCGTGGTCGTCATCCATCTTGTCCCCAGACATGGCAGACTGGCTCGGCATAGCTGAAGGCGACATCATAGCGTCTGAACTCATCATGGCAGAAGAAGAGGGGGTGGATGATGCAGAAGAGCTCGACGATGCGCTTGGCGATGAGTTCTGATCAGAAGCGTTAGAAGAACATGCAGAAACACCAGCAACGAGGGCTAGAGAAACAGCTGCAAAAGACGCAGTGCGAAGAATAACGGACATACGTAACTCCAATCTTATATCGGCACAGGTAACGCGGAGGAGCGCCCGTACCATTGCAAAATATTCAGAATCCTAAACTGGACTCATTAGGTATTCGGAACATTCAGCCCGCTCGGATTGCAAAACCTCAGAAAATTTTAAGTGATGTATCTGACTACCTCTCGCAACACCTTGAGAAAAACTTCCATGAGCTTGAATATTGCGGAGTAAAAGGCCTCATTAAGATGCTGTCAATTGTGCAGGCATCGCTATAAAAATAATTTCAACCAAACCGAAACCGCAGTTCGTTCCGAATATAACCATGACAACACGTGAGGCAGCATCGCCTCGCATTACCAATCCATGAGGAAAATAACTATGCTGTTATCGCTCATCATCCTAGGCATACTCGGTGGTCTTATCACTGGGATCTCGCCCTGCATCCTGCCTATCTTGCCCGTTATTCTCGTCACTGGCGGTGCAGATTCAGCGCGCACTGCATCCACCGAATTTGGACAAACAGGCATAGCAAAAGATTCTGCGGACAATGTGCAAGCCTTATTCTCGCGCAGAAGCGCAGTTCTCGGAAACGCAGCTCCGGCACCCATGCAGCGTACTGCATCACGCTGGCGTCCCTATCAAGTTGTAGGCGGGCTTGTTCTGAGCTTCAGCCTCTTTACCCTGCTCGGTTCGGTTATTCTTGCTGCCCTGCACTTGCCGCAAGATACGCTGAGGATTTTAGGTATCACCTTCCTCATTATTGTTGGGCTGAGCATGCTTATACCCCCGTTGGAGCGCCTGCTTGAAAAACCTTTCGCGAAATTCTCAAAACTCGGAGCGAAACGCAGCACCACACGTGGCGGCTTCCTCATGGGGCTTGCTCTCGGTCTCGTCTATGTGCCCTGTGCGGGTCCGGTTCTTGCAGCTATTACCCTTGCTGGCGCAACCGGAAACATCGGTATCGAAACTGTAGCACTCACCCTATCTTTTGCTTTCGGAACAGCTATTCCGCTGTTGATCTTTGCTCTTGCGGGGCGAAGCATTGCAGAACGAGTTAAGACGTTCCGCACCCACCAGCGTGGAGTGCGCACCGCCTCGGGTGTACTCTTGATCGCTCTTTCAATCGGACTAGTATTCAACGTTCCCGCCCAGCTGCAGCGCGCAATTCCGAATTATACGGAAGGGATTGAGCAGACTATCAGTCAAGATACGCAGAATAATATTATTTCTTCTTCCACCGGTGGGTCGATAAGCTCGTGCCGACCCGATGAAGAAAAATTGCAGGACTGCGGCTCTGCCCCGGAATTAGCAGGTGGCACGGGTAACTTCAACACTGAGAATCAGCCAAGTCTCGCTCATATGCGTGGAAAGGTTACACTCGTTGATTTTTGGGCATACTCGTGCATTAACTGTCAGAGGACGGCACCGCACCTGAATGAGCTCTACGCCAAATACCATGATTATGGTCTAGAAATAGTGGGAGTACACACGCCGGAATATGCGTTCGAACACGAAGGTAAGAATGTCCAGGCAGGCATTGAGAACCTAGGTATTAAATACCCGGTAGTTCAAGACAACGACTATGCTATTTGGCGTGCTTACAGCAACCGCTATTGGCCTGCACACTATCTCATTGATAGTGAAGGTAAACTTCGTGCTGTTCACTATGGTGAAGGTGGGCATAAGGTGACCGAGGCACAGGTACGCGAACTTCTCAAAGCCGCAAATCCACAAGTGCAGCTTCCAGACCCTATTCACAAGGATGATGCACAAGAGGAAACACAAAACGCGCATGATGCGCGAACCCCTGAAACGTATCTGGGCTCTAAGCGCGCAATGTACTTTGCGGGGCAAGAAAGCTACTCTAACGGAACCCGAACCTTCAAACCGGCAGATCGTCTAGCTGTTGACCAATACGACCTCAACGGTACGTGGTCTATAACCCCCGAACGTATTGAGCCTCAAGGAAACGATGGCACTTTGCGGATTAACTATCGTGCTCACGGAGCGCAGGTTGTTGCTGGCGGCAGCGGTACCATCGAAGTGCGGCGCAATGGTACAACGGAAAAGATTCACATAGACGGCGCTCCCAACGCCCACCACATTGTGCGCGGCGATGAGCAAAGTAGCGGAGTTATTGAGCTCAAGGTCTCGTCCGGAGTGCAGCTGTACTCGCTCACCTTCTCATAAGTCTCTGCCGAATCTCACGCAGAATTCACCCCTGACGACTAAACCCGGGACTGTGTTTTCAAGGTTTTAGATCGCACATGACTAAAACCACGTAAAACGCATAGTCCCGGGTTTTACTGCGTTTTCACCGCATCTGTACCCGAGGGAGAGAGCACTCCGAGTACCGGGCTGCGGCAAGCTCAGCACATCCGTACTAAACTTAAGACAAGTAACATAGACGTCACTCAGAAAGTTATATCGTGCCCGTCACCTACGAACACCTTACCGAACGTATCCCAAACGTCTCAGCAGAAGAGCTTCTCGCTGGATTTCGTCCCTCAGAACGATTCGGTGAAGTGTCATTCGACAGCTATATTCCCGATCCAAACCAGCCCTCCCAAGCTGAAGCAGTACAAAAACTCAAAACCTTCGGCGATAAAATCAACAAAGGAGGAAATTCCGGCGGGTTCTTCGGCAAATTTTTTGGCGGTAAAAAGAAAGACTCCGCAAAATCCGGGCTCTATTTAGACGGCGGCTTCGGTGTTGGGAAAACCCACCTTCTAGCCTCCCTATGGCACTATGTTGACGGACCCAAAGCCTTCGGTACCTTCGTCGAATACACCAACCTGGTTGGTGCCCTCACCTTCCGCAAAACCGTAGAAGCGCTCAGTGGGTACAAGCTCGTCTGCATTGACGAATTCGAGCTTGACGACCCCGGCGATACCGTCCTCATGTCCCGCCTGATGCGCGAACTCGCAGATGCGGGCGTCAAACTCGTAGCAACCTCCAACACTCTGCCCGGTGCCCTCGGCGAAGGACGCTTTGCCGCCGAAGACTTCAAACGTGAAATCCAAGTACTCGCCGAACAATTCGAAGTACACCGTGTGGATGGTGAAGACTTCCGTCATCGCGGTCTTCCAGCTGCACCGGAACCCGTAACTCCCGACGCGTTCGACGCTAAGGTTGAGGAAGTATTCGATGGAAAAACCGTGGGTATCGATACTTTCTCAGAGCTTGTCGAACACCTAGCGAAAGTGCACCCTTCCCGTTACCGCCAGTTTATCGACGGTCTGCAGGGTATCGCTTGGCGTGATGTACACCCGATTACCGAGCAAGCGGTAGCGCTGCGCTTTGTTGTGCTCGCTGACCGTCTTTACGACAAAGACCTGCCGATCGTCTCATCCGGTGTACCCTTCGACCAGGTCTTCACACCCGAAATGCTTGCTGGTGGTTACCAGAAGAAGTACTTCCGTGCCGTCTCGCGTCTGACGGCGCTCGCCCGTGAAGGCTTGCTAGGGGAATCAGAGGCTTAGATTTCGGCATTGCGGTATAGCGAAGTGCTGTGCTTGATATTTGCGACCTTGTTTGTGTAGAAGATTGTAAGGTTTTTGGTGCTGACGCTCGGCCTAAAAAGTGCGGCAAAAGATTTGGCAAACGACGAAAAAACCCGTATAGTATTTATCTGTCAGTGTGACGGGTAAAGCCTGTTGTTGATGCTTGAAAAGCACCTGATAAGCGGTTGTAGCTCAGTTGGTAGAGCACCACCTTGCCAAGGTGGATGTCGCGAGTTCAAGTCTCGTCAACCGCTCGTAGGACTCCTAGAGTTCGAACTCATCTCGCGAGAGATGTATGCGGTGAGGTGGTCGAGTGGTTAGGCAGCGGCCTGCAAAGCCGTGTACGCGGGTTCGAATCCCGTCCTCACCTCGCACAACACATTGATGTTGTAGGCGCGATTGGCGCAGCGGTAGCGCGCTTCCCTGACACGGAAGAGGTCACTGGTTCGAACCCAGTATCGCGCACAAGTAAAAAGTCCCGGTTCTTAGAGAACCGGGACTTTTATGCTGCTTATAAACCTTCTTTAGTCATCAGAAATTTGAATAGCCTCAAGGCCTAATTCAGGAGAGTAACGAAGAAGATAATCGACGAGCTTTACCTCGTAGAAACCGGAATCCTGTAACTCAAAAGGCAAAATTAGCTCACCGGCAAGCATAAAGCTTTTCTGCCACGAGTCAATGCGCTCGTCTTCTAACTCCTCAATGGCAGCATCAAAGCGGAGTTGTCCATTAACCCTGTTCTTTGGAGAATCCGAGTATTGGTAGGGCAGACGTATAGCTGATGCTAATAACTCGAAGGCTAGGGGCTTTGTGGGCTCCTCTGGATCCTTTGCATTGTGCCAGTCAATATCCTGGTTTTTCCGATGTTCCCCGCACCCGCGGGGATGAGCCGGCTACCTAGTTCCCCGATAGACTCGATACCGTCGTTTTCCCCGCACCTGCGGGGATGAGCCGCCGTGTACAGCCCGCTATCAGGATAACGACACGTTTTCCCCGCACCTGCGGGGATAATTTTTCAACCCTATGAGGAATACTCCATTAAGTCTAGTGACACATATCATGCTTACTAGAGTTGGTGGGGTATTTCCTTAACTGTATAGTTATATATGTTGTTCGGGCGGGTCCCGAAAAACAATCCGGCCCCATCGTATAGCGGCCTAGTACTCCGCCCTCTCACGGCGGCAACACCGGTTCAAATCCGGTTGGGGTCACACTAGGAAAAGAGAATTCTCCGGTTCAGGCAAACCGGAGAATTCTCTTTATTTTTATAAATGCCCAAACGGGTCAGGAAAAAGCACTTATATAACCTTTTCGGCAAAACCTAACCCGCTTGCATCATAATGTGAATAACTAGAAACGGGGGAGCACCTACTTATTCTCCCCGCCCGTACTCGCAGACCCTTGCGCACTGGCAGAAGCACCCGCTGCGGCAGGAGCACGGTGCACCATACGCCACGTTCCCTCAAGATAGTGAGCCGTCACCTGGCCCGAGACAACACCGCTCGGCACCTTAAAAACCTCAGGAAGCGGCTGCGAACGGTTCGTCGTCTTCGTATACACCGCAGACTCCTGGTTAACCTTCATCGTTGTCTTCCAGGTATAAAATCCGTTCTTCTCATCCTTCGTTGGGTGATCTGTATCCAAAGACATCGTCAACGGGTTCTGCACGCCAGTCACCCAGCCAGTTTTTGAAGCGTACATATCCTGCATGAAATCGGCAATAGTTGTGTAATCGCCCGTATGATCAATATTCGTGAAATAGTTACCGTCACCCGTCAAAAGCATATAATTCAAAGTCGCGAGCCAGTAGGTTACAAAGGCATATAGGCCCTCAACCGAATCTTCACGCAGTTTCGCGGGTTCCACCGGAACAGGCACATGCTGCGCCGGATGCTCCTGCGTGCCAGGTTCAAATTCACCAGACGATCTGTAGTTCTCCAACTTCAACTCACCCTTAAAACTAGGACCAGAAGGTGTAGCAGATGCAGAGGCAGAAGCAGCCGAATGTGATGGCGATGCAGCCTTGGCAGATGCGCTAGCACTTGGCGCCGCATCCTTGTTCTGCGACGAGCACGCGGTAAAAGTAGCTATAAAACCGGCACCTACAACAGTGAAAGCGCCACGACGCGACATTGAGCTCATGAGAAACCTTCCCATCAAAAAACGTTTCCGCCTGCGCGAAAAACTTCACAAGAATAGAACGTAAAAATATATACGTTCTCTATAAAATCTACCGATAAAACCCTAGCACACCTAAAATGTGTGGAGATTTCTAAGGAGCCTTAGTGCCACCGGGCGAAGCCTGCGAGCCGTCGTCCTTGAGCATGCGCCATGTGCCGTTTTCATATTGAGTGATCACCGAGACCCTAGACCCAGACTGCATAAGGTCATTAAGGGGGTAAGTCTCCTGAGTCTGCGAATTATAGATTTCAGTACCTTCACCAAACTCAACGGTAGCAATCCACATATACGATGTTTCACTCCGCGGATTCTTCACCGGTTTTGCAGAGTTGAGTGAAATTTTCATAGGATGCTGTTCCCCAAGAACCCAGACTACACCGCTGTCGTATAAGGCTTTATAAAGATCAATACTTTCGGTGTAATCGTCAGCCGGATCAGCTTTACGCAACAGAGCACCGTCACCCGTTAAGTAAAGATAATTTTGTGCCTCAACCCAGAAGGCAATGAACGAATACATGCCGTCCACAGACTCTTCATGCATATTTTCTGGTTCCACAGGAGCCGGTACGTTCTCTGCCTTATGCTCGCGGGTGCCCGGTTTGAACTCACCTTTAGAATCGTATTTCTCTAGTTTTACAGGTCCTTGATAGTTCTTCCCGGAACTTTGCAGACCATCCGATGCTGATGGGGAAGCCCCCGCCGCCGAGACTGCGCTCTCAGCAGATGCGGTACCGCCGGGCGATGGAGAAGCATCATTACTTGCCGGCTGAACCTTTGGCGCACAGGCAGTAACCGTTGCCGCTGTGAGACCCGTACCGGTCAAATACACAGCTTGGCGACGTGAAACTAGAGTCATGATGCCCTTTCAAATCTGTACTAATTCCATCATAACGTCATCCTGCATGTGAAACGTGGAAAATTTCCATTTCTCAAGGATAGATTTACGGGGGTTCAAACTCTCAGTGGGGATAATAATGGTCTGATCTGTATTTAGCCTTTCAAAAGATGAGCATATTGTTTGCGTACTTTCGCTACCTTAGGCCCAACTACTACGGAACAGTACCCCTGATATGGGTTCTTCGCGTAGTAATCCTGGTGGTACCCTTCTGCTTCCCAAAACTCAGTCAGCGGTTTAATCTCGGTGACAACTGGGGCGTCGAAGAATGACTGAGCTCGCTCTTTCGCAGCCTCAAACACAGCCTTCTGTTCGTCAGAGGAATACAGCAGCACGGAACGGTACTGCGAACCACGGTCGGCACCCTGCTGATCCCAGCTTGTCGCATCGTGTGCGGAGAAGAAAATATCCAAAATCGCGTCTTCACCTATAACCGATTCATCAAAATCAACCCGGACAACCTCGTGATGCCCAGTCGTTCCCGAGCATACAGACCGATAATCGGGGTTTTGGGTGTGCCCGCCCGCATACCCGCATACGCTTGCTTTCACACCCTGGAACTGCCGAAAAACAGCGTCAATACACCAAAAACAACCGCCGCCAACAACAAAGCTTTTCATAAGACCTCTCCCACAGATAGATGTACATTTCTTTACAGCGTAGCTGTATCAACTATTATTCCCCGTACTCCCTGAGGTCTGCTACGGGACGTGTAATAGCTCGTCTTTCTGCTGCTAGATGCCACAATAGAATCATGACAACACCTACGCTATCCCACATTGTTGATACTTTTCATGGCCTGTATCCGCCGCACCTTGCCGCTAGCTGGGATTCTTCCGGGCTAGTTTGTGGGCGTTTACAGGCACCCGTCGAACATGTGCATTTTGCGGTTGATGCCATATCAGCAACCGCCCAAGAAGCCGTAAATCTTGGGGCCGGTCTTCTTATTACTCACCATCCGCTTCTTTTGCGTGGTACCAGCTTCATGCCCGACTCCGATTACAAAGGCAACGTGCTCCATACCCTCATTGAAGGCGGATGTGGCCTGCTCGGTGCGCACACCAATGCTGATGCCGCCGTCGCCGGTGTCAACGAGGCTCTCTGTGAAGCGCTTAATCTACAAGGATGCGAACCGCTGACTGATCAGCAGCAACAGGAACTTGCAGGTGAGGAATACTGCGTTGGAACAGGTCGTGTAGGTGTTCTTGCCCGCCCTCTTACATTGCAGGAACTCTCTGAAGAACTAGCTGCTGCTTTTCCCGCAACAGCGGGTGGGCTGCGCGTTGCGGGATCCCCACAAAAACTTATTCGTCGTGTTGCTCTCTGCGGAGGCGCCGGTGATTCGTTATTTGATGCCGTGCGGGCATCTGAAGCTGATGTCTATATCACCGCAGATTTACGGCATCACCCTGCCAGTGAGTTCCGGGAACAAGAACTTGTGCGAGGTACTGATACTGCACTCATCGACTGTTCACATGCTGCAAGTGAATCTTTATGGTTAAATCGTGCTGCGGAACGTCTGCAAGAAACCCTAGCGGGCCAGGGATACAGTATTGAAATTTCGGTATCCTCGCTAAATACCGACCCCTGGGATTTTCATGTAAGCACTGGACAAACCATTGGTTCGGCAAGCACACCTCGCTAAAAATATTCAGAACAGCCCGACGGGACTTCTAAAATAAATGTGAGAAAAACTAATATTTTGCAACATGCATTACTATTTTTCCTGAATATTTTTCTGTTGATAATACTACGGCGGCCAATAAAACATAAATATGGCGTGCCCCCTATTCTCTTAGGAGCACGCCATATTTATCTAGACTCTGATTATTAGCGCTTCATATGTGCATAACGGTAAATAAATGCCGCCATTGCTTCACGTGAAATAGGCTCATAGGGGTGGAAAGAACCATCTGACCACCCGGTCGTAATATCTGTACTGCGAAGCCAGGCAATCTCTTTATAGAAAGGCTCGTCTGGGCTCAAATCCCAGAAAGGAGAGACCGCAGGTGCCTCAAACTGAGGGCTGCCCGCGAAGCGGTAGAAGAATGCCGCCATAGCGTTACGATCTACCAGGTCATGCGGGCGGAAAGTTCCATCAGACCAGCCAGTGGTAAGACCCTGCTGATGGAACCACACCATTTCCTTATACCACATATCGTTAGGAGAAACGTCTGTGAAAGGCGACTTTTCGGGAAGGTCAACTTGCGGGGAGCCTGCCAGGCGATAGAAATAAACAGCTATACCCGAACGCTCAATATAATCTTTCGGGTGGTATGTGCTATCTGGGTAACCGATCGTGATTTTACGGTTAAAAAGCCAAGTAATCTCATTATAAAAAGCAGAAGATTCAGGAACGTCAATAAAACGTTTCTGGGGCGAAACGGTCTGCGGAGTTGCGTTACCTTCCACCTGATTTAGGGTCGAGAGATCTTCCTGTGCAACAACGGCAGGCTGCCCCTGAGAATCGGTGGTTTGGGGCTGCTGAGTTTCTGCGAAGACGGGGGTACTAGGTGCAAGAGTAGCGCCAACTAGGGTAAGTGAGCATATAGTCGTGGGAGCTTTACGAAGTTTAAAAGTGAAAGACATACAATAATCCATCATGGCTAGTGCGATATGACTCCCTATAATGTACCAGGGATGTCATATATGGTAAAGGATCTTCGAAGATATTTATAAAACTGTTATAAACCTTGTGAGAAAATTCTCTGGACACATTCTTAGAAAATGTGCCGAGTATACAGAATCTATTTCCTCTACACTTCGAAATTAGAATATAACAGTTCTTTCTTTAGGGTGTTGATAGCGGGAGAATTCTCGTAGATACCAGAAGAATACACGCTATATTCACACCTGAGAAATCTATTCACGGATAATAAGGGTCAGTGTTCCTGCTTTCTTGGGCGTCGGTAAGGTACATTCAAGTTCCCAATCGCGGTCAAGCGCCTCCAAGAATTCTGAAATGCCCGCTGTACCTTCAAAAGGTCGCTCGGTAAGGGCATGAGTGATCACGTAGCGAGCTAACTTTCCGCGATAACGCTTTGCCATATGGGAGACAACCTTGCGTGAACCATCTGCTGCAACGCGTTCAACACGGACCGCTAATGTCTGGGCTGACGGCGATACCCACGATTTCGCGTAAGCGCTGGAACGGCAGTCAAGAATGAGGTGCCCCTGCGCGTATGCGGTCAACGCATTCCCCAAAGCTCCGCGCCAATATGTAGCCAGAGCACCTATAGCGCCAAGCTTGGTTCCCATAGACAGCCGATACGCAGGAATATGATCTTCAAGTTGCACCACACCCCATAAAGCAGATGAAATAAGAACGGACTTCTGAGCTAACTCCCGTTCATCGGGGGAGAAACTGGCGTAATCCAGCGCCTCAAAGAGCACGCCCGTATAGACTTTAGCTGCCGAATGCGCCGGTTCCTCCACTAACCGCGTGTTTCGTTCAATCTCTGCTGTGAGCGATGCACCCACCCCGAGGACATCTAGAGCGTCTTCCTGAGCGGAAACTCGCATGAGTTCTTCCAGCACATCTTCACGTTCGGTTGTGAGCTCTGGAAACGATAACTCGGCAAGATTAACTGGTGCGTGTGTGCGAGGCGCAGGGGTCTTACCCTCAGAAGGAGGCAGAAGAATCAGCATGCTTCTTATTCTACCGGGCAGAAATAGAGCAGCGATAATAACTCCGCTAGAATAGAAGGCTGAAGCAGGGTGCCTGGGCAATCGCGAGATACGTCTTCTGAGGGGTATATCGAGGAAAGTCCGGGCTCCACAGCACAGCATGGTGGATAACATCCACTCGGGGTAACTCGCAGGCTAGTGCCACAGAAAGTAAACCGCCTCATCGAGGTAAGGGTGAAAGGGTGGTGTAAGAGACCACCAGTGGGCGCGGTGACGTGCCCAGCTAGGTAAACCCCATGCGGAGCAAGGCCAAACAGAACACGCCATGATAGGGTAGTGCGCCCGAGCCAGCGGCGCGTGTTCGGGTAGGCCGCTTGACGCTTATGGCAACATAAGCCCTAGATAGATGATTGCCTCAGGTACAGAGCTTTCATCGGTACCGATGACAGAACCCGGCTTATAGGGCACCCTGCTTCTCATGACGCTCGTATACAACACCGGTGCGCCTAATTCTGTGTATCAAGAATCAGGCGCACCGGTAGTGTGGATGATTTTATGTTTTTAATGTCCGAACGGGTCAGGATCTACACCGGGCATCCAACTATTACCCTCAACAGTCCAGCCTTCGCGTTTAACAACTTTCTTCATGCGAGAGGTCCATTTTTTATTAAGACGATTCACATATAGTTTTCCATCAAGGTGGTCGGTCTCATGCTGCATACAGCGGGCAAACCAGCCGGTTGCCTCAAACCTGAGCGGATTGCCTTCGACATCAAATCCATTGACAGTAACCCACTCAGCACGTTTGAGGGGAAAACCGTAGCCTGGGAACGAAAGACACCCTTCTTCTTCGTCATGGGGGTCGGGCTCTGCCGCGGACACCTTGCCGAGAGTCAGCCTGGGGTTAACGATGCACCCGCGGGGAGTAACACCATCTTCATTTTCCATCTGATAGGTAAAAACTCGTAAACCTACCCCGATTTGAGGAGCCGCGAGACCCACTCCGTGGGCTGCATCCATAGTTTCATACATATCGGTAACAAGAGCTTTGAACTCATCGTCAAAGGCCGTGACTGGAGCAGCCGGTCGGTGTAAAACGGGATTGCCATAAATAACAACAGGGCGAATAGCCACAGGTAAATCCTTCGTTCTCGAAATCACAAAGTAAAGAGCTATTGATAGAGTATATTGGTGTCTACTCAGCGAGTAGGTCAAATCCTATGTTATCGCGCAGAAGCTCGTTTGTACCCCCAAAAATAGGCAGTAGCCGTGCCGCGAGGAATGCTTGGGCTGCAGGATGCTCATTAATATAGCCATAGCCGCCGAAAAGCTGCAGACACCGATCGGTAATTGTGCAGGCTTTTTCAGAGGCAAAGACCTTGGCTTTAGCGGCGTCCTCAGCGGTAAGCTCCCCAGCGTTAAAAGCCGCTATAGCGCGTGCCACGTAGAGTTCGGAAAGTTCTGTATTCATGAGAGCATTAGCTAGTTCAAAACGGGTATTCTGAAAATCTGCCACACGAGACCCAAAAACCTTACGTTCTTTTACATACTCTAGTGTGGCGTTGAGAGTAGTCCTGCTGATAACGGCGGACGCAGCGGCAATCGCTAAACGCGCTTGGGGCAGATGCTGTTTGATATAGGTCAAGCCTTGACCGGGCTCACCGATAAGGTTCTCAGCGGGAACACGTACATTCTCGAAGAATAGTTCGGCAGTATCTGAGGCCCGAATACCCATCTTGTCGAGCTGCCGTCCCGGGGTGTAACCTTCAGATTTTTCGACGAAGAAGAGGGAAAATGAATCCTCAGAAGCACGTTCAGAGGAACCATCAGTGCGGGCCAACACGAGAGCTGCATCCCCCGAAATACCGGATCCGATAAACGTCTTCTGCCCGTTGAGAAGGTAAGAGTTCTCATCACGTACTGCGGATGTGCGGCATGCCCGCAGGTCGGATCCTGCACCTGGTTCTGTAAAAGCGCATGAAGTCACGAGGTCACCGCTTACCATTTGGGGTAGCCAACGTTCCTTTTGCTCATGTGTACCGTATGCGAGTAAATAGGGGAGCACCAGATCCTGTTGAAGATGCACTGCGAGCGCAAACCCATATCCTCCAACGGTTGCGAGTTCTTGGGTTAGAACTAATTGATACTCGTAATCGGGCAGCTGGGCTCCGCCAAATTCTTCGGGGACCGCAAGTCCTAATACTCCTGCTTCTCCGGCGGCTTGCCATACTGAGCGAGGCATAATGTGTGCTTGTTCCCATTCGGGGTAGTGAGGGGTTATTTCGTGTGCTACGAATTCACGGACTGCTTCTCGGAACAGCTCATGGTCTTCAGAAAATGTCAGAGTTGATTGCACAGAAAATCCTCTTTCCTCAGGGGAATAAAACATATAAATTCTAGTAGGTAAAGCTATAGGGCCGCTATGGGGATTACCATAACGACCCTAGTGACGGGGTGATCGACGGGGGTTGAACCCGCGACCTCCTGGACCACAACCAGGCGCTCTGCCAACTGAGCTACGACCACCATGTACATCATGCGGTTTCCCGCGCGATTGCAACGGATACTACTCTACATGAGTTCGATAACTTGTGACAAATCAATTCAAGGTGATACGCGGCACGCTATATGCGGTTTTTAGAAGTTGTGGTGTTGAATTCTAGAAGGGCGCCATTTCAGATATTTGATCGCTTTGTTTCTCATGCTCAAAACTATTTGTAGGTTCTGAAGATTGGTGAACAGTCTGGTGCGTATCTGTAGATGCTGAAACAGTGTTTTTGGGTTGTGAAAATTCCCGTTGAGGTGAAGATGCTGTTCCTCGTGGTCCAGCTTCTTGAAGGGTGCGGTTTGGGTATTGCTGTGTACTCGATGGTTGTGGGGGAGCGGCATGGCCGTCCTGCGATACATCCTTCTGAATCGGGTTTGTTGTGTCATCCTGAGTGTGGGATTGCGTGCCGCTGTGCTCTACAGTGCGTGAGAATGTGCTGGTGCCGAAGGTAAGGTCAAGACCGATACTGCTGGCATCAACTTCGACGGATGCACCTTGAGAACCATCTTCGCGTTGCCACTGTTGTGTGCGAACGCGCCCGGTGAGGAGTATGGGACTTCCCACTGTGAGGGAGGCAGCAATATTTTGTGCCAGCTTGCGGTAGGCGCAGACAGTGTACCAGCTTGTTTGTCCCTCGCGCCAGGAGTTTGTTGCTGAGTCAAACCAGCGTGGCGTGCTTGCCAACCTAAAATTGACGACTGGGATTCCGGTCGGAAGTGTGCGTAGCTGTGGGGCGGTTGCGGTAAACCCGCGTAGGATAACAGTATCAGCCATGATAGAGCTCCCTGAAATGTTAGGCGGTGTGTTAATCAGATAATGTGCATCCCCTGTCAGAGTGGGGTGCGGTTTTTCTAGTGTGCCTCAATGTAGTGTGATAAAGAGAGCGTTGTATGTGCACCTGTGGATAGCCTATCTGAACGGGACAAGAATTCTGATCTTGTGGATGAACAAGAGAGGCGGGGAACTTCTGATACGTGTCACAATATTGGTAAAGAAAACCCTTTACCTCTGGATTTCTTTCTAGCTCTATAAACCCCTATCCTTGTAGTGCAATACCGGTGAATCCGGTTTTTAGCATGAGATTTTTCTCATTCGTAAGCTTTATGAGCGCACTGAATCTAACAGCATATCTATGCCGCAGACGTACTGGAGAACATCGTGACAAAGTCTAAAAGGCCTCCTACGCCGAATCTTCGCGATTTTAAGAAGATTGCCGATGTCGACCCGCGCAAGATTTTGCCTCCAGATATGGATCCTAAGAACAAGCGTTTTCTCTATACTGCTTTGGCTATTCTTGTGATCATCGTGCTGATTATTGCCGTTATCTATATTGGGCGGCATAGCCAAGGCGGGCTGTTGGGTAACCCTAGTGCCTCATCTTCTGCTACAGGGGACGGCGAAGAGCAGAACGTCAAAACTGAGTCTCTGGAAGAGGTCAAGAACCCGCATGATGCGGTTGATCCAGCCACAGCATATGCACCTAACTTATCGACGGCGAAGAAGGAGCTTGCTGCCCTGCCTGTGAAAGAGCGGGCATCAAAAGCCGGGTATACGCGTGAGCAATTTGGTGCTGCCTGGGACGATGTCGATCATAATGGATGTAATACTCGTGATGATATTTTGCGTCGTGATTTAACAAATATTCGTTTCAAAGCGGGAACTCGTGCTTGCACCGTACAAACCGGAACTCTTGACGATCCTTATACCGGCAGGACAATCGAATTTAAACGAGGTAAGAAGTCTTCAAGTGCCGTTCAGATCGACCATGTGGTGGCGCTTTCGAATGCGTGGCAGACCGGGGCTCAAGATATTGGCGAGGAAAAACGTCGTGAGCTCGCGAACGACCCCGAGAACCTGGTAGCAGCAGACGGGCCCGCAAATATGCAGAAATCTGATGCTGATGCTTCTGACTGGCTTCCTGGCAATACGGCCTACCGATGCACATATGTGGCGCGGCAGGTGCATGTAAAAGCAAAGTATCAGCTATGGGTCACTGCCGATGAAAAACGCGTTATGGATAACGTGCTGAACTCGTGTAAAGACACGAACCCTGTGAAGAAATAACGGTACACACCTGTTTGCAAGAATGCGCAGGTGGTTACGGGGTTATCGGTACAAGCACGAGCGCCGTTCCCTCAGAATGAGGGAACGGCGCTCGTGTGTACGGGTACCCCAGGAGGGAATCGAACCCCCGACCAAGAGATTAGAAGGCTCCTGCTCTATCCTCTGAGCTACTGAGGCATGCATTTCACTGTCTTCGATATCGGTGTGAAATACATTTATAGAGTACACCGAAAAGTCACATTATGGTAAACGAACTCGAAAAATGACACAAATTTATGGAAAAAATCCTGAATCGCCATAGCATGGTTCCGCACCATGACAGGGGTTTACGCCCAAGTATCCGCCGAGCTTAATGTTTTTGTAATATTTGACGGGTGCGCCGCGCACGGAGCCTTTCACGTGTCTGAGGGAAGAGTTGCCACCACATCCGTGTGATAGTTCGCTTTACCTGATGTGGGTGGAAGCTCAAGTACACCATACGTCGCGTTGCCGGGTCTAACGCCATCAGATAGACGATATAGGCCAGACAGATCAAAATGGCGATAAGACGCGCCATTCCCTGGTTGAAATCGTTCAGATATGGTGAGATGTACAGCTGATCACATACCGCATACGCCATAAAGAACAGGGTTGTCACGAAGTACCACATCAGCTGGAAGTGAGAGCGCAGACCTGTCGCGGCGATCATAGGAACAGCCCAGAGAATGTACCATGACTGAATCATAGGGCTGAAAAAGAGCATGGCGAGAATCGCGAGACCTGCGTACCGCACCACATTACGGTATCGACCGACAAATGCGAAGCTTAACGCGCTCAGGATGCCTAGAAGTTTGCCAATATTCTCAAGAATTTTCTTAACAGTATCGAAAGAGTCGCCGTGTGCGAAAAGCCCAATGAAACCGATCACCAAGCCGATGGGAGTGTACCAAATGTACTGACCGCCCGTAGTAGATAGCGCGCTGACCCAACCGAAACCAAGGTCGCTTATGTAACCTAAAATAGCGAGCTCGGCAAGAAGAATAATTCCTGAGATAAACCAGATAGTGAATTTGCGTACCCAGCTGGCGTTATTACCCGCCCACAGCAAGCCAACAAAGGGGAGCACCACAAGTGCTAGAGGCTTCACCCCGACGCCGAAAGTCACCATCGTAACGCCAAGAACGCCACCATAGACATTGGGGTATCGCTTCGCAAAGTAGAGACCTGCAAGCATAAACATGGTCATCAAGGAATCGTTGTGACCACTCGCTATGAAAGAAGCTATGAACAGGGGATTAGCGCCTACCTGCCAGAGCGCTCGCGTTTGATTATATTTGTAAAGCTGTGCGAGTTTTACGACAAAGAACAAAATGCCGATAACGGCGAGGACACTGACAAGACGAAACAAGAAAATGGCGAGATCGATATTTCCATCGACGATGCGAGCGATGAATTCTTCGATTTTGAGTGAGATAGGCCCGTAGGGCGGAGGAGACTCAGCCCATTGCGGGTCCGCACCATTTTGCATGAAGTTCGCTATCTCAGAAACCCCCTGTTTATAGGGGTTCAGTCCGTGAGCCATAACCATGCCCTGCCCATAGTAGGAAAACATGTCGCGGCTGTAAATAGTAAGAGCAAAAACCTGGGGCAGTGACCAGCAGGTAACAATTGCGATCATCCACCTGAGCGAAGAATTATTCCAGGTACCCATCTTCTGGTAGATACGCAGCCACTCACGGCACATAATCATGGCACCTAGTGAAAGCGCGATAATACAAACGATTACCCACGAAACTTCATAACGTATAGTGCGTATCAGATTGTTGCGCCAAAAACCTGAGCTATCTGCAATCCAACCAACGCCGTATGAGCTGAGAGTGATAAGAATAGATCCAAAGGCACCCAGCAGTAGCGTGCGAAGACGGTTACTGTCAATGTACTTTTGCAGACGCGGCGACGTTGCGGTGGGCTTTGTAAAAAATCTTGACCGCCACTGCATATACCGCGTTTTCATGCGTTAGGAATCCCTTCACTAGGGGTTTTAGCTCTACATCCAATACGCTCTCCATAATACCCGAGCACCTTCATTGTCTCCTGTGTGAAACCCACAAGACTACCGTTCTTCGCACGTGTTTTAGGTCGCGTGTGGAGAAGGTTTAATTCTCATATAGGTCACAATCAAACTTTTTAGGGCGGTAGATACAGAAAAATAAGAAAGCTATGAACTGCTGTAGCTGGGAGAGTACGTAGAAAATCTGTAGAGTTAAAGCGTGAGTATTTCAAGTGAACGTATTGTATGGATTGACTGCGAAATGACCGGGCTCGATCTTACACAGGATGCACTGATTGAAATAGGTGTTCTTGTGACGGATTCTGACCTCAATATTTTGGGTGAAGGCGTGGAGCTCGTGATCAAACCCGGTTCTGAGGCACCCGCTGGCGCTCTCGAGAACATGAATAGCTATGTGCGAAATATGCATGAGTCTTCGGGGCTGCTAGAGGACCTTGAACACGGCGTATCTATGCATGAAGCGCAGGAAGCAGTTCTTAAATACGTCAAGAAGTATGTTCCTGTAGCGGGCAAAGCGCAGTTGGGCGGAAATTCAGTCGGCATGGATAAACGCTTTTTGGAGCGCGATATGCCAGATCTTATGAAGCATTTGCACTACCGCGTAATTGATGTATCGACGATCAAAGAACTCGCCGCTCGCTGGTACCCGGCTGCTCGTCATAATGCGCCAGTTAAGACCGGAAACCACCGTGCTCTTGGAGATATCAAAGACTCGATTGATGAACTCAAATACTACCGTCGCGCAATTTTTGTTCCAGATGCGCCGGATGCGATTACCGCAGCTCGTATAGCTCGCGACGTGGAAGCAGAGCGTCAGACTCTTGAAGAGGCGTAAGAGATACGCCCTCTTAGGCTCTGAAAACGTGCTTCGATAGAAGCTCGTAGTTGCCCACCGGCTACGGCATCTGCCATAATAAAAAACTGTGTTTGCGCTGGGCACGCCCCTGCCGTAGGGGGAAGAGCGACCATAACAGTGCGAACCTTAGAACATCAATCATGTTCTAAGTTATTAGAACTTCTATCCACCACCTTGGACGATAGATTTAATCGAGTCTATTTGACCTGCGGCAGATGACTCAGGAGAACAACACATGCAAACTCTTGACTTCCTCGACAAGAAGTCCCTTCGTGACGATATTCCCGAATTTGCACCCGGTGACACTCTGAACGTTCATGTGAACATTGTTGAGGGTAAGAACCGCCGTGTTCAGGTTTTCAAAGGTTTTGTTGTTGGACGCCAGGGCGCTGGTATTCGCGAAACCTTCACCGTGCGTAAGATTTCTTTCGGTGTTGGTGTTGAGCGTACTTTTCCGGTGCACTCCCCGGTAATTGAGAAGATTGAGCTTGTTAGCCGCGGCGATGTTCGCCGTGCCAAGCTGTACTATATGCGTGATCGCCACGGTAAGGCAGCTCGTATCCGCGAGAAGCGCGAGTTCTAAGACATATCAAGGTCTTATACATATGGAGTTAGCCGATTCTTCGGCAGAACCTCAGATGAGGCGTCATTCCGTTAGGGGATGGCGCCTTGTTCTTGTGGCTTGCGCTCTTGCACTATGCATTATGCTGGGCATCCGTACCTTTATAGCGGATGTTTACTACATTCCATCTAACTCTATGGAACCTACCTATATGCCCGGGGATCGTGTTTTAGTCTCGAAGCTGTCTGGTAGCTCCCACATACATCGAGGCGATATTGTCGTTTTCGATGGTGCCGGTTCACTGTCGCCTTATAAATCAGGGGATGGGTTCTGGAACGACCCAGTAAAACACACAGGTCAGTGGTTGGGTTTAGCCCCTACAGAAACCGTTTACATTAAACGAGTGATTGCACTTGAGGGCGATACCGTATCCTGCTGCACCGACCAAGGAAAGATAACTCTCAACGGAGAGCCTCTCGACGAGCCTTATATCTACCCACAAGACTCACCTTCAACCACAAAATTTGACGTTGTAGTACCGCACGGACGCATGTGGGTCATGGGTGATCATCGCTCGGTATCAGTTGACTCTAGGTCTTTGCTAGGAGCACCTGGTGGAGGGCTAATCCGAACCGATAAGATTATTGGAACCGTGGATTTTCGTCTCCATTTTTGACATCTGTGTATGTCTACAGGCGTAAAACCCCCAAATAAACTGCATTTGAAGGGCAGACACCTATACAATAGCTAAGAACCATTCGCCCCTAGAAAGGTCTTCGATATGGCTAACCAGTACGGCTCGTCACGTTCATCACGCGATGAGAACTCCGTCCCAGCTAACTATCAGCCGCGGAGCCGCCGTGAGCGCCGGGAGCTTGAAGAGCGCCTGGTCTATGAAGAACAAGAACAGTCGTACATTGAGTCGCAAGACGATCCAGAGGGCGAGTATACGGATTATGCTTATGAAGACGAGCAGAATGTGTATGAATCGGAAGAATATGATGCCTCAGAGTATGTGGAATATCCGGAATATGAGGAAGAACCAGTAGATTTTGAGGAAGCCTCGGCTGAATATGACGATTATCTTTCCGAATATGATGGTAATGATGAGGCAGAATATACGGCAGACATAGAAGCTGATGAGGAAGAACCAGAGACAGAACAACCCGCTCCAGCTCTCAGCGCTAAAGAAGAAAAGAAGCAAAGGAAAAAAGAGAAACAGGCTTTGACCCTCAAACAGGCGCAAGCTGAGGGTCGAGTAAGCGAATGGGCTTGGACTCAAGTTCGTGAAACAGGCACGATCATCCTTTATGCTCTGATTATTGCTTTCGTTATTAAAACATTCCTGATTCGCGGCTTTTACATTCCCTCAGGGTCTATGGAAAATACTCTGCAGGTTAACGATCGGGTCTTCATTAACGTTGCTGGATCGTATTTCAATGACCCCAAACGTGGTGATGTTGTTGTCTTTAAAGACTCACAGGGCTGGATTCCCTCAGGGCAGAAGAGCTCCAACCCCATTTCCGATGGACTTACCTTTGTTGGCATTCTGCCCGACACATCCTCAAACTACTTGGTGAAACGAGTTATTGGTCTGCCCGGTGATACGGTAGAAAGTGATGGCAGCGGAAAGATCAAGGTTAACGGTGTCGAGATCACGGAACCCTATCTACATCCCGGGTCAAACCCCTCAGACATTCCCTTTAAGGTGACGGTACCCGAAGGAAAGTACTTTATGATGGGCGACCACCGCGATAACTCTGCCGATTCCCGGTTTCACATTGCCGACGGGCACGCCTTCATCCCACGAGATGACATAGCGGGAACAGTTTTCGTCATCGCCTGGCCGCTGAACCACTTCGGAATGTTGGATGACGAAAAGAAGGTCTTCGACTCGGTCCCTAACCCGTAATTGACCAGCGCGAACATATTGCCCATTCACGAGGTGGAATAGGAAGAAAATCCTATTCCACCTCGTACCTATAAAACTGTATATCTCATATACACGATGTTTATATAGGCGATACCAAGCCCCTCGTCCGTTTGCATTTTCACGTGGAAAGATAAGACTACACATGCATAGCGCGAATCTTGAGCATGAACAAAAACTTTTTACCGCAGGGTATCGCTTGATCGCTGGTCTCGACGAAGTCGGACGTGGAGCATTAGCAGGCCCCGTAAGCGTAGGTGTTGCCGTGTTAGACCAACAAAATCAGCGGATACTTGAAGGACTCACGGATTCAAAAGCTCTAACCCCAAAACGCCGTGAAGCTCTCATACCGCGCATCCAAAAATGGTGTTCCTACGCTATTGGGCACACTACACCCGCCGAAATAGACGTTTTAGGAATGACCTACGCACTGCGACTGGCGGCGCAGCGAGCGCTCGCCGATCTTGCGCATCGAGGTTTATACCCTGAGGCCGTACTTTTGGATGGGAAACATGATTGGCTCAGCCCTCAGCCTGCGAACCTGCTCGATTCTATAGACCCTGTATACCGTCGGTATGAGGAATTGCTTCACCGCGTATGGAACGGTGCTAACTCGGCCGTAGAAAAAGGTTGGAGTGGTCCAGTCACCACGATTATTAAGGGTGATTATCAGTGTGCTTCTATAGCTGCCGCCTCGGTGGTTGCCAAAGTCGATCGTGATGCCTTTATGGAATCCGTATCGGCAGAGAACCCACACTACGGTTGGGCGAAGAACAAGGGGTATGGGTCTGTGGCGCATCGTCAGGCTATTAGCGAGTATGGACCTAGTATTTATCATCGTCTTTCATGGTCGTTACCGGCTACAGAAGAGCAACTGACGAATACACGTATCGGTCGCAGCGAAGTATTGAAAGTTTCGGAAGAAGACGGGGAAAGTTAATGAGTGCAGAAGAACTGGAAAACTATGAGACCGATGCTCAACTAGCATTGTACCGGGAGTACCAAGATGTTATGTCGCTATTTAGCTATGCTGTTGAAACGGACCGCCGGTTTTATCTCGCAAATAAGGTCGATGTAACGCCTCAGATCCGCGAGGGAACCATATACTTTGAGGTCGTGATGAATGATGTGTGGGTGTGGGATGTTTTTCGTACTAATCGGTTCGTCAAGAATGTTCGAGCTTTTTCGACTCGTGACGTAAATGTTGAAGAACGGCTACCAAATCAGGACTTTACGGTGCCAGAAATTGCTGATCTCCCCGATGATTTAGGATAAAAGCGACCGTAGCGCGGCAAAAGACTGAGCTTAATATAGCGGTTTATAGTCGGCTCTCAAACTCAATTTTTTGGGGTTAATGGGAAGTTTTTCGTATAAATCGCTGTGGATAACAAAGAAAAGTGTCCCACTCCTTTAGGTTTTCCACAAATCTCAGAGTAGAGCCCGCGTACTATGGATACAGCGGTCATAGTAGAGGCAAGAACATCTGCTATGCGCCAAGAATCTGGGGAGCTAGTGAGCTTCGCATGAGTTTTGGTGTTCTCATGAGGAGCCACTATGACCGCTATAACGTCGCGCACGCCATCGAGCCGCACACTGGGAAAGCCAAGCTGGATTCGTAGACCTGCGAAGGCACATCGGGTGGGGCGCTGGGGCGAAGACCTAGTTGCCCAGATTCTTAGTGTTAATGGGTACCGGATTCTGGAACGTAACTGGCGTCCGCCCGCAGGGCTAGATATTCCGTTGCGGGGAGAGCTAGATCTTATTGCTATTACTCCCCAGGACGAGCTGGCTTTTGTCGAAGTTAAAACTCGATCCTCAGAAGAGTACGGGCATCCTTTTGAAGCTATCAATGGTGATAAGGCTAAACGCACACGTGAACTCGCTATACTATGGTGTCGTCTACGCGAGAACCTTGATTTTGGGCATTTTCGTGTTGATGCTATTGCAGTGACAGGAACTCCTGAAAAGTTCACCTTCGAACACTTGATGGGGGTGGCGTAGTGGGGTTTGCACGTACGTACTCTGTAGCTTTGGTTGGGCTTCACGGCCATATCGTTGATGTTGAGGCGGATGTCTCTCAGGGGCTTCCCGGGTTTGTGCTCTTGGGCCTTCCTGATACAGCTCTTAACGAATCTAAAGAGCGTGTTCGCTCTGCCGCTAAGAACTCGGGTATTTCGTTAACACAGCACAGACTCACCATTAATCTGACACCCGCAACACTGCCTAAGCGTGGCTCTGGGTTTGATCTTGCGATGGTAATCGCGGCTCTGCAAGCTGAACGAAATTTACATCCTAGCGGCGATTGCGTTTTTCTTGGGGAGCTAGGGCTCGACGGTTCTTTGCGGTCTGTTCCTGGCATACTGCCAGCTGTAAAAGCTGCCGCTGATGCGGGGCACTCGCGCGTAGTGGTGCCCCATGCCAACGTTGCAGAGGCATCGTTAATCCCGGAAATTCAGGTTGCCGGATTTCGGTGTTTGGCAGAAGTATTTTCTGCTTTCGGAGCGAGCACAGAGAACCTGAAATATCCACCAGCGCCGGTTGAGCCGATGACTCCGAATCCTTCTGCGCATACTGCGGTATTAGCTGATATGTCTGATGTTGCGGGGCAACAACAGGGAAGATTTGCCCTCGAAATTGCTGCCGCCGGGGGACATCATATTTTGTTGCAGGGTCCTCCCGGATCTGGGAAAACAATGCTGGCAGAGCGGCTTCCTACTATTCTGCCTCTTCTTGATGATGAAGCAGCTATGGAGGTAACAGCGATTCAATCGCTCTGCTCATCGGACGCATCTTTGAGCGAACTAGTGCGTATACCGCCTTTTGAAGCTCCGCACCATAGCGCATCTGCACCCGCTATTTTGGGAGGAGGCAGCGGAATACCGCGACCGGGTTGCGTTTCAAAAGCCCATCGCGGAGTACTTTTTCTGGACGAAGCTCCAGAGTTTAAACGTACAGTGCTCGATTCGTTGCGCCAGCCTTTGGAAAGCGGAGAAATAGTTCTTGATCGAGCTGCGGCCTCAGCAATTTACCCGGCCCGGTTTCAATTAGTTCTTGCTGCCAACCCTTGCCCTTGTGGAATGAACGTAGGTACCGGTGCTGATTGCACCTGTACCCCTCGTGAGCGACGCTCATATTTCAGTCGTTTATCGGGACCACTTCTTGACCGTATAGACCTTAATCTGATGGTTCCTAAAGTATCCTCCGCCGAGCTTGCCAGCCAAGAACGCGGGGAAAGTTCTCGCAGTATTCGAGAAAGGATTATCACAGCTCGTGCTGCCCAGGTGGAAAGATTATCTCCCTTTGGGTTACGGGTTAACGCTGAGACGAATGGAAAAATTCTACGTGGACCGCTTCGGCTGAACTCAACCTTGGTACAAGGTCTTAACCGAGCCGTAGACCGGGGCACTTTAACAGCGCGCGGATACGATCGCGTGTTACGCACCGCATGGACTCTGAGCGACCTAGACGGCACGACCTCACCCCAACAGGAACATCTTGATGTGGCTTTATTCCTGCGGCAGCAGGGTGGGCATCAAGGGCTATAAAAATTATCCACGTTGATGGAATAAACGAGCATAGTGAAGAGAGAACTATCATGCCAGACGTACTTTTAGACGTAGAAAACCATACATATTTTCAACAGCTAATGATGTATCGCCGGAAAGAGCTTGAAAGCCTAGACCAAGCGTACATCCCGGAACCTTTTGAAAGTTCGACACCGTTTCAGTGGCGAATAAATGCGGAGTTGCAGGATGAAGAAGCCGAGCTGCTATTTGAGGAAAACCTGGAACCGGAAGAACGGATACGCCAGGTGCGAGCCTATATTCGGTTATGTACCGCCCTTATTATGCGCTTTGCTGATCCTGCGGACCCTCTGATCGTTGAGGGACTAAAAACTTTGGGGGCTCCGCTTACTTTGTATTGCGTGACTAATCCGGAAGGAATGACGGAAACGTGGTGGAATGGGGGAGAACCCAGCGAAGAAATTGCCGATGTACTTCGTGCCGCAGGGGTCAGTTATACACCCGGTCAGCATTCCATGAGCTATGAGGACTTTACTCGTGGTATCGCAAAGAAGCGTAGGAGATGGCAGGGACGTCAGCGATTTGAACCTCGACGTGAATGCGCTATGGCGGTATCTTGCGGCATATGGCTTGTAACCCCTGTTGATGATTTTTGGCCTAACCACCTTCAAGATTTAGGGGATGAAACTCCGTATGGTCTGTGGGGCAAGGGTGATCCCGCAAAATTACGGATACTAACAGAGTATTTTCAGAAATGTGTTGCGGTCGTTGGTTCGCGCGATGCGAGTGTGTACGGTGCTGATGCAACATCATATTTAGTACACGAATTAGCGCAGAAGAGTCACATTATTATCTCCGGTGGGGCTTATGGCATTGATGTGGCTGCCCATCGTGCTGCGCTTGCCGCAGGAAGTTCTGCGGTTCCTACGATTGCGCTCATGGCTGGAGGCCTGGATCATTTCTATCCCGTGCAGAACAGCGAGATTTTGCACCGTATTGTGGAGGAAGGCCTTATTCTGAGCGAAGTATCTATTGGAAATACACCCACACGGTGGAGATTCCTAGAGCGTAACCGTCTTATTGCAGCCCTTTCACACGACATTGTGGTGGTAGAAGCACGTTGGAGGTCGGGCGCCCTCAACACCGCCCGGCACGGACTTGAAATCGGACGGGAACTTTGGGCTGTTCCAGGGAATATTAACTCTCCGAACTCTGTAGGTTGTCACAGGCTTATTCGGGATGGCTATGCTCGTATCCTGAGCGAGATACAAGATATTCTGGAAGCTCGTGAAGGGTTCGATGCTCTGCAGGAAGAAAAGCAAAGTCATGATCACGAGCAAAGCACAGTTCTCGATACCATGTCGGAGGCGCAGGGACGGCTTTGGGACATGATGTCCCCGCGGACCTATCGATCGGCGGAGGAGCTTGCGGGCCACATCGGCTTGCCTTTGCGCGGTACTATGGTAGAACTGAGCCAATTGGCGCAACAAGGTCTGGCAGAAACCGATGGGTTCGGGTGGCGTAAAATACGGCAGGAAGCTCGCTCAGCATCATAGCTTAGTACATGGACTTGCTAACCTCGCAGAAGAGATAGGGACAGAAAGGAGGAAGGCGAGATGACAGCAGCATTTTGGGATGATAATAAAGAGCTTTCAAAGACTTTACCTATGCCCGATGCAGTTCTACCGGAAAGTTCATTAGCCCCTACCCTCCCCATGTCAGCAAGCCAGCAGGACCCCGCCCCAGACCTTGCTCCCGTCTTATCTGGAGAAGTATTTTTACCTATTGTCGAGCATTTCGAACGTTATCTCAGGTACGAGAAGTATCGTTCCGAAGAGACTATCCGATCGTACATATCTGATCTCTACGGGTTTTTCGGCTTTATCGGACGACGGGGAATTAGCCGTGTTGAAGATGTAAACCTGCAGCTTATCCGTGAATGGCTGGGGTCTATGCACCTAAAACAAAATGCCAAGACAACTGTAGCTCGACGTGGTTCGACCCTGCGCACTTTTTTCAGCTGGGCTCATGAGGAAGAACTCATCACAGAAAATCCTACCCGGGGAATGAGTACGCCTAAGCGCGACCGATATCTTCCTGCTGTCCTGAGTCAGGAACAAATGAGCTCCGTTTTGGACACCGTAGCATTGCGATGCCGCGAAAATCCGCAGGATATCCGGATGCTGAGGCTTTGGGCTGTTCTAGAGGTTCTGTACTCATCGGGTATGCGTATCTCAGAACTTACAGGCTTGAATCTATCGAGTATAGACCGAGCTAATAAGACGGTTCGCGTTATCGGTAAAGGTAATAAAGAACGTGTTGTACCATTGGGAACCCTCGCGATGAAAGTTCTTTCACAGTGGGTCAAAATAGGGCGCCCGTATTGGATAGCCAAAGGTTCACGCGATGTAACTGCCCTGTTTATAGGGCCACGCGGCAAACGTGCAAACCCTCGACAAATTCGTGAAGATATTAGCCGAATCCTACGTACACTTGAGGATACCGAGGTTTCAGGGGCACATGTCCTTCGTCATTCTGCTGCAACTCATCTTGTTGACGGAGGGGCAGACATTCGTACCGTTCAAGAGCTGTTAGGGCACGCATCGCTCTCAACGACACAGATCTATACCCATGTCTCCATGAAACGTTTAGCAGATACCTATACTCGTGCTCATCCGCGAGCTTGAGTGTACGGAAGCGGAAAAGGCTATTGAAGTTTTTCGTGTGCCTGCCCTGCGCGGTAAGCGAAAAATGATGACGTTACAAGAAGCAACTGGTGCTTAGAAGGCATAAGATATCAAGACCAATATCCAGCGGAGCCTGTGGTGGGCGCTTATGGAATATACCGGCTAAGACAAAAGATGAGTAGAATATCTCTGGAGCGTTTATCAATAATATGTGGCATTTGAGCTACTCCGTACGATGATAAAGCGATAGAATACTATACGCGAGAGCATCATGAGCTATTTGAAAGGTCAAGAATGTACGCTATTGTCTGCCCCGGTCAAGGATCTCAAAAAAAGGGCTTTCTCACTCCTTGGCTTGAGATTGTCGGAGTTCGTGAACACCTTGAGCGTCTCTCACAAGCAGCAGAGCTTGACCTTATCCATTACGGCACCGAAGCCGAGGAAGAAGCTATTAAAGACACCGCTATTGCCCAGCCTTTGATTGTTGCTGCAGGTATTGTCACCGGGCGTCTAACGCTTGCTCATCTAGGAACAGAGAATCTACTTTTCGCAGGGCACTCCGTAGGAGAAATTACAGCAGCTGCGCTTTCTGGAATTCTTAGCGATGAAGATGCTATGCGTTTTATTCGCGTTCGTGCCACCGGCATGGCCCAAGCCGCCACTGCATCCCCAACCGGTATGGCAGCAGTCCTGGGCGGCGATGAAGAAGAGGTTCGTGAAGCAATTAAAGCGGCGCAGCTAGTTGCAGCCAACTCCAATGGCGGTGGACAAATCGTTGCAGCAGGCGCACTTGACGCTCTTGAAAAATTCACTGAGAATCCACCGGCTCGTACTCGTGTTATTCCGCTTAAAGTTGCTGGCGCCTTTCACACAGAAGCTATGGCCCCGGCCGTGGAACCACTCAAGAAATTTGCAGACACGATCACGGTTGAAGATCCAAAGCACAAAATTTTGAGTAATCGCGATGGCTCTGTGGTCGCTTCCGGACAGGAATTTCTCGATTCTCTCGTCAAGCAGGTTACAAACCCTGTGCGGTGGGATCTGTGTATGGCTCAGATGTTGCAAGACGAAGTCACCGATATTATTGAGGTAACACCTGCAGGAACCCTCGTCGGATTGGCAAAACGCGCAATGCGTGGTGTACCTTTCATCGCCGTTAACGCTCCTGAAGACCTCGAAAAATTTGGTGCATAGGTTTAAGGCGTATCAGATCAGACCCACGAAGAAACAGCTCAAGGAACAGTAAACACGTGACTACCCTCAAACAATATGAGAACAATCGTTACTCCCGCATTTTAGGCTATGGGGCTTCCCGTGGTGAGGTAATTGTTCATAATAACGATATCGTTGAAGCTATCAACTCGTCTGATGAGTGGATTAAGCAGCGTACCGGGATTTCAACCCGACATCGAGCTAGCGAAAACCAAACCGTTAATGACCTTGCAATCGCAGCAGCTCATGATGCGCTCGCCAACTCACACGTGACGGGTGAACAGATTGATGCCGTTATTATCTCAACAATTTCCCATCCGTATGCTACTCCGTCACTAGCTGTTCTGGTTGCGGATGCCATTGGGTCTCGGTGTCCTGCTTACGATATTTCTGCGGCCTGCGCTGGCTTCTGCTATGGTATAGCTCAGGCAGATGCTATGGTTCGTTCTGGTATGGCGCAGAATGTTCTCGTGATAGGCGTTGAAAAACTCTCAGATTTTATAGATAATACGGAACGTTCTATCTCATTCTTGTTGGGAGATGGAGCGGGTGCGGCTGTTGTCAGCGTATCGGACGAACCCGGCATCGCCCCGACTATTTGGGGGTCAGACGGCTCTCGTTGGGGAACTGTTGGAATGACCCATTCCCTCCTCGATATCCGTAACCGTGATTTTGTCGCTAACCCCGTGCAGGAAGACGAAAAGATTTGGCCTACCCTGCGTCAAGATGGACCTTCAGTCTTCCGCTGGGCCGTGTGGGAAATGGCAAAAGTTGCACAGCAGGCTTTAGAATCGGCAGGTATTACTCCGGATGAGCTGGGTGCATTAATTCCGCATCAGGCTAATGCTCGCATTATCGATCAGATGGCAAAAACCCTGAAATTGCCTGAAAATGTCGCTATTGCGCGAGATATTGCTGATGCTGGTAACACGTCTGCCGCCTCCGTTCCTTTGGCAGCGCATCGTCTTTTGCAGGAACAGCCTGAACTTTCTGGAAAATTTGCATTACAGATTGGTTTTGGGGCCGGTCTTGCATATGCGGCACAGGTTGTTGTTCTTCCGTAAGTTATCGAGATCACTCTTAAGGTATCTGAATATACCTTTTATGAGATAGCTCAAATTCGTACCTGCAAACACTAGATTTACAGTACGAATTTGAAAAACTCGGGGTTATTGTGTGAGATACTTACACAGACACGATAAACTCGATTATGCACATGCTCTTAACCAGGAGCGTGCTACCACTTCTATGACAAAGGAGCCCTTCATGGCTAACAAAGAAGAGATCCTCGCAGGTCTTGCTGAGATTGTAAACGAAGAGACCGGTGTTGAAGTTGAAGATGTTCAGCTGGATAAGTCCTTCACCGAAGACCTCGATATTGACTCTATCTCGATGATGACTATCGTAGTGAACGCTGAGGAAAAGTTCGAAGTTACTATTCCAGACGAAGAGGTCAAGAACCTCAAGACTGTTGGTGACGCAGTAGACTTTATCGCAAAAACAGCCTAAATTAGGCTGCCGACGATGGGCGCGGGCAAGTAACCGCGCCCATCTGTCTAGTTTCACCCTCCACCGATATAACCAAGAAAGTGTGAAGATGTCTCGAAAAGTGTTGGTGACCGGTCTCGGCGCAACCACTCCTATTGGCGGCGACGTCCCCACCACCTGGGCAAATGCGCTTACAGGCGTCTCGGGTATCACTAAAATTGATGAGCCCTGGGTAGAAGAATACAGCCTGCCTGTTTACATCGCTGGGCGCCTCGCAGAGCCTGCTCACGAGTCAGAACGACTCACCAAAGTTGAAGCAAAGCGCTTAGATCCTTCAGGACAGCTAGCACTTATCGCTGCTCGTGAAGCCTGGGAAGATGCTGGTTTTTCGGGTTCCGACGCTGAATCCGCAGAAGAAGTTGATCCCTTACGCACCGGTGTAGCATTTGGTACTGGTATTGGTGGTGTGTGGACCCTGCTTGATGCATGGGATACATTGCGTGAGAAAGGACCTCGAAGGGTTCTTCCCATGACAGTTCCTATGTTAATGCCTAACGGCAACGCAGCCGCTGTGTCGATGAACCTGAAAGCGCGCGCCGCTGCTCAAACCGTCGTATCTGCCTGTGCTTCTTCAACGGAAGCTATGGAGCTGGGGGTCGATATGATTCGCACAGGTAAAGCAGATGTGGTTGTTGTCGGCGGTTCCGAAGCAGCAATTCATCCTCTTCCGTTAGCGGCCTTTGCGCGTATGCAGGCACTATCGTCGCGTAACGATGACCCCGAAAAAGCCTCACGCCCTTATGATGTGGATCGTGACGGGTTTGTGATGGGCGAAGGCGCTGCGGCTATGATTCTTGAATCAGAGGAGCATGCCCGAGCCCGTGGAGCGCGAGTCTATGCCGAGCTAGCAGGTACCGGTGTCTCTGCTGATGCCTTCCATATAACCGCTCCCGATCCTGATGCTCTAGGAGCCACACGAGCTCTGCGCGAAGCACTCAAAGATGGGGATATTGACCCTACTACAGTTGTGCATATTAACGCACACGCAACCTCAACTCCTGCGGGGGATCTACCAGAAGCAACTGCTATGCATGCTACTTTCGGTGAGCATACAAAGAATATTGCTGTTTCTGCAACCAAGTCTATGACGGGGCATCTGTTGGGTGGTGCAGGAGCCCTTGAAGCAGTGCTTACCGTATTGGCGATTTACAACCGCAAAGCTCCGGCTACTATTAATCTGGAAAACCAGGATCCGCAGATTGATCTTGACGTTGTGACACAGGCACGGGAGCTTCCTGAAGGAGAGATCGTTGGTATCTCGAATTCCTTCGGCTTTGGTGGACATAACGCAGTCGTCGCGTTCCGTTCTGTTGAGTAACTCTGCATAATACTGCATTGGGGCCTTCTCGGGAATTACCTGAGAAGGCCCTTTTCGCATCTGTTTACAGCTGTGAAGCCACGAAAAACAGTGAGGTATGCGTACCTAACGCAGCTGTCATATCTGAAAGTGCCGCGGGAATAATACAGGGAGACTTCTCCACAGTTTTGTGGGGAAGCCTCCCTGTTATTAATGAGGAGCGACTATTTTACTTGTGCTTATAGCGGTAGATAAACGCTGCCATCGCACCCCGTTCAACAGGTTGCCAAGGACGGAAAGTACCATCAGCCCAACCGGTAGCGATACCAGTACCTTTGAGCCACATAATTTCTCGATAAAATTGATTGTTCGCTCCAACATCTGAGAAATTACGGCCTGCGGGCACCGCTGGTTTCCCCGCAAAACGGTAGAAGAAAGCTGCCATTGCAGCGCGGTTGACACTATCGTGCGGACGGAAGGTGCCATCAGCCCAACCGGTAGCGATACCTTGCTGATGCATCCAGACGATTTCGCGATAGAACTGGTCTTGAGGCGTTACATCGCGGAAAGGTGAACGTGCTGGAAGATTAACCGGGGGAGAGCCAGCCATACGGTAGAAATAAGCTGCCATTGCAGCGCGTTCTACACCTGCGTCCGGTCGGAAGCTTCCATCCGGCCAGCCGGTAGTAATTTTCTTGTTGGCTAACCATTCAATTTCTTTATAGAAAGGCGAGCTCTGCGGAACATCTCGGAACCGGGTCTTAGGAGCCGTTTCTACACGGGGGGCAGGTTGAGGATGCCACGAACGGTTCTTAGCTCCCGCGTTAACTGCTAGAGCGCGTAAATCGTGAACTGTACCCGGGAAGAAATTCGAATCTCCAACGAACGGACCTTCAGAAGAGAACTGCCAGATATCGTAATTGCCCCATCCTGCTGGCATAGGACCCGGGTGGTAATTGTAATTTGCCAAATGCAAAAGATGATTACCGAACTCTGTTGCACCTACGCATTGCCTCCACCAGTAATTAGCGGTATAAATCATAGGATATCGACCGGTGAGGCTGCGGTAGGTCTCCATGAAATCACGAATCCACCGAGTGAGATCGGCACTGCTCATGTTGTAGCAGGTGTTGCCAAGACTTGGATATGGGTTGTATTCAATATCGAGTAGGCCGGGCATTGTAATTCCGTCGTTACTCCATCCACCGCCATGTCTGACGAAATAGCGTGCCTGTTCAGCTCCAGAGGTGGAGCGTGGGTTGGCAAAATGATAGGCACCACGAATCATGCCCGACTGTGCGGAACCGTTGTATTGTTGAGCAAAGTAAGGGTTAGTGTAATAGTTACCCTCTGTTGCTTTTGTGTATGCAAAACGGGAGCCCATATTATATGCACGGTTCCAGTCTACATTTCCTTGGTATGAAGAAACGTCCATACCGAGGGTCCCACCTGTGGGAGTCCACATGGAAGTGGCATTAGGGGAGATCTTGCCAAGAGTTGAGGATTGCGACTCTGCAAGGCGAGCTCGCTCACCTGCACCCATTGGAGTATTCATTTCCTCGTGAGCGGGAATTTGAGCTGTAGCAGAAGCATCAGAAGTATTTTCATGAGCTACTGCCGGGCTTATAGTCCCTAAAGCCAGCACCATAGCGCCAATGGCTGCTAGGGTCTTTGAAACAGACTTTTGCCGGTTAAAAAGTTTCATGTTTACCTGCAATTTTATTTAGTTGTGTATGTGAGAGTGATATGTGTTGTGCATGATTCAAAAATGCGAAGAATATTTTTCGATTCTTAAAAATGCACTGCAGATCATGCTTCTCAAAGGAAGCGTGAACGAAGAGTATTCTAAAGATAATTTCCTATAAATTTCAAGTATTCAACCCTTTGTAGCGCGTTTTTGTGAAAGTATGAGTATTTTTTAAGTGTCAAGTATTAAAATATCTGATACCCCAAGAGTAATATCATTAAATTGTATGTTAAACCTCATATGTGGTGGAAAAGTTTATATTTTTCAATATAAACAGGCAAGGAGAAAAGTACATTCTATTTGAGATTACATAATGTCTAAATCACAAATTAAGGGTAAAGAAATTGACATATCTTTAGCCCATACTGTGATAGCGCTGGTGCCTTCCTCAAGACCTGCTTTTGGCGATCTTGCGTGGTGTGCCATAATTGACCCGTAATCGTGCTCCGGGGTCGGTGAAATTCCGAACCGGCGGTGACAGTCCGCGAACCGTGCGTATCAGTTATTGTGATGCTTACGGCCGAACCGGTGAAACTCCGGTACCGACAGTACAGTCTGGATGGTAGGCAGCACGAGCAGAAAGCACGGGATGCGGTCACGGTATATATTCGAAACCGTTATCTAATGTTCCAGCAATTGCTGGAATCAATGCATTTTGTTCTCCCCGGAGTCGCCGCAATGACGATGAAAGGGAGGAACAGTGAACGTTCTGCGGTGGCTCTTCGACGCACAAATACAGTTTGGAGACCAGATTCTTCTTGTGCGCGAAGTTTTAGGTAACCTTTTCGGTTTAGCCTCAGCTTTGGGCGGAATGCGCCGTAAAGTCTGGGCATGGCCGATCGGTATAGCCGGAAATCTGCTGCTTTTTACCGTGTTTATGGGTGCCTTCTTCGGCAGCCCTAACCCCATTAATATGCTTGGTCAGGCTGGGCGCCAGATTATGTTCATAACTGTTTCTGTATGGGGCTGGTATCGTTGGCGGCAGTCCTGCAGAGCTCAAGGAACGCGTGCCGAGGGGGCAGCTGTAATTCCACGATGGGCATCCAGGCTGGAACGTTTTAGCATTATCTCTGTACTTATTCTTGGCACGATAGCGTTAACTCCAATATTTCGTTCTCTAGGGTCATACGAGCCCGTATGGTCAGATGCTTGGATATTTACCGGTTCGCTTATAGCGACCTATGGTATGGCACGAGGATGGGTAGAGTTCTGGCTAATTTGGGTTGCTGTTGATATTGTTGGTGTTCCGCTGCTTTGGAGCGCAGGCTACTATGCCACCTCTCTGATGTATGTTTTCTACGGATGCTTTACTCTTGTAGGCTTCTTCGTATGGTGGAGTACTCGGAATCGTGAAGAAAAAACCCGAGTTCAAACGCAATTTCCAGATATTACTGTTGACGTGGAATCGAGCAAATCATGACAACGTATCTAGGCCCTGAGATGTATACGCCCGTAAATGACCTTGACTATTCTGCTGCGGAGTACGGACATCTTCAAGGAATACCTGCTTCGGTAACCATGAAGATCCCTGAAGGGTCATTGACCGATGACTGTGCTATGCGTTTAGCTTTAAAAGCCGCTCGTCAGGGTATACGAGGAGCTAACCCACTTGTTGGAGCGGTTATTACAAACTCTGCCGGTCAAGTACTGCATATTGGATGGCATCGCGGGGCAGGAACACCTCATGCTGAAGCTGATGCCTTAGCTCAAGCCCGCGCGGCTGGCACGGATATGAGCGATGCAAAAATGTATGTGTCGCTAGAACCCTGCAATCATACAGGCAAAACTGGTCCATGCTCGCATGCTATCAAAGAAGCTGGAATTTCTCAGGTCTTTTATGCATATCCAGATAGGAGCGCTCAGGCTTCTGGCGGAGCAGAATATTTACGCTCTCACGGAGTCGTAACAACGTATATGCGAGAATTTGCTGAGGACTCGTACTCGCTAAATGAACGATGGTTTATTTCGGTCGCAGAAAAACGACCGTTTATTACCGTTAAATCTGCTTCAACTCTTGACGGTTTTATCGCGGCAGCAGACGGCACCAGTAAATGGATAACTGGTTCACAAGCACGTGCTGATGGGCATCTCATCCGAAAACGCGCAGACGCCGTGATGATCGGAACCCGCACTACACTCCTTGATAATCCCTCACTAGATGCCCGTGATATCTCAGGGCAACGCTACAAGAAACAGCCTTTACGGGTTGTCATGGGAGAAACAGATATACCAAGCACCTATAAAGTGTGTGGTCTAGGTACAAGAGACCCAGAAAATTACATGCAGGTTTACACTCATGAGCCCCGAGTCCTTCTTGACGAACTTTACAGTCGTGGGGTGCGACACCTCATGATTGAGGGAGGACCGGGAATGGTTGGCCTATTTACCGGGGAAGATCTTCTTGACGAACTTGTTTGGTACCGCGCTCCTATACTCATGGGGCACGGTAAAAGTGCAATGTACCGACTTATTACCAACACGTTGGAAAATGCCCCTCGTCTGCAGCTTGATGATCTTGGGATGTTTCCATCAGTCCGGGTCTTAGGCGAAGACACCGCAACGCACCTGATACCAAGCCCCCGTAGCACTGCAAAAAATACACCGGGTATTCGTCGTGTACTTCCACGTTTCACGCACAAATATTTTCCAGAATCACGAGAATAAAAACTACAAAAGTTATGCATAATTCCTGGAAACAAAGTGTAGGAAAGGGAACATCGTCTTTGAGATCGTTCCGGTATGCACCTGCACGATATTTCGGGGAATAAAAGACTCATCTTTATAGTTATAGTGCAAGTATCGTAGCGGCATCTGAATTCCATCCTGGTGCAGCTGCCACAGAGGAGAAGACACACATGTTTACAGGAATTATCGGTGCGCTAGGTACCGTTGAGTCCGTTCAACCAGTCTATGACGCTCAAGGGACTTCGACCGGAGCTGCATATATCACTATTAACGCTGGTGATATTGTCTCTGACTTGGATCATGGAGGATCCCTAGCTGTCAACGGTGTATGTCTAACTGCCGTCGATGAGGATAGCATTGAACCGCAGCAATTTCGCGCTTATGCAATGGGGGAGACGCTCACTCGGACTAATTTAGGCGCGCTAACTCAAGGATCGATCGTTAACCTTGAACGGTGCATGCCTGCCAACGGAAGGTTCGACGGACACGTAGTCCAGGGACACGTAGATGGTATCGCGACGGTTATATCAATAACTGAACATGATGCATGGTGCACTATTCGTTTTTCCATTCCTCAAGAACTTGCTCCGTATCTGGTTGAGAAAGGTTCTATCGCCGTCTCTGGCGTATCGCTGACAGTAACAGCGGTTTCTGCCTCTGCTGAGAGCGCTCCCTGGTTTGAAGTCGGTTTGATTCCTGAAACTCTTAGCGCAACTAATCTAGGGCAGCTTACTGTAGGAGACACTGTCAATCTTGAAACAGACGCGCTCGCTAAATATGTAGCCCGGTTGATGGAAATGAGAAATGTAGATTTCCATGAAACTTCCGTAGTTGCACAAGAGCTGGATTCTATTCAGGAGGCCATTGAGGCTATCTCCATCGGTCGAGCTGTCGTTGTAGTGGATGATGAAAACCGTGAAAATGAGGGAGATATAATTTTTGCGGCTGAATATGCTACAGAAGAACTCATGGGATTTACTATCCGTTATACTTCCGGAGTGATATGTGCTCCAATGAGTCACGAACGCGCAGACAGCATGAACTTGCCGCCGATGACCGCGCACAATGAAGATCCTAAAGGTACTGCATATACGGTTTCTTGCGATGCGCGTGTAGGAACCACAACAGGTATTAGCGCCGCCGATCGTGCCCGTACAGTCAGAGTTCTTGCAGACGCCTCAGCGGGCCCTGAAGATTTGAGCCGTCCGGGACACATATTTCCCTTGCGTGCCGTAGCTGGTGGGGTGTTGGAACGTGCTGGGCATACAGAAGCGGCCGTAGAACTTACTCGTGCGGCAGGTCTTTCGGGCGTAGGCGTTATCGCCGAGCTTGTTCATGATGATGGAAGTATGATGCGCTTTGAGGCTTTGCGCTCTTTTGCAGCTGCACACAGCCTCCCCATGATTTCGATCGAAGACCTTATTCAGTATGTGAAGGAACGAGCATGAGTGATACTCCAGAAAAGCAGAGCACTCAGCACAAGCACATACCCTCAGAGCTCGAATTTGAGAAACGCGATCTTGCTGAGAGATTTGCCCACCAATACACAGCTTCGCCTTTAGACTTAGTGCCTCATCCCAGCCCGCAACTGGTGGAATCGACCGTTGAGGTTATTGTTCCTACACCCCATGGAAACTTTGGGGTACGTGCTTGGCGGTTTGCCGATGGTGCTGAGCATATGAGCATTCGTGCTATAGACGCCCAAGGGAACCCTATTGCATTTTCGGGAGAAGCTCAGATTCCCGCAGTGCGAATCCACTCCGAATGTGCTACTGGAGATATTCTGGGCTCCTTCCGATGCGACTGTGGTCAGCAGCTTGAGAATGGGTTAAAAATTCTCTCGCGTTATGGTGGTTGGATGCTCTATATTCGCAATCATGAAGGGCGAGGTATTGGGCTTGTAAATAAGTTGCGAGCCTATGCACTTCAAGACGTTGGCCTTGATACCCTAGACGCAAATTTAGCGCTTGGCTTAGACGAAGATATGCGTGATTACACGCAGGCGGCACTTATTCTGCAAGAACTCGGGGTTCATAATCTGCGACTTATCACAAATAATCCGGCAAAGGTTGACGCGCTGACCGAGCTGGGGCTTGAAGTACATGAGGTAATTCCTGACGAAATTCCGGCGCGTGCTGAGAACGCCAAGTACCTTGAAACAAAACGTCGGCGTATGGGGCATAGGCTCCATGGGCCTAGTATATAGTTCTTCTGGCTGATAACAGCTTGCTGTGTGGTCAGAGGACGACTTTGCGATATAAACCAACGACACCAAGGAGTTAAGAAATATGAGCGGCGCAGGAGCAGCAGATACCACTCTCAATCCCGAGGACTACACTGGATTCAAACTAGCTATTGTTGCGGCAAGCTGGCACACTCAGGTCATGGAAGGGTTACTCAATGGGGCGCAGCGCGCCGCCGCTGATGCGGGGCTGGAGCCGACTATTGTGCGTGTTCCGGGGACTTTTGAACTACCTGTTGCAGCAACCCGTCTTGCCGAAAAATACGATGCGATTGTTGCCCTCGGCGTTGTTATTCGCGGTGGAACTCCTCACTTTGACTTCGTATGTCAGGGCGCTACGAGTGGTCTGACCGATGTTTCCGTGCTGACTGGTCGCCCGGTCGGTTTCGGGGTACTCACCTGCGATAATGAACAACAAGCTCTAGACCGTGCCGGACTTCCTGGTTCCTCTGAAGACAAAGGCTATGAGGCAACGGCGGCAGCTTTGCAAACCGCAGCGACTCTCAAACGACTGAGCTAATTAACAGCGCGAAGTGTCAATTTTGATACTTCGCGCTGTTTGTTCAAACCACTGTTAGATGTGGTGGAACTTGTACACTAATACGAGAGCCCCAGGCAACAGTTTGGGCATCAGCAATCGAGCACGAAGGATTAGTCCTATGCAGGATTTGGGCATTATCTCACCCTCTCTTGAAGAATTCCGGGAACGCGCAGTGACTCACCGAGTTATTCCGGTGTGCATCAAAATTCTTGCAGACTCGCTCACACCCATTGGTATTTATCGTTCGCTGGTTCTACACGATGGTGCCGCTGATCCTGGAACTTTTTTGCTTGAATCGGCTAAGATCGCGACCGAGGGGGAATCGGCAGCTTGGGACCGGTATTCTTTTATCGGCGCTTCTTCTCGTTCAACCCTGACCACACGAGACGGCAAGATATATTGGCAAGGGCAAACTCCGGCGGGAGCCCCAACAGAAGGCGACCCCGTTGAAGCTATCAAACAAACCCTTCGTATGCTTCATACTGAACCGGTTCCTGGCCTTCCACCGTTAACATCGGGGTTGGTAGGTTACTTGGGCTGGGACGTAGTACGCCGCTGGGAGAACCTGCCGTATCCGCCAGCTGATGACGTGAATCTCCCAGAATTTGCCTTGAACATGGTTTCTGACATGGCAATCCATGATAATACTGACGGTACAGTGCTCTTGATCGCAAATGCCATTAACTTCAACGATACCGATGAAAATGTGGATGATGCATACGTCGATGCGGTCGAACGTCTGCACCGTATGCTGCAGCAGCTAGAACAGGGTGCCTCTGAAACGGCATCGGTCTTAACCGGAGTTTCTGAGGTAAATGCTCGAATTCATCGTGAGGTTACTCAAACTTGGTCGGTGCAAGGTTATCAAGACGCAATTGATCGTTGTAAGAAAAATATTATTGATGGCGACGTCTTTCAGATCGTGATCTCACGTCGTTTTGAAGTTGAAACTGGCGCGGATGCGCTTGACGTCTACCGTGTACTTCGCCAATCTAACCCTTCACCCTACATGTACCTCTTTAACTTTGAGGATGCTGAGGGTATTCCTTTCCAAATTGTCGGTTCTTCCCCAGAAGCCTTGGTGACCCTCAAGGAGGGGCGTGCGACCTCGCATCCTATCGCTGGTTCCCGGCCTCGCGGTGCAACTCGTGAACAGGATATAGCTCTTGCTGAAGAGCTTCTTGCCGATCAAAAAGAGCGCTCTGAGCATTTGATGCTGGTTGATTTGGCGCGTAATGATCTGTCTCGAATTGCAAAGCCTGGAACGGTCTCTGTTGATGAATTCATGGTGATTGAGCGGTTCAGCCATATCATGCATATTTCTTCCTCAGTGAGTGCTGAACTTGACCCTCAATTCAGTGCTTACGATGTACTTCGCGTTGCTTTTCCGGCGGGGACTCTCTCGGGGGCTCCCAAACCGCGGGCCATGCAGCTTATCGACGAGTATGAGCCGACCCGCCGTGGGGTTTATGGGGGTGTCTGCGGATATTTTGATTTTGCTGGAAACATGGACATGGCTATTGCAATTCGTACTGCTGTTCTCAAGGGAACAAAAGCTTACGTACAGGCTGGAGCCGGTATTGTGATGGACTCCAACCCGGAGTCCGAGACTGAAGAGACCGTAAATAAATCAGCCGCTCCGCTCCGTGCCGTATTGACGGCATCGGGCCTGAAACCTCTGCAGACAAAACGCATTACCACAGCAGATTAAGAACCTGCGGGAGGGCATAATCCCATGAATACACAGCGGCATAAATCCTCGTCTTTGAATCAATCAAATAACTACGAGACAACGAGTACTGCTACGGCTTTTAGTGCGGCGGATGAAAACTTACACTCGAAACCTGCGCGACTACAAGCGCCTGGACTGGTGCTTTTAACAGGGCTTGCTGTGGCTGCCCTTGCCTTTAGCACGACGCTTTTTCCTTGGGTCCAAGCGCATGTGAACGGGGTCTTGGGGGAACAAAATCTTGACATTACTGGGTCTCGAGCGGCCCCCGCAGTAAGCGCACTGGCGATGGTAGCTTTAGCAGCTCCTTTAGCGGCGCGCATAGCCCCTCAGCTTTTGCGGTATGTTATCGCATTGGTAAGTTTAGGATCCGGGGTAGGTATTATTCTCTCTGCGCTGTCGGTGGTGATGAATCCCGCAGGTGCGGTTGTAACTGAGACCAGCAAGGTAACGGGAACCGTGGCGTCTACAGGTACGTATGCTGTGACTGTTTGGCCGTGGATTTCATGCATATCAGGTTTTCTTATTATGTGCGTGGGACTTTGGACTCTTGTAGTGGCTCGACACTGGCAAGGTGGGCGTAAATATAACCGCACAGTGCGTAACCTGCAAGAAGCTCCTGGTGAGGTCGACAATATGGATGCATGGGACCTGCTGAGCAGGGGAGAAGACCCTACCGTAGAAAAATAGTTTTAAATAGTGAAAGAGGCTTCAAACACTGCGAGTTGTACAACATTGCTCGTCTAAATATTTGTACGATTCTCACCAGCAAATTCACAGAAGACGAGGTCATGACCTAAAATCGAAGAAAGGACGTCTGTACGCATTATTCGCGTATCTGTGCACACACATGAGGAGTTTTCGTGACGGAAGAGAAAGTTGTTATTGTTCCTGAACGCCCGTATGCAAATCACGGTAGCACCGTAGCATCGTGGGTTATGATCGCCATCATGACGACCGGGGTACTTGTTGGTGCTGTTGCGTATGATCTGGCTCAGCCCGTTATCGTCTTTGTTGGTGCTGGCATTATCGTGCTGGGTCTAGTGGCTGGATTGCTTCTCAAGAGTGCTGGCTACGGTCAAGGCGGTTCTAAAACCAAAAATACTGAGCGTCACTAGTAAATACGCTACGAGCGCCTCGCCCATGACGAGGCGCTCTCTCTTGTGCTATCTCAAACTTTTGGATATTTGATGACTATGAGAAGGAACACTGTTGAGTACCATACTAGATGAAATTATTGGTGGAGTACGTGAGGATTTAGAGGTTCGTCGTGCAAAACATCCTCTGGAAAAGGTGCAGGAGCTAGCGCTCTCTACGGCACCAGCTCTTGACGCTGTATGTGCTTTACGCGGTGATGGCCAAACTGTGCGTATCATTTCAGAGGTGAAACGTTCGTCTCCATCGAAAGGTATCCTGGGGGAAATAGCGGATCCAGCGGAACTAGCGGTGAAGTATCAGCGTGGAGGAGCAGCAGCTATTTCGGTGCTTACCGAAGAACGCCGTTTCGGCGGAAGCCTGGAGGATCTGGACGCGGTGCGTGCTCACGTCAGTATTCCCATATTGCGTAAAGATTTTATTGTTGATGAGTACCAGATTTGGGAAGCACGTGCACACGGCGCAGATCTGGTGCTTCTTATTGTTGCTGCCTTGGAAGAAGATACCTTGAGCGCTTTCTTAGAGCTTGCCGAATCGCTTGGTATGAATGCTCTCGTAGAAGCACATACTTCAGAAGAAATATCTATCGCTCAGCGTGTCGGAGCCAAAATTATAGGTATTAACGTTCGCAACCTAAAAACTCTTGAAGTCAAGAACGCGCATTATGCAGAGCTTGCGGTCGACCTGCCGGAAAGCGTTATTAAAGTTGCAGAATCTGGTGTATCTGGGCTGAGCGATGTACAGAACTACGCGCAGGCTGGTGCTGATGTCGTGCTTATTGGTGAGACTCTGGTCAAATCTGGAGACCCGGAGAAAACTGTACGTGAATTTTCGGCTGTCCCTCATCTCTAATGCAGATTAGAGCTATCTTACGTAGATGACAGTTTTTCACATGTGAATAATCATAGGGCTTTTCTTTATATACGCTGACGCTATGTCATTCCGCGTAGAATAGTAAAAATACGAACAAGCCGTACCATGAGTTAAGTGTACAAACCTAACTCATGGATGAGAATAAAAGTACCCGGGAAGGACAACAATGAGTGAAAACCTGGCAGACGCATTTCTTGAGGGGAAATCCCTCAAAAATGCACCCGGTCCCTACTTCGGGCAATACGGTGGGCGATGGATGCCTGAATCGTTAATTGCCGCCATGGATGAGCTTGAGTCTACCTTCCAGAATGCTAAGCAGGATCCAGAGTTTATTGCGGAATTTCAGCGACTCTCTGCTGAATACTCGAATCGTCCTTCATTGCTAACGGAAGTTCCGCGGTTCTCAGAGCACGCTGGGGCTCGGATCTTTCTGAAACGTGAAGATCTTAACCATACCGGTAGCCACAAGATTAACAATGTTTTAGGACAAGCACTTCTCGCAAAGCGCATGGGTAAGACACGTCTGATCGCAGAGACCGGTGCTGGTCAGCACGGTGTAGCAACGGCAACGGCTGCTGCGCTTTTCGGTATGGACTGTGTGATTTACATGGGTGAAGAAGATACTGAGCGGCAGGCTTTGAACGTGGCGCGTATGCAGCTTTTGGGCGCGAAAGTTATTGCCGTTCAGAATGGCTCCCGTACTCTGAAAGACGCTATTAATGAGGCTCTTCGAGACTGGGTCGCTAATGTCGAGAATACCCACTATCTGCTGGGTACAGCGGCGGGAGCACATCCTTTTCCTACGATGGTGCGTTTCTTTCATGATGCTATTGGTTCTGAAGCACGCGAACAAATTCAACAGATGACTGGGCGTCTTCCCCACGGAGTTTCTGCATGCGTTGGTGGGGGTTCAAACGCCATTGGAATCTTCCATGCATTCCTTGATGACCACGATGTAAAACTTTACGGTTTTGAGGCGGGGGGAGACGGTGTAGAAACCGGACGTCACGCCGCAACTATTAATCTAGGACGCCCAGGAATGCTTCACGGTGCCGTAACCTACCTGATGCAAGACGAAGATGGGCAAACTATAGAGTCGCATTCGATTTCTGCTGGCCTAGACTATCCCGGCGTTGGGCCCGAACACTCGTACCTTTCAGACTTAGGCCGTGTCAGCTACCAGCCGGTGACCGATACTGAAGCTATGGATGCTTTTCAACTGCTTTGCCGTACTGAAGGTATTATTCCTGCCATCGAATCGGCGCATGCACTTGCCGGTGCGTTACGGGTCTGTCAGGAGTGGGCGCATCAAGATTCTGAGTCTGCCCGTGAAAAAATAATGGTGGTGTGCCTATCTGGTCGTGGCGATAAAGACATGGAGACTGCCTTGAAATGGTTCGATCTAGGGAAAGCAACCCCGTCATCTTCTCTCATGACAGGCAATAAAGAGGCAGTTGCTGAGAAGGCAGTGCAGGCAGAAAGCGAGGCGCACGCATGAGCTATCAAGACGCACAGCCGCATGCGGCAAAGTACGAAGTCCTTGACGGTACCTTCCCGCCCCAAAACCCGAACTCGCTTCTCGTACAGCTGTTACGCGAATGCAAAGAAGATGGGCGTGCAGCACTTATCGGGTACCTCCCCGCAGGTTTTCCCAACTTTGAAGATTCTGTGGCAGCAGCTATCGAATTAGGCAATAACGGTGCCGACATTATTGAGCTGGGCGTACCGTACTCGGATCCGGTCATGGACGGCCCCGTTATCCAGCACGCAACAGGTACCGCATTAGAAGGCGGCTTCAAACTTTCTCGGGTTTTTGATGCTGTACGGCGCATTACTGAGGCAACCCAAGCTGTCGTTGTCGTGATGACGTATTGGAACCCCGTACTTGCCTACGGTGTTGATAATTTTGCACGTGATCTTGCGGCTGCTGGAGGAGCTGGAATGATCACTCCAGATTTAGTACCCGATGAAGCATCGGCTTGGTTCGAAGCCTCTGAAAAATACGGGTTAGATCGTATTTTCTTGGCGGCGCTATCATCATCGCCTCAACGTTTAGAGACTATCGCTAAGGCCTCGAGCGGGTTCGTTTATGCCGTTTCTGTCATGGGCGTTACAGGGGCTCGCACCTCAGTCTCAGAAGCTGCCCAAGGACTTGTCGAAAACCTTCATGCTGCAGGCGCTGAATACGCGTGTGTTGGTTTAGGCGTTTCAACTCGTGCTCATGTTGAAGAGATCGGAACTTATGCAGATGGTGTGATTGTAGGAACGGCACTTGTAAAAGCTCTAGCTGATGGAGGTCCTATTGCGGTGGGAGCACTAACTCGTGAACTTGCAGGACGTGCATAGTATGAATGTTATATTATCGGAATCCTTTACCTCAGCAGTATCCCTTCCTCTGGCGTCAATCCCGTCGCCGAGTGTATCTTATCTTCAGCTTGGGCCGTTTCGTATCCATTTTTACGCACTTTGCATTTTAGCCGGAATAATCGTGTGTCTATGGCTTAGCGCTCGGCGCTGGGCACAAGTTGGCGGCACACGTGAGCGCGTATATGACGTGGCAATGTGGGCTATTCCCGCTGGAATTATTGGGGCGCGTGCTTACCATGTGCTCATTACAGACCCTGGCAGCTATTTTGGTCCCAATGTCTCTGATCCTTGGGCTTTCCTGAAGATTTGGGAAGGCGGCATCGGCATTATGGGAGCGGTGTCCGTAGGAGCCCTGGGGGCCTGGATTGCTTGTCGCCGATACCAGATTAACTATGCAGCATTTGCGGATGCAGTTGCACCAGGTATTATTTTGGCGCAGGCTTTTGGTCGTTGGGGCAACTGGTTTAATCAGGAGCTTTTCGGTAAGCCTACTACCCTTCCGTGGGGTTTGGAGATTAGTCAATCGAGTGGGAATTTTCCTGCTCAATATCCCGCAGGAACTCTCTTTCATCCCACGTTCCTTTACGAATCATTGTGGAATCTTGTGGGCGCATTCCTTCTAATTTTCCTGGGGAATAGGTTCCTGAAGCGCGGACAAACTTTTTGGCTCTATGTGCTGTACTACGGTATTGGACGGTTCTTCATTGAAGTGTTCCTGCGTATTGATACCTCTGAAACACTTCTGGGGCTGCGGGTTCACGTGTGGACATCGGGTGCCCTGATTGTACTAGGGTTGATCGGCTTTGTTGCCGCTGGTATCCGCGCTAGGGCTAAAGCTGCAGCGGGCATTGCTGAAGCTCCAGTGCAGGGATCATCTGTTCAGCAGACCCCCAACTCAGAGAAGACTGCCGCCCAAGATTCGGATGAGGTTTCTAACCAGGGTAAAGAGACCTTGGAAGAATCTCGGATATCTGAGAAGAAGGTAACGGAAGAGAAGCAAGCTACAAAAGACAAAGAACCAGGCACCCAGGAAGAGCCTGCAGATAGGGTTCAGACCGGTGATAAGCAGGATAAAACCCCTGAGATCCCGTGGAAAAAATCTAAATCGTAAATTCTTGGACAACTAATCTTGGGTCCTCTTCACTATTTCAATGGTGGAGAGGACCTGACTTTTTCCTTGATGAAAGATAAAAGGAGGGGGTGGGCCGCACACACAAGACCCACCCCCTGCAACCGAATACGTTATCGGCGCGGCCTCGCACCCGCATCCGGAATCAAAAGACCGGAGGAGGAGAGAAAACCTCCGGCCAAGTCTATTTTGGTAACCTGCTATGCAATATCAGAGGAATTTGGATATTGCTTCAACAAGTGGTTTTAGAGACTCTCGGTTGGTGTAATCCGCATGACCGGTTTTATAGCACTCAAGCATTTGCTGAATACCTTCGTTGGGGTTTGGATTAGCCATCAACCAAGCGCGAACCGGACCTTTAAGAGCGGTCTTATGAGCAAGTGAAAGCTCTGAAAAGTCAATCCCACCACGTAAATGGAAAGTTGGGCGTCCATCGGTGAGTTCTGTAGTATAACTTTTAGCGACAGCCTTGTCGAGCAGTTTCTTGGAGTACTCGCCTGTGAAGGAAACCGTGAAGAATGCAGTACGTTCCTTTTTAGGGAGAATAAAGGGAACAATCTTCTTCTTGAGGCTGGGAGCGCCTGTAAGGAACCCGCCGTAATCGCTACCGCCAATAATAACGGAGTCCGCTGCTTCCACAAGTTCAGGGGTTACTTCTGTAGCCCGTAAAGTATCGACTTCAGGAGCCTGTGGTAATGCTCGCAGATCTTCTGCTATCCAGTTCGCATAACGCTCGGTGTACCCATAGGTTGAACCGAAGATAATCAGCACACGAATGGTCACTGAAGCCTCCCAAAGCAAATTTGCATACAAGATACTAATTATTGATTCCAGTCTATGGCAGGTGGTGATAAATGTGAAATTGCTTAGCCAATACTGGCGTGTCGTTTTTATCACATGGAAGAGGGGAGTGAGCGATGAACATCAAGGTGTGTCATACATGATGTGGGCATATTTGTTTCTCGGACAGGAGCGCTTGACCATAGTTTCAAATGAGATGTCAGAAAACAACTAAAACCTAATTATTGTTCTGAGGGGCAGGTAGAGAGCACGTGAGTCTTGAGTGGGCAACATGGTTCGAGGTTAAAACAAGGATTTCCTGAAAATACCGAGAATTTTCCTCCCGAAAACGCTTGAGAAGGAATATACTAGAAGGGATGAATGCCGCACATGCCATGTTGTGTATACATGGTGTTGTGTGGGAATAATTGGGGCTCCTGATGAGAAGGTTCCATCTATATTATGGGTATCTTTCTTAGAAGGTTCCACCCCAACACACGAAGGTTAGGTACATGAGGCGCGCAAAAATCGTTGCAACCATTGGTCCGGCTATTTCTTCTCCCGAAAAAATTGCGGAAGCGATCAAGGCGGGTATGAATGTTTCCCGTCTGAATATGAGTCACGGTGACCACGACGTTCACACTAACTCTTACACAACTATCCGTGAACAATCCGCGGCGTTGGGGAAAGAAGTAGCTATTCTTGCTGATCTGCAAGGTCCTAAGATCCGTTTGGAGCGCTTTGTAAACGGGGAAGAATATCTAAAGCCTGGCGCTGATTTTACGATTACTTCTGAGGACGTTGAGGGTACCAAAGATATCTGTGGTACGACTTATAAAGGTCTTCCTGGCGATGTGAAGCCTGGCGATAAACTTTTGCTGGATGACGGTAAGATCCAGCTGGAAGCCGTTGAAGTAACTCCAACTCGTGTTCGCACTCGTGTGATTGTAGGCGGACCTATTTCAAACAATAAAGGCATCAACCTTCCTGGGGCGGCCGTTTCTCTTCCCGCACTGACCGAGAAGGATGAGGCTGACCTTCGTTTTGCCCTGAATTTGGGCGTAGATATTATTGCTCTTTCCTTTGTACGTAGCGGGAAAGACGTAAACCGCGTTCATGAGATCATGGCCGAAGAGGGTATCCGTATTCCGGTGATTGCCAAGATCGAAAAGCCTCAAGCCGTTGATAATCTGCAAGATATTATCGACAAGTTTGATGGCATCATGGTTGCCCGTGGCGACCTTGGCGTGGAACTGCCGTTCTCTGAGGTGCCACTGGTTCAGAAGAAAGCTATTGAGATGGCTCGTCGCTGGGCTAAGCCCGTTATTGTGGCAACTCAGGTACTTGAGTCCATGATCTCTAGCCCGACTCCTACGCGCGCGGAAGTCTCTGACTGTGCAAACGCAATCTTGGATGGCGCCGATGCGGTGATGCTCTCCGGCGAGACTTCGGTGGGCAATTACCCCATTATTACCATTGCGGCAATGGCCTCCATTATTCGTGATACTGAAGAAAAGGGTCTATACCGCGTACCACAGCTGGACCGTAAGCCCCGTACTCGTGGTGGTGCCATCACGCGTGCAGCTGTAAACATTGCGGAACAATTGGATGTAGATTACATTAGTACTTTTACCCAGACGGGTGACTCAGCACGCCGTTTAGCACGTCTACGCCCTGCGCAGCCGGTACTTGCTTTTACCCCCAACCCAAAGGTGCGTGCTTTTATCTCACTGTTGTGGGGTGTTGAAGCTGCGCATGCGCCGGTGGCGACCAACATTGACGGTACGACCGACATCGTAAATGACTACCTGGTCGAGCATAAGCTCGCAGAACCGGGTGATCTTATTGTGATTGCTGCAGGTTCGCCTCCCGGGGTGGCGGGATCAACCAATATGGTTAAGGTACACCGTATTAAGGAACAGGGTTCCGGCGAACATGAACCGGAAGAGCGTGAGCACCTGCGCCCCTACGGGGAAGACGAACACAAGTAAGGTTCTTCTTTATCGTGTAAACATTTTTCGAACTGAATCTATGAGAAGTCCCGCCTCTTTGATGCAGGAGGCGGGACTTTCTATATGCGGAAAGACCCACCATATGAGTTGCGGGTACCCAATCTATTGAACTGGAGCTCCAAGAAAATAAAAACTCGTCTCAAAGCCATAACTATGGTCGAGACGAGTTTAGTCAATGTGCCCGAGGTGGGACTCGAACCCACACTCCGAAGAACCTGATTTTGAGTCAGGCGCGTCTGCCAATTCCGCCACTCGGGCTTGCACTCAAAGGTACGCATAAGATTCTACCCTATCGATTGGCAGAAAATCGAATTACAAAGAGCAAGAAATATCCACAGTATTCTTTGAATCCTCGACGATAGTTTTGCACCTAGACGAGAAACATACAAATTTCAACCTTATACAGTAGATGAAGTTTTATTAACTACTGTAGAATAAAGGCGACTGAAAATAGACCAAGGAGAGAGTTATGTCAGAGAAGACCGCTCACGAACACGAGGGAGAGCAGGTCTCGGCGCGCACCGTTGTGGTTGCCGAAGACGAAGCATTGATTCGCCTGGACATCGTCGAAATCCTGAAGGACCAAGGGTTCGAGGTCGTGGCAGAGACCGATAATGGTAAAACCGCTATCGAGCTTGCCAAAAAACACCATCCCGATTTGGTGCTCATGGATGTCAAAATGCCGATTATGGACGGTATTACAGCCGCCGAGGAAATCGGAAAGGAAAAAATAGCGCCTGTGGTGCTCCTGACCGCTTTCAGCCAGAAAGAGCTGGTGGATCGTGCTGTTGAAGCTGGGGCCATGGCATATGTGGTCAAGCCCTTTACTCCTAATGACCTTTTCCCCGCTATCGAGGTGGCGCTTTCTCGATATGAACAGCTGCGTACGCTAGAGAAAGAGGTTACAACTATTCGTGATCAGTTTGAGACTCGAAAGCTCGTAGATCGTGCCAAGTCTTTGCTTATCACCAAAATGAACCTCACCGAGCCTGAGGCATTCCGGTGGATTCAGAAGACCTCAATGGACCGTCGCCTCTCTATGCGAGAGGTATCCGATACTATTATCAAGCAGCTGTCTGAGTAATATTCTTGGGACCTTAGTGTCAAGTCCCAAACGATGATTAGCTGCTGCTCTAGAATATAAAATTCAGGAGTGTGGATTTTCAGGACAACAAGACTCTTGTTGTCCTGAAAATCCACACTCCTGCTTTACGCTTTTATTTGCTCACGACAGCCTTGAAATGAATGTATTAGCGTCGCATTATACGGGTTATGTCGTCATCGTCATCACTACTATGAGGACCTTTAATCGGGCGTGCTGTTGGGGACCCAGCCCAGAGTAAAACGCCGGCTGCTATGAAAAGTCCTAACCACCAGAAACTTCCTGGATTTCCCATAGCGGCAACCCAACATACCAGTAGAACAGCTATGGCTAAGGGCAATGTAATACGTTTTGCACGGACGATTTTTGGATAGCGTTTGGAATACGGTTGGCGCGCCATATCAATCCTCTATATGTCTGCTTTAGGGTCGTGGAATGATCATATTAGTTATACGAGCTGTACAAATAGTTCGATCGGACTCATCCATAATCTCTATAGTGTGTACGCAAACGGTACGTCCCAGCTTAACTGCCGTACAGATTCCCGTAACGTGGCCACTAATAGCGGGGCGCACGTGAGTTGCATTGAGATCTACCCCAACGGCTATGGAATCAACTCCTCCATGAATACCTGCTGCTAATGAACCAAGAGTTTCTGCAAGAACAGCCGAGGCACCTCCGTGGAGCAAACCGACAGGCTGGGTATTCCCCTGCACAGGCATGGATGCCACAGCTCGCTCAGCAGTTAGCTCACTAAAGATAATTCCCATACGGGGGATTAGCTCTCCCAAACCCTTCGGAAAGAATTTATGAGCCTCTGCGGGTACACCGTACTCGTTGAGCTGCGCTACAAGGTCAGCAGATAGTTTAGGGGTAGATTCAGTCATGCCTTCAAGTGTACTCCCAGTGATAGGGTGGAGTAGAAAAAGAGCTCTTATAAAGTATGTGTTTGTCGGGATTGAGAAGAAACGAGATTCCTGCTTTGGAAGGTGTAAGAATATGGATGATCACGCACGTATCTATGAAGAATGGCATCGGTACGCTAAAAACCGTGATACTGAAGGACTGCTCAGCCTTTATGCTGAGGACGCAGTTTTTGAAAGCCCCCTCGTGCCAGCAATAATTCCCGGAGCTGGCGGCGGAGTTTTGCGGGGACGAGAAGCGATTAAGCATTTTCTGGAAGAGGGCACCCACCGTCGTCCGAATGAACTTGTACGTTGGTACCGCACGGGGGAGTATCTGACTAATGGGAAAACTTTGGTGTGGGAATATCCGCGAGAAACTCCTGAAGGAGAACAAATAGATATCTTAGAGCTCATGGAAATATCTGATGGGCTTATTGTGAACCATCGCATCTATTGGGGTTGGAAAGGATGTCAGCATATTAGCGAAGCCCTCGTACGGAATAAGTAAGGTGTAAGTAAAGCTCCATATGAATAACGGGGTGCGCATCCAAGGTTTCTGGACGCGCACCCCGTCGTTTAGATCAAGGCTATGCCGAAATTGCTTCTGCTTTTTCGATGTCTTCATCGCTAATCCCGGCAGTTGGATCAACTCCCAATATCTTAGAGATACGTTCGGTAAACGTTGCAATGGTGGCATCTCCGGTGACATTAGTTGCGGTACCGAAAGAGTCTTGCGCAAGGTACAGAGCAATCATGAGGGCGATCATGGATTCATTGAAACCAAGCATCGACTCCAGCAGCCCAATGGCGGTCATCACGCCTCCGCCGGGTACGCCCGGGGCCGCGACCATCATAATGCCTAGCATAAGCACTACTGGAGTTACCGAGGCAAAATTGGGGTTTTGCCCAGTCATATACAGGACTGCGACTGCACATGAAGTAATCGTGATCATAGAACCGGAAAGGTGGATGGTAGCGCATAGCGGAATAGCGAAATCAACCACGCGAGGAGAAATACCAGCCTTCTTCGCGGATCGAACCGTTACCGGGATGGTAGCTGCTGAGGACTGAGTTCCAATGGCCGTGAAATAGGCGGGCATCATGGTCTTGAGCATCCTAAACGGGTTGCGTTTTGAAACGCTTCCGGCAACTGTGTACTGTAGCGTTAGCGTTACCCAGTGCAAGATAATGACCATAATGAATACCATGCCAAAGACCGAAAGAATCTTAGCAACCTGGCCCGCAAGGGTCATATTCGCAAAGACACCCACGATATGGATGGGTAGAAGCGGAATAATAACGTAGCTGAGAAGCTTCTCAATGATAACTTGAAAATCCTCGAAGAGATTGAGCATGCTACGAGTCTTGAGGGCTGTTATTCCCAGACCTAGGATAAAGGACAGAATAAGTGCGCTCATCACTCCCATAATGGGGTCAAGCTCAAACTTGATGTATCCTGTCGAGAGTGCATTTTCAGGGTTATCAAAAGATTCTAACCGTTGCCCCTTCAACAAAATAGGGTACAGGAATAGTGCCGCCGTTAAAGCTAAAAATCCAGCAACAATACTGGAAAGATATGACAGAGCTACGGTAATGCCCAGCATCTTACCTGCACCTTGGGCTAGCGAACCAATTCCTGGAACGATAAAACCGATAATAATAAGCGGGATAGAGAAGCTCAGGAACGCACTGAAAACAGTAGAGAACGAGACAAAGATCTGAACTACAACATCGGTAGGGATAGAGATACCCAGCCCGCTATTTATGCCACCGATCATCCCAGGAGTTGTAGCACCGATAAGAACACCTGCAAGAATTGCAATCACAATCCAGGCAAGGAGAGGGATCTTTTTGAGTAGTTTCATAATTTCCTATGTGTGTTGGGACCGATAAGATCCATGCCGCTCATCCCCGGTATTCTCAGGGAACACTCAAGTATAGAGTTATATCCTAGCGTGAATGAATATGTTTATCCAGCGACAGGACAGACGTTCATGACATGAAAACGCCTAGCCGGTACTAGGCCTTTTAGAAGTTTTCAGGCGTGTTGCGTTCACTATCACTCCCGCCGTCGAAAACCTCTAGAATGGGATTGTGAGTAACTCAGAAAATACCCTGCTCCTTATTGATGGACATTCACTGGCCCTTCGCTCTTTCTTTGGCATTTATACAATGGCAGAGAAAACGGGAAACCATGTTTTTGTGCGAAGCGACGGGCAGCATACGGAAGCAGTTCATGCCTTCCTGTCTACCTTGCTGAACATTATTAAAGACCATAACCCTAGCCATATTGCGGTGGCATTCGATCTGCCCGGTGGTACTTTTCGCACGGAGGAATACAGCGAATATAAGAGCGGTCGTAACGTTATCCCTGAAGCCTTCGACGGGCAGCTTGATCTCATCAAGAAGATGCTCGGAGCTCTGAAAATCCCGGCGCTCACCCAGGAGAATTATGAGGCAGATGATATCGTCGCGACCCTGACACGGCAGGGATCAGAAGCTCAATACAAAGTGCTCATTCTTTCAGGAGACCGCGATATTTTCCAGCTTGTTACGGACGATGTTACATTGCTGTATCCCGTAACGACTGGTCCCTCCAAAGGTATTCAGCGTATGGATCCTGCAGCGGTTGAGAAAAAAACAAAAGTACCACCTCGGCTGTATCCGGATCTCGCTGCGCTCACCGGTGAGCAAGCCGATAATCTGCCTGGAGTCCCCGGAGTTGGACCAGGCTTTGCTGCTAAATGGCTTCACGAGTACGGTGATCTTGAAGGTGTACTTGCTAATAGCGAGAACATCAAAGGTAAAAAAGGTGAGGCTCTGCGCGAAAACATTGAGAATGTGCGCAGGAACCGTCGCCTCAACCAGCTTGTTGACACGCTCAATTTGGATATTGAGTTCGATCAAATGCGGTTTATTCCGGACCTTCAGGAGCTTGAAACGTTCTTCGATGAAGTGGAATTCCGCACTATTCGTAAGCGGGCCCAGGATATATTAGGGCCTGTCATACGTGCTTTGGGCGCGCAAGCTCGTACCGCAGGTGAAGAACCCATGACAGATAACGGGGTTCCGAGTGGTCCCACCTTTGAGCCGATTCGTACCGATGATTCGATCACCGTGACATCGGCCGCAGATTTTCGTGCATGGTGCGAGCATGCAACCCACGTTGGGTATGGGCGTGACGCATCGGGGAATGCCATAGAGGTCCCCGAAAGGCTTGAAGGCGCGGTTACGCTCTTCCCTGTGATTGATGTGCCTGTAGCTCGTGAAGGTGTGAAAGTTACCAAGACTAAGATTCGTGCTGCTGAAGAGAATCCGGTACTGCGAGGAATTATTCTGACCTCGAAAGAATCGTCGCTGTGGATCAACCTGACGAATATTTCCGAAGATCTCGCCTCAGCATTCGCGGAGTGGGTTTCTGACCCTCAAATGCGTAAGATCGTGATGGATCTCAAAAATCAGCGGAAACTCTTACGTGAGTACGGGTATAAACTCGATGGAGCCATCGAAGATCCGTCGTTATCCTCGTACATGTGCGGATACATAGCAGCTGCGAATCGTAGGCTCTTTGCTGAACGTATTGAGGATTTAGCTGAGAAATATCTTTGGATTCCCCAACAGGAATTCAGTGAACTTGTCTTCCCAGAGGAAGCACCCTCACTTTTTGAGATGCCTGGTGAAGAGAACCTACGTTACTTTACCCAGGTTTCACGGGTTATTCACGAACTGGCGCGTATTCTGCACTTCGAAATGCAAGAACAGGGCCAGCTTAAGATTTATGAAGATATTGAGCTGCCGCTTCTGTACGTTCTGGCTGATATGGAGCAGGCGGGTATCGCTGTCTCAGATGCCTTACTAAACGAGCTTAATGATACGTTTAGCTCACGCGCATCCATGGCCGAGGAACAGGCGAAAGTACTTATTGGCGGTGACGTCAATGGTGAGCCCCTCAACCTGGCATCTGTGAAACAGCTCCAAACTGTACTCTTTGAGAGGCTCGGTCTTCCGAAGACCCGCAAAATTAAGTCCGGGTATTCAACGGATTCAGAATCTGTGGCTGACTTGTTGACCAAAGTATCGCCGGAATCAGATGGTGCTCAATTCTTGATTGCGCTCCAGGCGTACCGAGATAATATCAAGCTCAAGCAGACTGTCGAAGGTTTACAAAAAGCGGCAGTCACAGATGGTCGTGTACACACTACTTTCCAGCAAAATGCTGCATCAACGGGGCGTCTTTCCTCGACGGCACCGAACCTGCAGAATATCCCAATCCGCACTGATGAAGGACGACGTATCCGCGGTGCCTTTATCGTGGCTCCAAAAGTTTTAGACGGTGTAGAGTATGAAGGTTTGCTCACCGCCGACTACTCGCAGATTGAGATGCGTATTATGGTGCATCTTGCCGCCGATGAGAAATTAATCCAGGCTTATGCGGATGGTGAAGACCTGCATCGGTACGTTGGCTCTGAGGTGTTCGGGGTTGCCCCCGAAGAGGTGACACCCCAGATGCGTGCGAAAGTTAAAGCAATGTCTTATGGATTGGCATACGGTCTTTCTCGGTTTGGTCTCGCAAAGCAGCTCAATATTAGTTCCGATGAGGCAGGGGAGTTGCGTACCAACTACTTCAAACGATTTGGTCGTGTGGGGCGTTTCCTGCGCGGGGTCGTCAAACAGGCTCATAACGACGGTTATACCGAAACTATTTATGGGCGCCGACGTTCACTGCCAGATCTTGACTCTCCAAACCGAACTCGACGTGAGGCAGCCGAACGAGCTGCCCTCAACGCTCCAATTCAGGGGACAGCTGCAGACATCATTAAAATCGCAATGATTAACATTCACCGCCGACTTCAAGAAGAGAATCTCAAGACCCGCATGCTCTTGCAGGTTCACGACGAGATTATCCTCGAAGTTGCCGTCGGTGAACGCGAAGCAGCGCAGCGCATCCTAGTAGAGGAGATGAGTGAAGCTATTGAGCTGAAGGTTCCTCTCGACGTGCAAGTTGGCTGGGGCAAGTCCTGGGAAGAAGCCGGACACTAGTCAGAAGCCGCGAAGAGAGATGAACGATGCCGTCGGACTTATTCGGAATATATTGCACACAGAATAGTGCAAGAAATACCCGCATCGATGCGCGTCGTTCATTGACGACACGCCCGAAAAACACGTACACTAGTAATCGCGTGTATCAGCATCCCTATGCACCAGAGGCATGTACCTACGCATCTTCCGGATGATACGCGCGGTAAGTATCCGTCAGACTCGACGTCACCTCTCTGCTTTGAGTAGGAAACAGTAAGTGAGCGCTCGCAAACTTGCCGGAGACGTCGACCTATTATTAATCCAATTGGAGCCCTAACTACATGAGCACCAACATCCCTCAGGTCGCAATCAACGACATCGGCAACGAGGAAGAATTCCTCAAGGCAGTTGACGAGACCATCAAATACTTCAACGATGGCGATCTCGTCTCCGGTCAGGTTGTTAAGGTTGATCACGACGAGGTTCTGCTCGACATCGGTTACAAGACCGAAGGCGTCATTCCCTCTCGCGAGCTTTCTATCAAGCACGATGTAGATCCCGGTGAAGTAGTCGCAGTTGGCGATGAAATCGAGGCTCTCGTCCTGACTAAGGAAGACAAGGAAGGTCGCCTGATCCTCTCCAAGAAGCGCGCACAATACGAGCGTGCATGGGGCGACATCGAAAAGATCAAGGAAAACGACGGCGTCGTCACCGGTACCGTTATTGAGGTTGTCAAGGGCGGTCTTATCCTTGACATTGGTCTGCGAGGCTTCCTGCCCGCATCCCTCGTTGAGATGCGTCGTGTTCGCGATCTTGCACCCTACATCGGTCAGCAGCTCGAAGCTAAGATCATCGAGCTTGACAAGAACCGCAACAATGTTGTTCTCTCTCGCCGTGCATGGCTTGAGCAGACTCAGTCCGAGGTTCGCTCCACTTTCCTCAACCAGCTCGAAAAGGGCCAGGTACGCGAAGGTGTTGTATCGTCTATCGTCAACTTCGGTGCCTTCGTCGATTTGGGTGGCGTGGACGGTCTGGTTCACGTTTCCGAACTCTCCTGGAAGCACATCGACCACCCCTCCGAAGTTGTCGAAGTTGGTCAGCCTGTAACCGTTGAAGTTCTTGAGGTTGATCTGGATCGTGAGCGTGTCTCGCTGTCCTTGAAGGCTACCCAGGAAGATCCGTGGCAGGCATTTGCTCGCACCCACGCTCTGGGTCAGATTGTACCCGGTAAGGTTACTAAGCTCGTTCCCTTCGGTGCGTTTGTTCGTGTTGAAGACGGTATTGAGGGTCTGGTTCATATCTCTGAGCTTGCTGTGCGCCATGTTGATTTGGCAGAGCAGGTTGTTTCGGTGGGCGAAGAGCTCTTCGTCAAGATCATTGATATTGATATGGATCGTCGTCGTATCTCCCTGTCCCTCAAACAGGCTAACGAAGGCGTTGATCCCAACGCTACTGAGTTCGATCCCGCACTGTACGGTATGGCAGCTGAATACGATGAAGCTGGCAACTACAAGTACCCCGAAGGCTTCGATCCCGAAGCTAACGAATGGCTTGAAGGCTTTGACGCACAGCGCGAGGCTTGGGAAGCACAATATGCAGAAGCACAGGCTCGTTTCGAGGCACACAAGGTTCAGGTTGCTAAAGCACTTGAAGCTGACGCAGAGGCAGCCGCTGCTGCTCCCGTTGCCGCAGCTGAGCCAGCACCCGCATCATCTTACTCTTCCGATGAGAAGTCTTCCGCTGGTACTCTCGCATCTGACGAGGCTCTAGCAGAACTGCGTAAGAAGCTGACTGGCAACTAAGGTTTACTCGTTTATGTAGTAGCCTCTAGTTCTAGAGTATAAGTATCACGCATGAGGGTTCCCCAAACCTGGGGAACCCTCATGTAGTATTTGTGCGCTTTTTCTCACGTACAGATCTAGACCTCAGCACGTAGCTCGTCCCAGACCTTTTGAACCTGTGCTTGAGTATCATCACGAGATCCGCTATTGGTAATAACCCACCGAGCAATGGCGGAGCGCTGTTGGTCGGTGGCTTGAGCAGAAATGCGTGCTTGAGCTTCTGCATAAGACATATTCCGATTTTTGCTAAGTCGCTCTAGACGAATGGGGAGATCTGTCTGTACCGCAATGACACCGTCGAACTCTGCAGCGCGTTGAGTCTCAACCAGGAGGGGAATATCGTCAATGATAATGCCCGAAAAGTTGGGGGAGTTTACTGCATCGTCAACAAGCTCAGCGGCGCGAGCACGAACTTTGGGATGCACAATAGCATTGAGTTTCTCTCGCTCTGCGTCATGGGCAAAGATACGTTCCGCTAAACGAGCGCGATTAAGGGTTCCGTCTGCATTGAGGACGGACTCTCCGAAGAGGGTGACTGTGCGAGTGAGGACTTCCTGCCCAGGCTCCATGAGTTCACGCGAGATCGCATCTGCATCAATAATAACGGCGCCTAGATCCCTGAACATCCGCGCGACTGTGCTTTTACCGCTTCCAATGCCGCCTGTCAGAGCGTAGCGACGGTACTGTGTAACGTCCATGAAACCCCTAGAATAGTAGTTGTGAGTACTCAAATGTTCCAAGAATCCCGCACACAACGATACACAGTATTGCATGGAATAGAACCCTATGAGAGTCTTCTTGAGATTAAGCGTAGCGAATTTATTGGTCATGTTAAACGCGTATACACAACAGATGAGGCACGTGCTTACATAGATTCGCTTCGGAAGAGCTATCACGATGCCCGTCATGTGTGTTCAGCATTTGTTCTTGGAGCGGACCGTGAAATTCAACGTTCATCGGACGATGGCGAGCCTGCCGGTACTGCAGGAATTCCAATGCTTCAAGCTCTTTTAGCACGCCAGACACGCATCGATGAGGGCGGTACTGATCTTTCTGATCTTGTGGCCGTTGTTGTGCGTTATTTTGGGGGTATCAAACTGGGCGCTGGCGGATTGGTGCGCGCCTATACCGATGCGGTGGTGCAGACTCTCGATAACGCCCATTTTGATTCTCGGGAACGGATGCGGGTAGGCACCGTTTTAGTTTCTCTGGCTGAGGTTGGGCGAGTGGAGAATGAGATTCGGGCATCAGGAATTGAAGTATTAGGTACGGATTATCTTGTAGACGGCGCCCAGATCTCTCTAGGTGTTTTCGACCGGGAGCAGAAGAAGCGCGAGGCACAGGAACGTGTTATAGCAATAACTTCTGGTCGGAAAAATATCGTATGGGGCGATACCCGGTGGGTAGATATTCCCTGTTTTTAGCCTAGCCATATTAGATTTGGAGCATACCCTAAATTTTAAACTAGGCTAGGCATAGTATCTTGGTGCTGATTGTGGTACGTTGAATACGGTGCAGCATTGTCTGCCACATATACCGCAAGTGAAAGCCGAGAATTTTCCCGTGCATTTTAACTCTGAACAGCATAGCTCCGTCACACATACGTCTAAACCCGATGTTGAACCTGCGACTGTTGAGCAGATTCTCAATGCTTATGCGCAGGGTAACCTAGATACGCTCCTGAACGTGTTGACGCAGCGGCCGCATGATTTTGCGCAACAGCTTAACCGTATTTGCCGTGCTTTTCCTTCTGAAATTGAACGTATAGCAGTCACTCTTCAAGAAGTAGGCGAAAATCTTCCTCAAGGAACCCTAGTTCGCCTCTATAATCAGTATTCCAACGCAGCTCGCGGCGTGGGGGAGAAAATCTCTCAAGATAATTCTCGTATGCTGCATATCATCCAGGTCCCTGTGATAACTCGTGCTCATGCTGCCCGTCTACTCCTAGCCCTAGAGCTCTGTTTGGCACCTAAGATGCGTGGACTAATTGTGACCATGCCGCCTCAAGATTTTTATCGGCCTATGGAAACTGAACCTCAGCCAGTCTCATGTAACCCAGCGCTCGATGGTGCAGTTAACCCCTTTATACCCAGTCTGTGGGAAACTTTTCCGTTGGGAAACTCCAATGAAGCTGCGGCGCTGAGTGCTACAGGTATACGTGAAATTCCTGATGGGTATGAACTATCTGTTATGCTCCTCGACGATGACTACCAACGCGTGCATACCATAGAGCGGGGTGCACCAGATACTTGCTTCTCATGTTTCTGGGATGAAGAAGTAGAAGATTCAGAGAACGATATTCGATGTGGGCTTGAGCTGGGATACCGTGTTGAAGAGTACGCTGAAATTAACGTGCACCGCGCCATGAAAATGGGGACGCGGTACGTCGTAGTGACGGCTCTTGTAGGTGAGTGCTTTCCTCAGAGCACTGATGAGGATGATACCTGTAATGCACCGTCGCAAAATGGCGCTCCACGGTTTGATTCTCGGGTTGCGCCAGATCTGCGATCTTTGATTATTACCCCGGATGAAAATATTCGCCCGGTTGCACATCGCGGTAATTTTCACGTTCTGGATGTTCCAGGGCGCACGGTTTGTGCCGTACTCGATCTTTATAAGCAACGAATTACTATGCCTGCGGTCGGCATTCCAATGAAAGCTGACGAAGACAATACGCTCGCCGCTCTCATGGGAGCGCTAAATGGTTACCTGCCCATGACAGTACGAGATTTCATGCAGCTATCGGGAGCTGTAGTTAAATAAGTATCAAGTTTGGATCGTGTGGAATATGAAACCCATTAATTTCTTAGATGGTGGCATACATCTTCCTAGAGTGAAACCCTCTGATTTCTCGAATACATCAACTAGAATAGATGTATGAGTCTTGCTCCGGAGATTAAACGAGTCGTAGCCCCTTTTGAAGTTGTCAGTCCATATCAGCCAGCTGGTGATCAGCCTAAGGCTATTGCTGAGCTTACTGAGCGCGTGGAGAACGGTGAAAAAGATATCGTTCTGATGGGTGCCACCGGCACCGGTAAATCTGCTACGGCGGCATGGGTGGTCGAATCTGTGCAGCGCCCTACGCTTGTTATGGTGCAGAATAAGACTCTTGCTGCCCAGTTAGCCAATGAACTACGTGAACTCTTGCCCAATAACGCGGTCGAGTATTTCGTCTCATACTATGACTACTATCAGCCTGAGGCCTATGTTCCGCAGACGGATACTTTTATTGAGAAAGACTCCTCAATCAATGAAGAAGTAGAACGCCTGCGGCACTCTGCTACGAATTCCCTTTTGACTCGCCGCGATGTTGTTGTGGTCTCGACTGTTTCGTGTATTTACGGTTTGGGTACGCCCGAAGAATATGTGGAGCAGATGGTCACTCTTAAGCGCGGGGATGAGATAGATCGTGATGATCTGCTGCGCCAATTCGTGAATATGCAGTACGCCCGCAATGACATGGATTTTCACCGTGGAACCTTTCGGGTGAGGGGCGATACTGTCGAAATCATCCCTATGTACGAAGAGCATGCTATTCGTATTGAATTCTTCGGCGATGAGATTGAAGCTATCTATACTCTGCACCCGCTCACGGGTGAGGTTATTCGAGAGGAAGACGAGATGTATGTCTTCCCAGCGAGCCACTATGTTGCCGGTCCTGAGCGCATGGCTCGCGCTATTGCCTCTATCGAAGACGAGCTCCAGGAACGTCTACAAACGCTAGAATCTCAGGGGAAGCTTCTGGAGGCACAGCGGCTACGTATGCGTACCACCTATGACCTTGAGATGATGGAACAGATGGGGTTCACCAGTGGTATTGAGAACTATTCACGCCATATCGACGGTCGTTCAGCAGGTTCGGCTCCGCATTGTCTGTTAGACTATTTCCCCGATGATTTCCTGCTTATTATCGACGAGTCACACGTGACGGTACCTCAAATCGGCGCCATGTACGAGGGCGATATGTCTCGTAAACGTACGCTCGTGGAACATGGGTTCCGTCTGCCTTCTGCCATGGACAACCGCCCTCTAAAATGGGATGAATTCTTAGAGCGCATAGGGCAAACTATTTATCTTTCGGCTACTCCCGGCAAGTATGAGCTTTCGCAGGCTGATGGTTATGTTGAGCAGATTATTCGTCCAACAGGACTGGTGGACCCAGAGATTATTGTAAAGCCTACGAAGGGGCAGATTGACGACCTTCTTGAACAAATTCAAGAGCGTACTGAACGCGACGAGCGTGTTTTGGTGACGACTCTAACCAAACGTATGGCAGAAGACTTGACCGAGTATTTGGTGCAGCATGGAGTACGTGTGCAATATTTGCACTCCGATGTAGATACTCTCAAACGCGTAGAGCTGTTACGTGAGCTTCGCATGGGCACTTTTGATGTTCTGGTAGGTATTAATCTGCTTCGTGAGGGACTGGACCTTCCTGAGGTTTCACTGGTGGCTATTTTGGACGCTGATAAAGAAGGATTCTTACGTTCGACGACCTCGCTCATCCAGACGATTGGTCGTGCAGCGCGTAACGTCTCGGGGCAGGTACATATGTATGCAGATACTGTCACCGATTCAATGCGTACTGCTATTGACGAGACGAACCGTCGTCGAGAGATTCAGCAGGCGTATAACCGGGAGCATGGCATAGATCCGCAGCCTCTGAGGAAGAAAATTGCGGATATTACAGATGTTCTCGCTCGCGAAGAGGAAGACACCCATGAGCTTTTGCAATTACGCAAGAGCGGTAAGAAAGGTTCTCGAACAGTTGAAGCCGGAGCGAAGACAGGGTCAAGTACTTCTTCGAAGATCGTAGCAAGTACTCCAGAGTCGGATGCTCTTCTTGCCAAAGCTCAAGACCGTGTTCGCGCCGATGGTCTCGCAGCTGAGCCTGCTGAGGATCTGTTGGAACTTATCGAACAATTGAGTGAGCAGATGCGTCTGGCTGCAGAAAACCTGCAGTTTGAGTTAGCGGCACGTTTACGTGATGAACTTACCGATCTCAAAAAAGAATTTCGGCAGATGCGAGAAGCTGGGCATGCGTAATGTCTTATTAAGAATGAAAATATAAAGGTTCAACCTTATACTTGTTGAGATATTGTGTTTTGCCCTAAAATTTAGAATATTGCTTCGATGAAGATATGCGTCATTTTCGCTTCACAGATGTATAGGAATTTGCGCATTATAATTACTTATCAGCAGAGAAGCAATTACACTCACTCACAAGATATGCGTAGGCATTCAAGGAGAAGCTTTTGCCCAGAAATAAGTCAATATCTATTAATCGACGTGCTGTGGCTAAGGGCGTCGCATGGGCTACCCCGATAGTGGTCGCTTCTACAGCGGTTCCCGCAGTTGCTGCATCCCGATGTGATCCTAAGAGCGCCCCTGGATTTCGCCAGGCGGGTTCGTGGGCCATTAAGAATCCAGACAGAGGAAAACTCAAGTCCGCTGGATCTAATCGTCCGAGCACGTTTCATGGAAAAGAATATTGGATTTCAAATACAACTGCTTTAGGCGAAGAACCCGCTACTATTAGGATTACTGCGGGGTTTGAATCAGGAACTGATGACAGCAGTATTTTAAATACTGAATGTGGTATGTATCGTGTACGTATCTATATGACGGCTATAGAAACACGAGCAGCTTCTGGAGAATACCGCGGTAATCCTAAAGTAACTATTACCCTGAGAGATCCTCGAGGAAAACTTATTAACGGAAAAACTCTTCGATATACCACTGACCCCGCTGGACAACCTGGGGGGTTTCTTTCAGTTCCCTTAGGTGAAGATATACAGGCACAAGAATGGACTCTCAAAGCAATTCCTGGAGTCTATAGGTTTGAGGCTGTCTTTGACGTTCCTGCCGAGGGCCTGGAGTCTCGTCGAGTCCAGAATCGTGGTCTTGGCTTTACTGTGCCAATTTTTGAGCCAATGTAAAGTAGATTATTTTGCATAACCTTGTACATGCACAGAAAGATAATAATGTCGTAGTGCATATGCATAGATTTACACGTATATCTACACTCCGGATGTGTTCTTGTTCCATAAGGGTTTAGGTGGTCATCAAAACTTGAAAGAAGGAACAATACCTGTGCGAACCGGTGCGTCGCAGAGCTGCGATTACAGGGCAAATCGCCGCACTGTTACTAAAGGTATAGCCTGGGCGGTACCTGCAGTGCTGTCAGCAGTGACAGTACCAGCTTTTGCAGCTTCCGGCTGTGAAGATGTACCTGGGCCCAGTTTTGCCCAGCTGGAGCGGTGGTCTATCTCCAATCCTGCATCCGGGGAACTGATATCGCCTGCCTCGAATGGGATAAAAATTATTGGTGGGCAGGAATACTGGATGTCGGAAAGCACCGCAGCAGGCAATGAAAAAGCGAGTATTGTTTTGCGCACGGCGTACCGTGCTGGCTACGATTCAGAAGCTCAGCTACGACCAGGATGTCGGTATTCTTTTAAATACTCTGTAGCGGCACATGACGCAGACCATGGTAGGCGCAAAGGCAAAGGTGACGTCAAGTTAGATGTTTACCTCTATGACCCTGATGGGGTCCAGGTGCGTAACAGTGGGCATACCTATACGACAAAGCCGAGGCAGAACACTAACAAATCAACCTCTGTTCCTCTTGGCGGGCAGGTGTCTGCGCATGAGGTTTATGTAACTGCTCAGGAAGGGCTTTACCGCCTCGAAACTGTTATTACTGTTGCCGCGGAAGAAAAACGGCGCGATAAAGTCGTAGCCCGAGCAATCGGAATTACCTCACCCTGCTTTGAATTTGCGGGGTAGATGCTTCCTGCCTAGGGAAAACTATGAGGCAACAACGTTCTGATCGTAACGTTCGCGGGCGGCGAGAACTGCATCCATATTAGTTTCTGCCCACTGGCGTAAAGCATTCATCGGGGCAATAAGTGTATTACCAAGCGGAGTTAATGAATAATCTACACGTGGTGGCATAGAAGCCGTGACCGCGCGGGTGAGCAGGCCATCGCGCTCCATGGAGCGCAAAGTCTGGGTAAGAACTTTGGGGGATAACCCTTCGATATGATCCTTAATCTCCCCAAAACGAGCACTTGGCTGATCGGCAAGAACAGCAACAATCATAGGAGTCCAGCGGTCCGTAAGATGTCGCAATACAGTACGTGAAGGACACGCGCTAGCCAGAATATTGGCGGGGGCTCCATTACGTGATGTTAGAGTTGCAGCCATAACTACTTTCCAGTCCAAAAATTGAGAAAGTTTCTATAGTTACCTTGAGGTATCTGGTTACTAAAGGATACTATTGTCTCGGAAGCCCGGCAAGCTGGGGGAGTACAAGACAAAAATCCGAGCTGGCGTGTTTGGAAACAGGAAAGGATATACAGATGAACATCGCGGTTATTGGGGCAACCGGTATGGTCGGGGAGCGCACTGTGGCAGAGGCAGTTGCGCGCGGGCATCAGGTCGATGCATACAGCCGTTCTGGTAACGCTGTACCCGGTGGGTGCAGAAAGCAAAATCGTTGATCTAGCTAACACCGACGAACTTGTCTCAATCGTTAACGGTCACGACGTTACCATTATTGCTGTTTCTGCCGGTCGCGGTACTTCTGCAGATCCGGTTATCAACGCTCATAAGGCGCTAATTGCAGCCAAGCCTGCTGGCCGTCTACTGATTGTAGGTGGTGCCGGTTCCCTCATGGACGAAAATGGCGTGCGTCTCGTTGATACCGCTGGGTTCCCCGAGGCATACAAAAATGAAGCCAAAGCTTTCTGCCAGATCCTTGAAGAATACCGAGCATCCGACGGGCTAGCTTGGACGTTGCTTTCCCCCGCACCTCTTATCCGTCCCGGTGAGCGCACCGGCAAATACAATGTATCGCTTGACACTCCTGCTGGTACTGAGATTAGTGCTGAAGATTTTGCTGTTGCTCTACTTGATGAAGCGGAAACCCCAAAACATCCCGGTGTTCGCTTTACCGTTGCTCACTAAAATATAGGGTTGGAAATACTAAAATCCGGTACAGCTTCTTACGAAGCTGTACCGGATTTTAGTGTTCACGAAGAATTTACTGATTATGAACCTCTGCTAGCATATTCTTCAAATGGCCCAAAATAGTAAGTGGATCGGAACCAAAACCATCATGATGATGAGTTTTCGAGGTCCATACCTGAGTATTACCAACCCAGCGGGCTGTCTCCATTGAGTTCTCAAAATCCACATAAATATCTGGGTTGTAAGCTGCAGCAACTACCGGAACCTCATTCCGATGCAACTGCTCATGATCGTAGAGTCGACCCCAATCTTTCTTCTCCGCAAGAATCTGCGCAACATCTGCCAGAGTGCGCAGGGCAGGATCTTCTTCGTAGTACCACGGGAAAATGTGCTCGCCCGTGAAGAAGAGAGTATCGGCTTCAGGCGAAAACTCGGGGCGCTGTGCCGCTACCCGTGCCGCTGCCCAATTAGTGGGGGCAGGCGAAGGTGAGAGCTCATAACCCGCAATGCCCGGCAAGGTACCGTCAGCGGGACCATCTGCATAGATAGTCTCATGCATAAGGGCATAGAGAGGATTTGCCAGGAAAGAAACTTCGCTGCTCATAGATGAGAGGAACTGATCTGAGAGGCGATCGTCTCCTTCAGCGAAAGCAGTTTCTAAGAAGTAGTGCAGACCGCGCTCGCGCCAGCGCCCACCTAAATAGTGACCAGCCATCTGAAAACGGTGGTCGGTCAGGCGCTCACCCGTGGGAAGGTACTCTTCGTGGGTGCGCAGATGCTCTGCGATGCGAGTAGCGAGAACTGCATCCTCGGGGAACCACTCATAGTATTCCTTGTTGCGCTCCGCCATACGATCGAAGGTATGCTGGTACACGTTGTCTACTGTGGTGCGAATTGGCGCCAAACCCGCAGTAATCCGCGAATCACGCAGTGATTGTGGGGCGAAGGACAGGTAAGACAGGGTCAAGAATCCGCCGAAGGACTGGCCGGTGGTTGACCACCGCTTGTCCTCACGGTCGGCGAGTAAGACCTCGCGTATAGCTTCCGCATCTGCGATGATGGAGTCTGCTCGAAAAAGCTCAACATATTCGGCCTGAATCTGGGGGGCACCCACCGCTGTAATGTTGCGTGCGGATAGGGGAGAAGACATACCGGTGCCACGCTGATCCAGCAGGATAACGCGGTGAGTTTTAGCCAACTCGGCTATCCACCCGCCAATGGAACCGGTCTTAGGAGAACCAAACCCAGGACCGCCCTGTAGATAGACGATATAGGGACGCTTCTCGACGGGAAGAGTCAGAGTCTCGCTTGTATTGATGACTTCACGAGCAAAAATTTTGATGCTTTGATCTGCAAAACGTGAAGATAGCGCGGCATCACGCCCTTTGGAAAAAATCAGGCCGTGAGTGAGCGGAACCTGAAACCAATGGTCGATAATTTCGTATCCATCATGTTTGATGACAGTGCCTTGGCGGTATTCAACTTGAGGAAGTGCAGAAATGGTCAACGGTGAACCTTCTTTCATACCTATAAACTTATCGTGTGTATAGTCTATCGCGCCCCACCTCTTAAGGCAGAGCGCGATAGTTTTATGGTAGTGCAAGAAGTCAGATTCGCTTACATGTGCGTACTTAATGCGTTAGGAAAGCTTGCACAGCGAAGACTCAGCGGTTCCATTAACACGACGACCTGGGGAACCCGGAGTCGTGCCTGAAGAAATATTAGAGTTATAGACTTGCGAGCTATCTACATATGAACCGCCTGCGCCGCCGCCGCCCGAAAAAGCAGAGGCACCCACAGGAGACCATGTACGGGTAGTCCACGGTCCATATGTTTCACGAGTCCAGCTCTGATCGGTGATGTAGCCGCCCGATGTAGTTACCGAACCTGAACCACCGCCTCCATAACCCCCACCACCGGTTGCGCCGTGGAGAATAGAACATTGGTTAACTTCTTCATCGGATGAATTCGTCGTGTTCACCATGCCGATACCGACTATACCGGAACCCCCAGTACCACCGTTGGAACCATTACCCGTTAGACGTGCATCGTCTCCCATGTTACCCGCAAGGTACTGGTTTATTGTGGAATGCTCGGCATTATTCTCATAGGAAACCGAAGTGATATTCCGTGTATTAACGGTACCGCCAACAGCGCCGCCAGCACCTCCGCGCCCGTCACGGCCACCAAGTCCACCATTCATTTTGAGTCCGAGACCTGGAAAATAGTGGTATATTTCTTCATAACTACCGCCGTTCGTGTCGCCAGAGCCTCCCGTACCACCATTAGCGACGGTACCCGGAGTGAAATAAAGGGATTTAAAGTCTGCTGGGCGAGGTCCAAGGCTATCTTCTCGCCAGTCCGTATAAAGCGTCTGGCGACCGCCTCCTGCACCGCCACCGCCAGCGATAGCGATAACAGTACCGTTGAGAAGAACCGCAGATGCGCCTCCGCCCGTAGGCGCATAGAACTCCATCAATCCGCCTGGATGCTCCTGAAACCTTTGTACCTGACTATTAGTGCCAATATATGCACCAACATGGGAACCACCGTCTGCCCAACCGCGTCCCGGTGTAGAAGCAGTAGAACCATAAGGGCCGCCTCCACCGGCCACAATGAAGGTGATAACGTCACCTTCATTGACATTGACAGCACCAGAGACTGTGGCTCCCGCACCCCCGATGCCACCTTGGGCAGACCCCTGGTACGAGCCTCCAGAGCCACCGGTAATAGAAAATTTGAAGGCTTTAGTTTTCTTATCTACCGTTACAGTATATGTACGCGACGTACCGTCGGCTGAGGTATTTGCAAAGGCCTGTTCGTAGCCGCCATATTCACATTCCACCGATGATGCGTAAGCGGGAATGGTAGCGCTTGCTGTCACGAGGGGGACAGCCCACGCCGACCCCTGTACAAGAGTTCGACGAGATAAGAAAGGGGAGGAATTTGCTTTCATGGGATTAACTCCTTGAGAAGTTGAATAAAGATTTGCAAAGTGCAGTAAGGAGGACGGAACAATCAACGTATAAGGTGTAGATTCCTAGTTACACGTATTATAGGGAAAGAAATACGGTGCGAAATACGTACAAGTATTTCGCACCGTACTTTATTTACTTGGTCTTCTTGTCTGCTGTGAAATTACGGCATACAACAGCGGTTGCCGCGCCATTCACACGCATACCGGGCTTACCAATGTTGCTACCAATAGTTATATTGGAGTCATAGACGCGAGAGGTATCGACGTAGGACCCTCCACCGCCACCTGCGCCGGAGAACGCCGCTGAGCCAACTGGTGACCAGTATCCCCCCTCGATGTAGTTCCCATCAACCCAACCTGTGACAGAGGCGTAGGATTGATCCGCGCCATAACCGGCAGCAGTAGTCACTGACGCGCTACCGCCGCCGCCGTATCCACCGCCGCCGGTTGAGCCGTGGAGAATGGAACACTGGTTCAGATCACTTGTGCGGTACCAGGTAATAGCCATACCGATACCAACCACGCCTGCACCGCCTTGACCTCCATTATTTCCTTGGGAATTTTTTGTGAGGGTAGCATCGGCACCTGCGTTACCGGCAACGTTTTGGCTGAATAAGTAGCGCTCTTGTGAACCCTCAAAGGAAATAGCACTGTTGCTCTTCGGATCAGACAAAGAACCTGCAGGTGCACCTGCTCCGCCCTGCCCATTACCGCCGCCAAGACCACCGTTCATGTTGAGGGCAGGTCCTGGGAAGAACAAGTAGGTTTCTTGGTAGCTGCCGCCGCGTTCACCCACACGTCCGCCAGAACCGCCGTTTGCCATATCGCCTGTATTAAATTTGAGACCTTTAAAGCTTTCGGGCTGCGGACCGTAAAACTCCTTATTCCAAGAAGTACGCGAAATCTGGCGAGCCCCTGCACCGCCGCCGCCGCCAGCAATAGCAATAGGAGTACCATTCAAGAGGATTGCTGATGCACCGCCGCCAGTAGGACCATATAGCTCGTTTATTAGGCTCTTGCTAGAATGCTCCTTGTACCGCTTCGTGTACTCATTTTCATCCATGATCGCTTCACTATGAGAGCCACCGTCAGCCCAGCCTTTACCCGGTGTAGACGGGGTATTATTATATGGGCCTCCGCCGCCAGCAATGATGAAGGTTACCTCATCGGTTGGGTTAAGATCGAGGGTTCCGGTAACAAGAGCACCAGAACCACCGTGGCCATCGCGGGCATTGCCTTGATAAGTACCACCAGCTCCACCCAAAAGGGTGAAGGTCATGACTTCAATATTGCCAGCGGTGAAGGTGTGGGTTACAGAATCACCGTTTGTCGTAGTGTTAGTGGGTACATCCAGGGTAATACCTGGGGTGCATAGTGATGATGCGAAAGCTGGTACAGAAGCGCTTGCTACGACCATAGGAGTAGCCCACGCAGCACCTTTCACAACGTTGCGGCGAGATATGGAATGCTTCATTGTGTCCTTCCAGTGTTTGATATGTGAGTGATATGAAAATCTTAGCGCTATTTTTGACGCACTATCGAATGATGGCATTATCACCACTGTCATTAGTAGGCGATAGGTGTCATTATCCTTGGTATCTCTGCAGATTTATCAGCCAGAGCTGTTAAACCTCTGATATGAAACTGCTCTGCGGAGATGAGAAAGTCCTAAGTTATTTTGTGTAGCGGTGTCTTTCGAGGATAGATATAGTACGATCATTTGAAGCGCATGGATTATTTAAGGATTATAGAGTATTTTCTCTGTGAAATGTATTTCCAAAGTTGAGAATATTATAAAATTCACTATTTTACGTCAATATTGATGTGATATTTACAAATCTCTCAACCTCTTACGGAATGATATCGAGTAAAAATATTAAGAATGTGTCATGTAGTGAATGAGGGAGCATGATGAAATGCATGAGAAGAGATTTTGATATAGGGAGCATCTAGAAATGATTTATTAGTAAAGTTATTTTTGATAAAATTTATGGCTTGCGATACACGCATGAAGTCAGATTCGAAATAGTATTGATGTAAAGTTTTACTTATTTGGGGTATATGAGATAAGGCTTTGCATGGTCAAAATTCTACACATGCAAAGCCTTATCTCTAGAGAGCACCGTAACGCGTAAGCATCATCATATGCTATTCGGCGTTGTCTTTACTTACTCACCTTTATTGTCTTTATTATCCGAGTTTTCTTTCTTGGGGTCCTCGTTGTTGGGGAGGCGGCACCAAGAAAGTTCTGCTACTGCGTTAATACGGCTCAAAGCAGTAGCCGGACGGGTGGCCAGATCCGGTAGGATCTGCCCTTCAAGGAGAGCATCGTCATGGGTTAGGTATGAACCGCCCGCACCCGCGCCGCCAGACACAGCGGCAGCACCAACAGGAGCCCAGCCGCCTCGGTCGTATTTAACCCAGCGCTGATCAGAAGCATAAGCACCTGCGGTTGTTACGGAGCCAGAGCCGCCCCCGCCGTAACCCCCGCCACCGGTTGAGGAGTGCACAAGCGCGCCCTGGTGCAGATATTTGTGGGTAAACTGACGGTTATCGACAAAGGCGCGACCAACTACGCTGCCACCACCTGTGCCGCCGTTATTGCCGAGGCTATTTCTGTCAAGGGTAGCGTCTTCACCCGATTTGCCAGCTACATCCTCGTAAAATACGTCGTTTTCATCGTTAGTTGCAAAAACAATGGAAGCATTGGAATCCATATTGCGCAGACCACCTGTTGCTGCGCCAGCACCACCCTTACCATTCTCTCCCGCAAAACCACCGTTTGCTCTTATGCTGGGACCAGGGAAGAACTTGTAGATCTCAGAGAATGAGCTGCCATTTGCGCCGTTTCCAGCGCCGCCGCTGCCGCCTTGGGCAGCTTCGGTTGTTTCAAGAACGAGAGGGAGAAACTCTTTGGGCTGGGGGCCGGACTGCATATCGTTCCATACGGTGTAGGAGTAGAACCTAGTTCCCGCTCCGCCACCTCCACCGGCGACGGCAATGAGTTTGTCATTGAGGAATACCGCAGATGCGCCACCGCCCGTAGGGCCGTAGTATTCCTCGGCAGTGTTGGGGCCTTCAAAGAATTTAACGGTGCGTGCGTCGGTCGTTTTGTAGGATGGTCCGTGTGAACCGCCGTTAGCCCAGCCCTTACCTGGTTCCGTTGGCTTATCGCGGTTATAGGCGCCGCCCCCAGCAAGAACAAACTTGAGAACGTCATTCTCCTTGACCGCAAGAGTCCCAGTAATGAGTGCGCCTCGGCCGCCGGAACCATGCATTGCAAGACCGCGGTAAGAGCCGCCCACACCGCCAGTAATGCGGAAAGTAACGGTTTCAACACCAGCAGGAATGGTGAAAGCTTCTAGGGTAGATGACCCATCATTAGTGAGGTTCTGGTTAACCGGGACAGAAATGTCGGGAACGCATTTTTCGCGGGATGATGCGTATACAGGAACGGCGGAGCTGGCGATAACAATGGGGGTTGCCCATGTGGTGCCCTGAATAACACGACGTCTAGAAATTGAGCTTGCCACGTATGATAATCCTAAATGTCTGAGATGTAGTGATACTGTCTTTCCCTGTTTGCCTATCAGAGCAAATTCCGGGATGCGTTACTGAGCACAACAGACGCAAAGAATTACATAGGCGAACCTTAATCTGTAATCAACAATATATGTCAGGTATAAGTATATACTTGGCAGAATATATGCTGATATTAAGGTTAGATTCTTGTTATCTGTGTGTTTTGAATCGTAACTGTATCTATAGTTTACGTGGTTGAAGATTGTAGTGGTCGGAAATGCAGAGAGATTTTGGTAGTGCACTTCCATAAAATTTGTTTCAGATCACAAAAAATTTAAGATTTATAGAAGTTTTTGTGATGTAAGATACTAAATATTCTAGAAATTTAGGCACTTTGGCGGAAATTTGTGATTTGTGACATATTTTTCTAAGTAAAGAAACTATTCTTCATATTTGGAAAATGAGCGTGTTCGATAAACGCGGTATGTGGACTATAAGTACATCAAACTACGCAAGCTATTTGCAATGTATGACGGCGCAAAATGATGTGGAAGAGGATAATTTTATAGACGCGGGGGGGGGGG